>MNYN01000068.1 GCA_001873105.1 Flavobacteriaceae bacterium CG2_30_34_30 | reverse complement strand
ATATGATGTCCGTGATACGGTATCATTTAATGACTTATATTGACTTGTTCAAATTCTTAAAGAACCCAGAGGCAAAATGGGAAGAAATCACAACAAAAAACAGAAACCAGTTAAGCCTTTTTGACCCATAGGGAGGTTCTATTTTCAAATACAACGCACAATTCAATAAAATAAACCGCTAACAAAGATTTTTTTAGTAGTTTAGATTTTTATCGGACAACAATGATTTTTTTTAAAAATGGTTGGTAAAAACTATGATGATCTCAAAGTACACTTTTTTGAAAAGGGTAACAAAAAAGGAATAATTTACGTGTTTTACTATTGAAGTCGTTTAAACTTTTTTGATTGAAGCGAAAAATGAGGATTTTTGTTCCAGATTTTGACTTTTTTGTACTTCATAGCAGAGCTACGGAGTTAAAAAACAGGCTAAATATGGGGCAAAAAGACCATTTTGCAGCCAATTGAAAAAAGTTTAAACGACTTCATTATTAGAAATTCTCACTTGTATCCAAAACTAACTTCATTACCTTAATGTATTCGGTAAGGAATCATCCTTTATTAATTAGGAATATAGGTGTTAAATATTTAGAATGGATGTTTCCACTTGATTTTTCTGCAAACCGGTATAATTTCACCCTTTGCTAAACGGTAAAAATCATTTTCCCTTTCTGAAAAGTTTTTTGTATAATCTGCTTCTTCCACCTTAAAACCAACGGCTCTTAATTTGTCAAAATAATCTCTTCCATACACACGTACATGGTCATATTGCCCAAAAATTTTAGCACGTTCCTTTGCATCTGTAATCGTGTCGTCTTCAAAAGTTTTCGCTTTGGCGATGTCTTGGGGTATTTGAAATATCCCTATTCCACCGGGTTTTAATATGCGATATAACTCCTGCATGGCTTTTTGGTCATCGGGAATGTGTTCTAAAACATGGTTGCACAAAATAAAATCAAAACTGTTGTTTTCAAAAGGTAGGTTACAAATATCTGCTTTTACATCTGCAAGCGGCGAATTTAAATCGGTTGTTGTATAGTCTAGATTTTTGAGATTTTTAAACCGTTTATAAAATGCTTGTTCCGGCGCAAAATGCAATACTTTTAAAGGTGCTGTGAAAAATGTTGTTTCATTTTTTAAGTAGAGCCATAACAACCTGTGCCTTTCCAGCGAAAGGGTTCCGGGGGCTAAAACATTTTTCCGCTGGGTTTCATAACCGTATGGCAAAAAACTTCGGTAACTTTTGCCGTCAATGGGATCGTGGTATTTTTTTCCGCGGTAAAATAAAGCAAGACCGGGCTTTAAGATATAACTTAATCTAATGAGCGTCTGTCTCGGTATTTTATTTAGAAAAAATTTGAAAATAGATTTCATTCATTAGGTTGTTACAAGTTGTTACACGGAGATGCGCGGAGTTTTACACGGAGCTTCACGGAGAATTTAGAGAGTGTTGATGAATCTTTTTATTCCATTTTTTAAAAGTTTTGTATGAAAATTTATTAAGAGACCGACAGGATATCCACCAAGTTTTAATTAGGTTAAAACCCGAGCAGTATGAACATTTGTAAAACAGTCTACAGTTTTTAATTCAATAACAACTTTGTCTTCAACCAATAAGTCAAACCGATAGCCGTGATCTAATTTAATGTCCTTGTACACAATCGGACAAGGAATTTCCTTTAAAACATTAAGATTTTTTGATTTAAGTTCAAAATATAAACATTCCTGATAAGCAGACTCCAATAGACCCGGACCAAGCGAACGATGCACTTCCAAAGCAGAATTTATGATTTTATTTGTCAATTCTTCCTCAATCATCATTTTCTCTGTGTATCTCTGTGTATCTCTGTGTATCTCCGTGTAACAACAATCTGCTCCATTCAAAAAAAAGCTCTCATTCAAATCTAAAGCACCAATTCCTTTTGGCGAAATTCATTTTCCTCGTCGCTTACGATGCCTAAAGCTTTATAAACATAGGCAAAGGTGGATAATAATTCGGGTTTTCCGTCTACTAGAGCAATATCATGCTCAAAATGCGCACTTGGTCTGCCGTCAGCCGTAACAATGGTCCATCCATCTTTAAGTTGTTTTATGCGATGGGTTCCCATATTTATCATTGGTTCGATGGCTACAGTCATTCCTTCAATAAATAATTTTCCTCTGCCTCGTTTTCCATAATTTGGCATTTCGGGATCTTCGTGCATTTTTCTGCCTAATCCATGGCCTACTAGCTCTCTAACGACACCGTAACCGTGGCTTTCACAAAAATTTTGAATTGCAAAGCCAACATCACCCACGCGGTTATTGGCTTTAAATTCACGGATACCGATGTATAAAGACTCTTTAGTTACTTGAAGAAGCTTCTCTGTTTCAGGTGCTATTTCACCAACGGCAAAGGTATAGGCATGGTCACCATAAAAACCATTTTTTATAGAGCCGCAATCTATGGAAAGAATATCACCTTCTCTAATTTCAGAATCTGTTGGAAGTCCATGAACTACTTGCGAATTACTGCTGATAAGTAGGGTAGAAGGACAATCATAAAGCCCTAAGAAACCGGGAATTGCATTTTCTTCTTCTCTAATATAGGATTCTGCTAGCTTGTCTAAATAGTTTAATTTTACGCCTGGTTTTAATTCTGTGGCAAGCATTCCTAAGGTTCGGGAAACGACCAAAGCACTTTCACGCATCAATTCAATTTCTTCTCTGGTTTTGGGTATAATCATTCTTGTTTATTTTTTAAAAAAAAGAAAGTTTTTTTTCTTATTTATCTCTGCTTTTTTTTCGCCGATAAGGTGGTGGTATATTTCTCCCCATCCTAATAATCCTCCTATATTTCTGTCGTCAATAAAAATATCGGCACTAATTTTTCTGCTTACTTTAAAGTCAAATTCCTCCTCCGGAAAACTCTTGTTTACGGCATAAAAAATAATGCCATTTTCTTCACAAAAAGCAACAGCTTCTTCTAAAGGTTTTCCATATCTAAACGTCCATAAAATAAGACGATGTCCATTTTTTTGTAAACTTTTTAGGGTGTCAAAAGCAAAGATTTTAGGTTTACCTATTTCTGGATATTCGTTTTCGACAATGGTGCCGTCAAAATCAATTGCTATGGTAAGGGTTTCTGACAACATATCGCTGGCAAATTTTTATATAATTTTTACTAACTTACTCTTCATAGGTGTGTTTGTAGGCTTCCCCATTTGCGATTTTCACTAAATCGGCTTCTAATGTTTCTACAGGAGCTTCTACGATTCTACCTATTTCTTTACCGTTTTTGAATAAAATAATTGTTGGTACATACTGTATGTCCATGCCTTTTTCTAAACCTTCGGGAGTTTCTTTATCCTCTGAAACTGTAATAAGGGTTACTTTTTCTGAATCATATTTTATGGCATCTAAAATACCATAAAGTGCCGGTACTTGCAATTGACTGTCTTCACACCAAGTACCCATAAAAATGGTAATGGTTATCCCCTCTAAAGATTTATTAAGAACGGCAAGGGATTTTTGATCGGGTTGGTACATATAATTTTTTGTAAACCAAGCACTATAAGGTTTGGACTGAATGGTTTTTCGGTTTTGAACACCTAAAAGAATAGGCATATCTTCTATTGCCATTTCAGTTTCTGCCTCGATTTCTTCGGCATCTTGTTCTTTCTCTTTTTTGTCATTTACACAAGCAAAAAGTATTGTAACCATGGCAAGTAATACTATTGTTTTTTTCATTTTGTTTTAAATTAGAGATTCACGATTCATTACAACGGGTTTTTTAATACCCATAATTTTTAAAACGGTTGGAGCTATGTCTGCTAAAATACCATTTTTTACTTGACTTATTTGGTTGTCTACTACAATAATTGGTACAGGATTCGTCGTGTGTGCGGTGTTTGGTGAGCCATCCGGATTGATTAGCGTTTCACTGTTTCCGTGATCGGCAAGAATAATGATGGCGTAGCCATTTTTTAGTGCGGCTTCTACTATAGGTTTTGCACAAGCATCTACCGTTTCACAGGCTTTTATTGCAGCTTTAAAATCGCCCGTATGACCCACCATATCCGGATTAGCAAAATTCATACAGATGAAATCAGCGGTTTTGTTTTCTATTTCCGGGAGTATTTTATCTCGAAGTGCATACGCACTCATTTCCGGTTGCAGGTTGTAAGTAGCTACTTTTGGCGATGGGCACATGATTCGTTTCTCTCCTTCAAAAACTTCTTCCCTTCCTCCTGAAAAGAAAAAAGTTACGTGCGGATATTTTTCGGTTTCTGCAATGCGTATCTGTGTTTTACCGTTTTTTGAAAGGACTTCTCCTAAAGTTTCCGTGACATTATCCTTATGATAAATAGTCTGGATATTTGAATAGGTGTCGTCATAATTGGTCATGGTGACAAAATGTAGTGGCAAGCTTTTTAGGTCTTGCTCAGGAAAGTTGCGTTGTGTTAAGGCTTCTGTTAATTGGCGACCTCTATCGGTTCTGAAATTAAAGAAAATGACTACATCATCGGGCTGAATTATAGCCACAGGAGTATCGTTTTCTATCATTACAATAGGATCGATAAATTCATCGGTTATGTTGCCATCATAACTTTTTTGAATACTTTCTAACGCATTTTCAGAAGCGGTTCCTTTTCCGTAAACCAATAAGTCATAAGCCTTTTTTGTTCGCTCCCACCTTCGGTCTCTATCCATGGCAAAATATCTTCCCATTACGGAAGCAAGTTTTCCTGTGGTTTGTTGCATGTGAAGTTGTACATCTTCAATAAAATCTTTTCCGGAACGCGGATCGACATCACGGCCATCGGTAAAGGCATGGACAAATACATTTTTTAATTGTGCTTGATGCGCGGCACTTAATAAACCTTTTAAATGGTTGATATGCGAATGTACACCGCCATCAGAAACCAATCCTATAAAATGCACATTTTTAGCGTTATTTTTTGCATAGGAAAAAGCATCTACTAATACAGGTTCAAAAGCAATGGTATTATTGGTGACGGCTAGATTGATTTTTGCTAGTTCTTGGTAAATAATTCTCCCGGCGCCAAGATTTATATGACCCACTTCACTATTTCCCATTTGTCCTTCCGGAAGGCCAACATTATACCCATCGGTTCGCAATTGGGCATTTGGATATTTTACATAAAGTGAATCTATAAAAGGTGTTTTTGCTTGTGCTATAGCAGAAACATCAGGATCTTGGGTAATGCCCCAACCATCGAGAATAAGTAAAAGGACTTTTTTGTTCATGCTGCAAAGATAAAAACAAAATCTCGCTTTTAGGGAAGGTTTATTAAGTAAGATTTTAAAAATTACCCGCTTTTTTTATAGCTGTTTTAATTTTTAAAGAGGATTAAAAGTTAAAAAAATAGTTTGCAATACTATATCCTAAACTGTATCGTTTGTATTATCATGTAACAAAAAAAATAAAAATTGTTGTATTTTTCTTTTAAATAGTTACAAAAATATTGTTTTTTAACATGTTTTTATATATTTGTTTATCCTGAATTTATTAGTAACCTAAAGATTTATAATGTTTTACAAAATCCTCCCCGTTTTGTTGCTTGGTCTATTTTCCTTTTCTATGCACACTGTGTCGAATACCAATTTTATAGCAACTGCTAACAGCACTTCGATTGAAATAACTTCAGAAGAAATATACCATTCCTTAAATGCGAATCATTTTATGCTTCCATCGCAAGAGAGTTTTGTAAAAGCAATAGAAGGATTTTATAAATTGAAGGAAAAAGGCAAAATACAAAAAGAAATTTTAACGCTAATCGATTTTAGTAAATCGGCTAATGCACAACGCATGTGGGTAATTGATTTAGCTACCAATACAATTTTATATCAAACATTTGTGTCGCACGGAAGAAATACCGGAAATGAGTTTGCTACAAAATTTTCGAATGTTCCGGAATCCTACCAAAGCAGTCTTGGGTTTTACGCTACTGCAGAAACGTATTTTGGAAAACACGGTTTTTCGCTTCGTCTGGATGGTCTGGAAAAAGGCATTAATGATAAAGCTAGGGAAAGGGCCATCGTAATTCACGGTGCTGATTATGTTTCAGAATCTTTCATCGATAAAAATGGCAGATTAGGAAGAAGCCTTGGTTGCCCTGCATTACCACTCGAAATGTCTGAAGAAATTATTAAAACCATTCAGGACAAATCTTGTTTGTTTATTTATTATCCCTCAAAAAATTATGAAGCGCAATCGCAGTTAATTTCTTAATTTAGCATATAAGGAAGCATCTAAATTATAAAGATCATCACGAAACTGTAATGCTCCTTTTTCACTCCAAGCTGTCCAATATAAAAAATGAACGTAGATGTCTTTTTTAACGGGAACTTCTCTGGTATTTCCCTTTTGCACTAGTTCATTAATTTTTTCTAAACTCCAGTTGGTATTATCTTCTAATATATATTCTGAAAGCTCAAAGGGGTTTTGCACGCGCACACATCCGGAACTTAAGGAACGGGTTTCGCGCTCAAAAAAACTTCTAGAATTGGTATCATGCAAGTACACTAAAAAACGGTTTGGAAACATGATTTTTACGAGACCTAGTGCATTAGAGGAGCCTGAACTTTGCACATAGCGGTAACTGTTTGCCTTTTTAATGTCCCAATCTTCGGCGGCTACTACTTTTCCATTGTTGTCATATACCGTAATTCTTTTATCGGCTAAGTAGCCTCTATTTTTAGCAACTGCGGGAATGATATCATTTTTTTGAATGGTAGGAGGCACTGTCCAAGTAGGGTTAAAAACTAAATGACTTATTTTTGATTGTAAAACAGGAGTTTTTCTAGCAGCTTTGCCAACAATAATTTTGTGTGTGCGTGTGGTATCGCCTTTTTTTATTGTGTGTAAGGTATAATCTGGGATGTTTAAAATGATATATTCCTTGCTAAATTCACGAGGATACCAACGCCAGCGTTCCATATTGACAATAATTTGTTCTTTTCTTTTCTCTTTTGAATAATTCAATGCATTTACGGTGCCAAAACCAATTACACCATCTGGAGCAAGGCCATGACGCATTTGAAAAACTTTTATTGCTAATTCGGTTTGCTCATCATACACGGGAGTTAAGCTGTCCTGCGGCCTTAAATCTTTCCAATAGATAAGCCTTTGTTTTATGTTTACCAGACTTTCTAAAGTGTCATTTAAAACTATTTTCCCGTCAATTTTTATGGGGGAAAAGGTGTCTTTTGGGAAGGTTTCTATAATTTTTAAGGCATCTTTTAACTTATGGTAAACGATATGTTTGGGTTGCACTTGAGTTATCGCTTTTTCAAATCCATCTTTTATTAGAAAATTCAATAGTAAGGCACTAAAATCGATTTGGTTTTCTTTTAAATCCCAATCGGAATAAAGTTCTTTTGGGTTTAGGCTGCCATTTGCCACTTTATGAAGGTATGTAATAAGATTTTGGGTAAGTAGATAGTCGTAGGTTATTAAATCTGAATCGGATAACTTTTTAATAGAATCTTCAAGAATTAACATCTTTTCTAGGTCGAAGTCTTTTTTTACTAGGCCTTCTTCTTCCACTGTTTTAAAGATAGTTAATAATTTATCTCTAGAATAATCAGAAATCCAAAATGTTTTATTGTCATTTGCTTCGTAAAATTTTATGGCTAATGAGTCGTTTAATATGGCTCTGGAAGTAGAGTCTAACGGTATAATTTTTCCTGCTTCGGTTTCTTGAATGGTTACTTCAGGTACGATTTCAATGTCAGGATTGTTTTTACAGGATGCTAATAAAAAGGTAATTAGAAAGATGCTGCTAAGTATTTTATACATTTTTGGTTATTTAATTTCTTTAAACATTACAAAATGAGTGCCAACCTCTTTTATTTCAAAGGAATTTCCAATGGTTTGGTAGCCTGCTCTTTTATAAAAATTTACGGCAATTAATCTTGCATTACACCAAATAATGCTTTTGTTTTTTGCAATTGCTAATTCTTCTGCTTTTTTTAACAGTAAATCCCCAAGTTTCTTGCCTTGGTATTTTGTTAATACGGCCATTCCTCTAAGCTGTAATTGATCTGCCCGAAATAAAGGGTTGTTGTTTTCAAGAAATGTGGCCACTCCTATAAGGTGGTTATTTAAAAAAAGTCCTAAATGAAAAGTAGTGAAAAGGTTGTCACCATCAAAAATGCATTCTTCAATTGGTCTGCCTTTACGAAGTTCAGGGTGACGAACCGGAATAGTTTCTTGTGCTGTAATTTGCTTAATAACTATATCAGATTTTAACATCGTTATATTTGTCTGATCGTTCAAATTGCACTTCAACAAATGGGCAAAGTGCTGTAATTTTCAGGTTGTTTTTTCTGGCAAAATTTACGGTTTCATCTAAAAGTTTTATTCCTAAACCTCGTCCTTTAAATGCTGGTTTAACCTCGGTATGATTTATTGAAATTACATTTTTTTCGGAATAGGCATATTCCATTTCAGCCACTATTTTATGTTCTTTTTCAAAATAGAAAATTCCATTTGTAGTGTTTTCTTTGTGTTTTATTTGTAGATCCATAGTCTGGATTTTTTGGGTGTATTTTTAACTATGTAAAAATACTTCTTTTTGCTATTTTAAAATCAAAATATGGTATTAAAAAATAGAAAATCCCGTCTTTTTTGTAAGTCTTTCTAACGCTTCCATTCCTAATAATGAATTTCCTTTTTCATTTAATTTAGGACTCCAAACTACTGCGCTGTATTTTTCAGGATGTATGGCTACAATTCCACCTCCAACACCACTTTTTCCGGGTAACCCTACACGAAAGGCAAATTCACCTGCTTCATCATAAAAGCCACAGGTTTGCATTAAAGCATTGATACGTTGTATTTTTATAGGGGGCATTATTTCTTCGTTGGTTTCTAAAATTTTCCCTTCGTTGGCATAGAGCATAAACGTTTTAGCCAATTCACCACAACTCATAGCAAGAGAGCATTGGTAAAAATAAATGTCTAGAATGGTGTTGATGTCGTTATGGATGTTTCCAAAGGCTTTCATTAAATGAGCAAGGGCTGCATTGCGATGCCCGTGTAATTTTTCAGATTCGGCTACACTTTCGTCAAAATCAATACTTTCTACGCCAGATATTTTTCGAACAAACTTTAAAATCTCATCTTTAGGGTGGTCGTATTCTGAAAGCAATATATCGGTAATTACCAAAGCCCCTGAATTGATAAATGGATTTCGTGGAATGCCGTTTTCACGTTCTAATTGGTAAAGCGAGTTATAAGAACTTCCCGAGGGTTCTACATCGATACGTTTCCATAATTCATCGCCTTTAAGCAGCATGGCTAGAGAAAGTCCGAAGGTTTTTGAAATACTTTGTATAGAAAAACGCTCTTCAGCATCTCCAAAACTAGAATGTGTCCCATTTACACAATACAAATATCCCCCAAATTTATCAGGATTTACTTTGGAGAGTTCGGGTATGTAGGTAGCAATCTTTCCATTGTTAGGAAAATCTTTTAATTCTTCCTCAATTTCAAAAAGTATTTTTTGATAATTCATTTAGTTCAAAGTATTAAAATTGGTTTTTGGAGTAGTTTCATAGGCTTCTTTATTTTGTGTGAATATGCGAGCAGGCAGTTTTCCTCGCAATATTATATTTTCACCTTTTACTTCCAGCCAGCTCCCTTCGCGAAGGCCAATAACGGGTAAGGTATTAAAAGCATGAAATTCTTGGATACGTGTTTCTCGTGTTTCTCCCATGTGTTTAGAGTTTATATCTGGATCGAGATAATGCGGATTTAAATTAAAGGGTACAATGCCAAGGGTTTTAAAACTTGGCGGATACACAATGGGCATATCGTTTGTGTTTTGCATGGTGAGCCCGCAAATATTGCTTCCCGCACTTGTGCCCAAATAGGGCGTTCCTTTTAAAATGGTTTTCCGCAAAGTTTCCATTACTTTATGCCTATATAATTGGGTAACTAAAACAAACGTATTTCCGCCACCGGTAAAAATTCCTTTAGCATTTTTTATGGCTTCTTCTACCTCTTGAAAGTTGTGAATTCCAACCACTTTTTTGTTTATTTTTTGAAAAACATCTGCTACCTTTTGGGTATAAGCATCGTGACTTATGCCCCCGGGTTGTGCATAGGGGAGGAAAAGAATTTCATCGGTGTTTTTAAATAATTTCACCAATTCGGGTAGTATATATTCTAAATAGCTTCCACCATGAATGGTTGACGTGCTTGCTATAATACAATTTTTCATAAGGGTAAATTTAGTAGATAAGGCACAAAGTTACGAAGCACTTAAGGGATGTAAATGTTTTTTCTATACTAATTGAAGTTAACTTTAAAATAATTAAGAATTTATAGGTTTTTTGTTGAAGAGTATTTACAAAAAACCAAACTTCATTGTATTTAAAAATAATTGTTCAAAATATAAAACTATCTGTTGCTTTTTTTTTGCCGAGAAGAAACTTCACTATATTTGCGCTATGATATCACAAACAATACTCTTATTTATTAGCGGTGCTGAAATTGCATTCATCGTATTTATTGTGATAATGGTTTTTGGCGCAGATAAAGTTCCTGAAATTGCTCGTGGACTTGGAAAAGGCATGCGCCAAATTAAAGATGCCACTAATGATATCAAATCTGAAATTAGCAAAAGTGCACAGGATCGGGGATTAGATATTGATATTACTAACGATGTTAAAAAAGAAATTGACAAAGTAAAAGAAGAACTTAAAGAAATTTCTGGATCTGTAAAACGTAATTTGTAGATGCTCGAAACCCTAAAAGAATGGGATTTTCAACTTTTTATATACCTAAATAGTCTAGGAATAGAATCCTGGGATGGTTTTTGGTTACTTATAACAAAAACCACTTTTTGGATTCCTCTTTTTTTATCCCTACTTTTTTTAATTTATAAATCGTATGGCTATAAAAGAGGAATATTAATTGTAATCTATTTTTTAGGAGCCATATTTTTTAGTATTGTATTAATGCTTTCAACTAAATATTTTGTGGCAAGATTACGCCCTAGTAGCATGCCTGAATTGGCCGAAATAATACGAGCACTTCAAAAACCCGTTAGTTATAGTTTTTATTCCGGACATGCATCTTCCTCATTTATGATAGCAACTTTTGCGGTATTGGTTTTACGAAAATACTATAGATGGATTTATGTTTTATTTCTCTTTCCTTTTCTTTTTTCTTTAAGCAGAATTTTTGTTGGCGTTCATTTTCCAAGCGATTTATTAGTGGGAGCAATGATAGGCACCTTACTGGCAATACTATTTTATAAAAGATGTAAACTCTCGTTGGAAAGAACTTCTGTTAAAAAGGATTGATTTATTTTACTCGGCTTATGGACAATCCATCCCGAATGGGAAGTACTATAGTTTCTACTTTTGGGTGGGAATGTAAAAGGGTATTGTAAGCAATTAATGCCGTGGTATCGATGTCTTCTTTCTTTACTTTCTCAAGCACTTTTCCACTCCACAAAACATTATCGGATAAAATAATCCCTCCACTTTTCATTTTTGGAAGAATTAATTCAAAATAAGTGCTATAATTTTCTTTATCGGCATCGATAAAAACCAAGTCAAATGGTATGTGCAACCTCGGTATAATTTCTAGGGCGTTGCCGGTATATTGAAAAATCTGATTTCCTACACCTGATTTTTCAAAATATTTGCGTTGTAAATCGTGAAGTTCCTCATTAATATCTATAGTATGCAATTGCCCATTTTGTTGAATGCCTTCCACCAAACAAAGAGCGGAATAGCCGGTATAGGTTCCTATTTCTAAAATGTTTTTGGGATGGACTAACTTTGAAATCATACTAAGAATTCTTCCTTGATAATGCCCACTAAGCATACGAGGTTGAAGCACTTTTGCATAGGTTTCTCGGTTTAATTCTTGTAAGAGAATAGGTTCTTCTTGTGAATGTGCAACCACATAATCATCTACCTGTTGTGAAATAAACTTCATTAGCCCAAAATGCGTTTTACTAAGTTGTTTTTAGCTGCCTCATCATCACCACAAAGCCATTGAATGACATTGTCACTCCATATTGCATCACATTCTAAAGGAGATAAAATATTTTGCTGTATAGCTAAGTCTAAAATTTTTCCGGGATAGGAAGATTGTTGTTCACTTTCCATTTCGCCCAAGGGATATGGATCGTCCAGACCCATGATGACTTGTTTTGCGCCTTGGTTTTTTATTAGTAATCCTAAGGAACCGGTGTCGTGCACTAAAGTATCAAAGAAAATGTTTTTATGACCAACGGCTTTTCTTGGGTGTTGTTTACCTTCAAAAAGATCTGGTCTTCCGTCAAAACCTTGTATGCGCCTACCTAAGTTAATTTGTGCCAATTGACCACCGTGGGCAAAACAAGTGCGCATACCCGGATATTTATCTTGATAACCGTTTAAGGTTAAAAAGTGATAAGCATCAGCACATTGTGCCAGCATCCATATTAAATGAAAGCGCCAAGAGGTATTTTCTAAAAGGATAAATTTTTCGCCATCATAAGGATGTATTTCTAATGCAAGATTGTATTTGCTGGCAAGTTCAAAGATGCGTTCATTTTCTTCATCAAAAATACAACGCCATGTGCCTATAGTGTCCATGTAATGTGTTGGTAAACAAAGCAATTGCAATCCTAATTCTTCTACACATCGTTCCATTTCCCACATCGCACCTTTTATCAAGGCAGGATGAACTACAAATCCGGAAGTAAATTTGGATGGATTTTCTCGTTGTATCTTGGCATTAAAGTCATTTTGAAATCGAAGTGCTTGCTTCATTTCTTCTACGCGCAAGCCATTGCCATACAATTGCGAAAGGTTAAGAATAACGGCATGGTCTATTTTATTGCGTTCCATCCACTCCAGTTTTTCATTTAAGAAAAAGCTAGAATCTGTTACCGGGCGGCTCCAGTTTTTTTGAAGCATGAATTTCCGGTCTTTATCTACCCAAAAAATTTCTTTATCTTGCATAAACTGAGGAATTTCCTCTGGATAGGGAAGCAGGTGGGAATGGCCGTTTATTCTTAGTTTTTTTGTCATAGCTACTACCCGCGCAGGCGGGTATCTTGTTATTTGATGTGAAGTATGAATTTCAAATTTACAATTTTAAAAGGAATTACCATTATTCATACTGAATACAAATATTCTTAGGTTCTGTAAAAAAGCGAAGGGCTTCTTGACCCCCTTCACGACCCACCCCACTATCTTTCATGCCTCCAAATGGGGTGCGCAAATCTCGAAACATCCAAGTGTTTACCCAAACAATTCCGGTTTGTAATTGGTTGCTCAGTCGCATGGTTCGGTTTAAATCGGTTGTCCAAAGTGTTGCTGAAAGCCCGTAACGTACATCGTTAGCCAAAGCCAAAGCTTCTTCTTCGTTTTTGAAGGGCATAAGGGTTACTACAGGCCCAAAGATTTCTTCCTGATTGAGTTTGCATTGGTTGGTTTTCACTTCAATGATGGTGGGTTCTAAA
>MNYN01000037.1 GCA_001873105.1 Flavobacteriaceae bacterium CG2_30_34_30 | reverse complement strand
TGCTATAATATTTTCCTGTACAGCTTGTTCTAAGGAAGACAAAAATCAGAATGAAATCAATATTAAGAGTAAATAGGAAGTAATTGCCACTTGGGATCCATATCCAGTAAATTCAAGTACCCGATGGATTCCTGTAAATTCTGATAGCGAAAATTATCACACAATAATTTTTCAAGAAAACTCGTTATTTAACTTCAATTTAATTAATCAGCCAGACATTAATTGTGATGGAGAATACACATTTGAGTATAATAGTGATATTGATGAATACAGATTGTATTTAAATTTAAGTGATTGCAATATTGGTAATTTTGGTTGGATTTTATTTTCAGAATCTATCGTGTTTTTAGAAAATAATGAATTAATATTTTTTGAAGGAACTTTTGCCTGTGATGAAGGTTGTGGTATAAAATATAGGAGATTATCAAATTAATCATTTTACATCTCTGGCTTGTTCCATTTAAACCGAAAATAAACAATGAGAAACAACTAGATGTGTTTTCTTTTTTTTTAAACGGAATCAGCATAGTACAATCACAAAAATTTGTAAAAAATAAGCCCTCTTGGGAGTACGTGGCTTAATGCTTTAAAAACTATACTTCATCGCTGCAATAAAATTCCTTCCCGGAGCTGAAATTCCGGAGGAATACGTTCTGTAACGCTGGTCTGTAATATTTTCAAGGGAAGCTGAAAGTTGCAAGGCGTTTGTCAACTGATATTGTGTTGCCAGATTAAGAGTGTACCAGCGGGGGGAGTACAAATTGCCATTGCTATTTACAGGATAAATCTCCGGCTTGTTGGCTTCTGAGGGTGCTAGATTTTCTGCTCTTATTTGTCCGCTGTAACGTGCAAAAGCATCTACTTTAAATCGGTTGTTTTTCCAAACCAATCGGGTGTTTCCAAATGGTGGAGGCGCATGACGCAAAGGTGCTTCATCGCCATTATCTAATACTTCATGCCCCTTGGAAATAGTGTAATTAGAGAGAAGTTGTAAATTTTTATAAAAGTTTATCTCGACACTTGCCTCAAATCCATAAACTCTGGCGTCTGCTGCGTTTTGGATGGCTTGAACAGTACTCAACTCGCCTTGGTATATTATTTCAGTTTGCCCGTTTAAATTAAAATCTCTTCGCACTAAGGCGTTATCTAGTTTGGTGTAAAAAGTAGCAACATCTATCTTTAGCACGTTATCAAAATTAAGTGTTGCACCAATTTCACCATTATAGGCATATTCTGCTTTTAAATTTGGATTAGGAACAACCACCGAACCAGGCTCAGAATCAAAAATCTTTCCGATATCGTCTATATTAGGAGCTCTGAATGCCGTTGCAAAATTAGTTCGCAGACCAAGAATTTCACTTGCTTGAAAGGCAAGACCTGCGCTTCCTGTAAAGTTACCGGTGTCAATATGAGTATCTTCAAATGGAAATTCAAAAAAGTGGTTGTCAAAAGTGGCGTCTATAACAAACTGGCTGTATCGCAAACCAGACTGAAAGGAGAGTTTAGGCGAAATTTTCCACAACAGGCTAGTATAAGCAGCATAGGATTGCCAAGTAGCTCCATCGGGATATCTGGAAGCTGTTTCTTCTGTTTCTAATGTAACGATATCTGTAACTAAACCGATAGAATTTACTTTGTTATACACATATTCCAAACCATAGAAAAGTTCCATATTCCCTAGTTTTTTTGTAAAATCTAAATTAGCGGAAATAGCATCAACTTGTTCTTCGGTATTAAAAAAGTTTGATGAATTAACTCTTCTGTTGTTTCGGCTTTCTTCAAATTTTTGATAGGCAACAATTATTTTTGAGTTGTCATAAAGCGTATTATTGCTTTTGTTTTCTGCTTGCACATTTCCGGAGAACCAAATTTGTGGACCATAATACCATTCCGCATCGCGAAGTTCTCCGTTTCTTACCCGTGTTAATCTATCATATCTTGCATAGTCAGAGGTTTCAGAATAGAGAAGGTTGAGGTAAAAATCCCATTTTTCATTGGGCATAAAACGCACTTTTTGTGCTACACTAATTTGGTTATAGGCGGTTGGTTTTTGGATATTCGGATTTTTATTTTCTATTTGAATGTCTTCACCATTTATTGTAGTGATATAAAAATTTCGTAAATAATCATTAGGACCGTTGGAACCCATTCGTAAATGGCCAAAATCATTATAGCTGATACTGCTTAAGAAAGCCCATTGTTTATAGCCCAGATTAAAATCGACATGTCCAGTTTTTTCTTCATTAGCAGTAGCATATCTGGCAACGGCATTTCCGGAAAAAGACATGCCTTCTTCAAAAGAAAATTTAGGCTTTAAAGTGTAAAAATTCATTACGCCACCTAGGGCATCACTACCATACACTACGGAGCCCGGGCCCAGAATAATTTCCGTATTTTCCACAACAAATGGGTCGATGGACAAAATATTTTGAATGTTTCCGCCACGAAATATGGCCGTATTCATCCGTACACCGTCAACGGTCATTAACAATCGGTTGGTAGAAAATCCACGAATCATTGGGCTTCCGCCTCCCAATTGGCTTTTTTGCACAAACACTTTTCCGCTATTGCTTAAAAGGTCCGCCGTGGTTTGTGGTTGGAAAAAAAGTGCTTCTTCACTGTTCAAACTAATGATGCTTTGCGGTATGTCTAATTTTTTTTGTGAAAAACGTGTTATTGAGAGAACCACTTCATCTAATCCACTAGCTTCGGGTTCTAAAAATATAAGGTTTTTATTTTCTAAAATTTGTTTTTTTGTGAGGGTAATTTTTTTGTGTGAGGTATATTGAATATTTATTTTTTCGGTTTTAGTGAAAATATCTAAAGACGCTCGACCGTCAAAATCAGAAATAACGCCTTTTGTTTTATCTTCATTATAAAGTGCAACGTCAGCAAGTGGTTGTAAGGTTTGTTTGTCTAAAATTTGTATTTGTTGGGCAAAGGCAATGGAGTTTATGAATAAGACCGCAAGAAAAAATAGTTTTAGATGCATCGATTTTAGTTGAATAACTGGTTTAAAACGTCGAGTGATTTTGGTCTTTTAAATCCTTGCATATGTAATTGATAATACAACAAAAGGATTTCTAAACTTTCAACTCGTTTTGTTTTGGATAATTTGATGGTGTTTAAGGCATCAAATTTTATACCAAAACACTGTTTAATTCCGCTATGATCTGGTATATTTATACAGTACATATTAGTGCTTTCCTTTTGAAAAATGCCATCTACTAAATTGAATACGGGCAGATTAATAGCATTTGAGTCTGGATAAAACCCTAGATAATCACTAAGTTGTATTAAAAATAGAAGGTGAAAATTGGCAATAGCATCGTTACCATCTAACCAAACAAAAGAATTTTCTAAAAAGGAAAATAAAGCCTCGTTTTTTTCTTCCTCTTGAATAACACTTTTTAAAATTTCAGACAAAAAGAGGGCTAGCGAAGTTTTTTGAATTTGTGTGTGTAAGGATTGGTAGGTGTGATATACTTTAGCCTCTTGCATAAATTCAAGAGTTCCTTTGTCTTTATGATTTGCAGTGAGCTCTAATAAGGTTAATGGCTGGAAAAGTGACGTGTGTAATTTACCTTTTTTTGATTTTAAAATGTTTTTAAGCAAATAACTTTTTAGACCGGAGGTTTGTGTAAAACATTTTACAATGAGGTCAGCCTCACTGTATTTTATGGAAGAAAGTACTATTGCTTTTGTTGTAATTTGCATTAGCGAATAATCATCACTTTGGCAATTTTTGTTTCAATGGCATCATCGCTGGTAACCATAATAAAATAAACCCCTGAAGCCACTTTATATCTTCCAAAAGCGGTGGTATCCCAAAGAATACTTCCTCCTTCTGAAATTTGTTCATAAACTAAATTACCGGTTACATCGGTTATTTTCACATTCGATTTTGCCATTAAACCATCAATGGTCACATTACCGTTAAATCCCGGGCGAACAGGGTTTGGATACGCTCTAACGGCTAATAAGTTGTCGCTTGGTGCTGTGGAGCTGCCATTATAAGAAATAAGTCCATTAGGGGTGGCAAAATAGACAACGCCACTTTGAGGGTCAATAGCAATATCAAGCACATTATTTGATGGCAAAGGAGAATTATCTTTTGTAAAACGGAGTAGCGTTTCTTGACCGTTTGGGGAAACATAAAAGACCCCTGAGTTAGAAGTTGCAATCCATTTATTATTGGACCCATCCACTTCAATGTCTGTAATGGACTGCTCAAAAAGCAATTCTTGTGCAACACCATCTTCTAAAATTATAATAGGTTGTGTGTCTGTATTTGCATCTTCTTCAAAAAACCCTCCTACATTAAAAAGCACTCGAAGCCCTCTAAGCGTTCCTATCCAAAGTTGGTTTCTATTATCTATAGCTAAGGCTCTTACGTTTGTAGTAGGAAGATTGCCTTCGCCAATTTCTTCACCTATTTTTTTAAATACATTACCAGTTGGATTAAAACCTATCAAGCCATTAGCTGCCGATGCAAAAAACACATGCCCTTCTCTACTTATTTCTACCTTGTTTAATCCTATTTCTGATTCTGGATTTGGAAGTACTGCTGATATATCAAAACCTTGAATTTGTCCGGTGGTTGTTAATTTTTTTAATGGTTGGTCGGCACCAGATTGCACAAACCAAAGATTTCCGTCTCGGTCAAATTTAGATCCCAAAACCCGAATGCTATTATCACTAAATGCACCTTCCAAACTGCTATTGGTTTCATTAAATAGAATAGTAGGCACTTTATCTACTATTTTCAATAAGCCGCTAAACATGGAGCTAGCGTAGGCTTCATTTGGGCTAGAAGGATTGATAGTAATATGGGAAATAGAAACGGCACCAAACAACTCTTCAAACGGTATATTTGTCCAAGTGTTATTTTCCAACTGACTGATGCCACGCCTTCTTAATGGATAGGGATTAAAAAATAAATTAACTTCCCCAAAAACCACCCAAAGCTGATTAGGAGACGCATCTAAAGCAAATGGTTTATTAAGTATTGGGCCGTCCGGAAGGATTTGTTCAGCTTGATTGCTTCCAAAAGGGACTTCTAAAATACCGTGTTCTTTTGTGCCTAAATAAACCTTATTGTTAAACGCCAAGGTGTTTGAAAGGGTATATTCATAATCAAGGACCGATGACACATTGGAAACGATATTGAAATTAACATCAAAAACAGTAGTTTGTGTGTTTGATGTTACGGTTAAAAAATCCTGATTAGAGAAAATGTTTTTATTGGTTTGTGGAAAAGTAGTTAGCTGTTGAAAGCTAGTCCCATTAAATTGGTATAAAATATTGGATTTGTTTATCATATATAGTTCCTCTCCAAAAGCTTGTATGCCAAGGGAACCAAAATTAAAGATAGTGCTCCATTGTTCAAAATCAATCAAATTAGTATTTGCAACTAATGCCCTTTTTATTTTGTTATCCATAGAAGCATAAATATAGTCTTCAAAAACTGCTGTTTGATACACTTTGCTTTGTTCGCCAAAATCATCAATAATATAGGTGTCTCCAAATTCTAATCGTTGTGGGTCATAAAGTGAAATACCAAAATCAGTGGAAATATAAATAAATCCGTTTGTTTCATTAAAATGATTAATTCTTTTTTTATTAGGTGGAATGGTAGGTTTATTTAAGATATCTACCACTTTAAGTACTTCATTGTCTTGGTTGATTACTTCAATAAGACCATTTTCATAGCCTATAATTATTAAATCATATCCTGCACTATAATAAACCGTTGAAATTAATTCGCCAGACAGCCCTTGAATAGAGGTAAGCGTTTTTATTTCTTTTGTTGAAAAGTCAAAAGTAAATACTGCATTTTCAGAAGCGGCTATGAGTTTGTCATTTCCTTGTGCAACGTCAATAATGTTGGTGAAGGAAAAATACCCGGTCCATTGTCTTTCAAAGTTTTGAGAGAATAGACTTGCTGTAAGTAAAAAATAAGCTACACAAAACAGTTTTTTCATGAAGAGTTGATTTTAACACCTAGTAATTAACATGCTAAAATACGATTTATTGCAAGACATTAATGTAAAAAGTCACTCGCCAATGGCGAATGACTTTTTAACTAAAAGCATTTTAAAAATTACACAATACCTTGCGCAAGCATAGCATCGGCAACTTTTACAAATCCGGCAATGTTAGCACCTTTAACATAGTCAACATAACCATCTTTTTGTTTTCCATAGGTTACACAAGCTTGGTGAATGTCTTTCATTATTTTGTGAAGTTTTTCATCTACTTCTTCAGCAGTCCAACTGTAGCGCATAGAGTTTTGTGACATTTCTAAACCGGAAGTGGCAACACCTCCAGCATTAGACGCTTTTCCTGGTGAGAACAATATTTTTGCATGAAGGAAAACTTCAATAGCTTCTGGTGTAGATGGCATATTAGCACCTTCGCCCACACACATACAGCCATTTTTTATTAAAGTTTTAGCTTCTTCTTCATTCAGTTCGTTTTGTGTGGCACAAGGCATGGCGATATCACATTTTACACCCCAAGGTCTTTCACCTTCAAAATATTTTGCTTTTGGGTATTTAGAAACATATTCGCTTATTCTTCCGCGTTTCACATTTTTTAGATCCATTAGGAAATCTAATTTTTCTGCTGAAATTCCATCTGCATCATATATATACCCACCTGAATCAGACATGGTCAATACTTTTGCCCCTAATTGAGTTGCTTTTTCTACAGCATATTGAGCTACATTTCCGGAACCGGATATTACAACCTTTTTTCCTTTTAAAGTATCTCCTTTGGTTTCAAGCATATTTTGAGTAAAATATACATTACCATACCCTGTAGCTTGAGGGCGCATTAAGGAACCACCAAAAGAAAAACCTTTTCCGGTTAGCACACCAGTAAATTCATTTCTTAGGCGTTTGTACTGGCCAAATAAATAGCCTATTTCTCTTCCACCAACCCCAATATCGCCAGCTGGAACATCCGTATCTGCACCAATATATTTGGAGAGTTCTGTCATAAAACTTTGGCAAAAACGCATAACTTCAGCATCAGATTTGCCTTTTGGATCAAAATTAGAGCCTCCTTTTCCCCCGCCCATTGGCAAAGTAGTAAGTGCATTTTTTAAAGTTTGCTCAAATCCTAAAAATTTTAAAACACTTAAATTAACGGAAGGATGAAACCGTAAACCTCCTTTGTACGGACCTATTGCCGAATTAAATTGGATACGATATCCTTTGTTAATCATAATGTCGCCATTATCTGCGGTCCAAGGAACGCGAAATAAGATAACCCGCTCGGGTTCTACCATTCGCTCCAGCAATTTGGCGTTTTGATACTTTTCATTTTCTTCAATAAATGGGATTACTGTTTCTGCTACTTCTCTTACAGATTGTAAGAATTCAGGTTCATTTGGATTAGATTTATCCACCTGGGAAATAAATTTTTTTATGCTTTCTTTCATTAGTACTAATTTTACGAAAACGTTATTGTTTATTAAAATGCAAAGATAAAGTATATATAAAAATTAATACTATAATTTACAGAATTCCTAAAAAATTTAATTAATTTTCTTCTTTGAAATGTTTTTATATATTTGTGTTGTCTCAATTAACCTTCTATACCTATGAAAATCAGATATATTGTTTTGGTATTGCTAATTTTCATGCTCTCTAAGCAAGATGGTTATGGCCAATTTGGCTTCTCTCATGAGCTAGGTGTGATTACTGGTCCTGTAGTTTTTTATTCTGATTTTGGGCAACGAAATGATACAGAAACCAATCTTGGTAATGTTGGTGTTGGTATTGGATTAATACATTATTTGAATTTTTCTTATCGAGCAGATTGTAATTGTTATACAAAAGACACATATTTTAACGATCATTTTAAGTTAAGAAACGAGATTTCTTATCATAAAACTAACTTAGAACATCTTGGAAAATGGGTAGATCCCTCAAGAACTTCTTTAATTGCCGATCAATTAAGGGCTATGAAGGGTTCTACATCGGTTTTTGATATTGGCTCGCAATTAGAATTTTTCCCTTTAAGTATTCGTGATTTTGCCGCAGGAAGTTACAAAATAGCACCTTTTATTAGTCTTGGAGTGCATTGGGTAAATTTTGATCCGGAAGTCTATTCAGAACTTGGGCCACTTGGAACCCCTATTACCACACCGGATAAATATTTTGATGCCTATACTAATTCACCGGGGACTACTTGGTCTGTGGTGTGGAGTGCAGGTATTCGATATAAACTAACTCCACTAAGCGATTTAATGTTAGACAGCAGATGGCAGCATTATTTTTCAAATTGGGTAGAGGGGTTAAACCCCGATGTACCAGAAAACAAAGCCAACGATTGGATTTTCTGGTTAAACGTGGGCTATATTTATTATTTGGATTAACCTAAGGCTTGCTTTAGGTCAGCTATCAAATCATCTATATCTTCAATACCTACACTCAAACGAATTAACGAATCTACCACCCCTGTTTTTTCGCGTTCTACTTTCGGAATGGAAGCATGTGTCATACTAGCTGGATGTCCTGCCAAAGATTCTACACCTCCTAATGATTCAGCTAGGGTAAAGATTTTTAATCTTTCCACTACTTTAATAGCATCAGCCATAATATTTCCCTTGGTTGTAAAAGAAATCATTCCGCCAAAATCCTTCATTTGTTTTTTTGCAATCTCGTGATTTGGGTGAGAGGGTAATCCCGGCCAATAGACCTTTTCAATCTTAGGATGAGAAGTTAGATATTCTGCAATTGCTTTGCCATTTTCACAGTGTCTTTGCATTCTTATATGCAAGGTTTTTATACCGCGAAGAACAAGAAAACTATCCTGAGGGCCACAAACTGCACCACTAGCGTTTTGAATAAAATACAATCGCTCTGCTAATTTTTCGTCTTTAACTATTAATGCACCAATTACCACATCACTATGCCCACCCAAATATTTTGTAGCCGAATGCATTACGATATCTGCTCCTATTTCTAAGGGTTGCTGTAAATAAGGTGTTGCAAAAGTATTATCAACCGCCAAAAGGAGGTTGTGTTTTTTTGACAGCACAGCGCAAGCTTTGATGTCAATAATGTTCATCATTGGGTTTGTAGGAGTTTCAACCCAAAGAAGTTTGGTGTTTTTATTTATATGTTTTTCAATAGCACTTGCATCTTGCATGCCTACAAAATGAAATTTAATTCCGAAATCTTGATAAATTTTAGTAAAAAGACGATAACTTCCTCCATATAAATCGTTTGTAGAAACCACTTCATCGCCTGGTTTTAATAGTTTCAAAACGGCATCTATAGCTGCCAAACCGGAGCTAAAAGCAAGCCCGAATTTACCGTTTTCTAGACTCGCAAAAGCATTTTCAAGGGCTGTTCGGGTAGGGTTTCCACTTCGTGAGTATTCATAACCTTTGTGTCCTCCCGGAGTGGTTTGTGAGTAGGTGCTTGTTTGATATATAGGTGGCATAACTGCACCATAAGCAGGGTCAACATTGTGTTGTCCGCCGTGAATTGTTTTGGTGTTAAATTTCATCTGTTCTTTTTTATGAACAACAAATGTAAGAGTTTATTCGGTCAATATTAAATCTAAATGTACCTTTAACCTTTGTTTAATACCCCTTTTTTATGCGAAAAATTTTGTTATTGTGTTTCGTTTTATTTTTATCATTATGTTGTGAAAATAAAGATCCTCTAGCGTTTACCAAAGTACTATTAACTGAAGATTCTTTTGAATTTTGCTCCACATTTCATTGTCCTGAATTGCGTGTACACTATCTTTTAGCAGCGGGGAATGCTAAAATATCGGATAAGATTAATTCAGAAATAGAAGAGCATGTAAATGAAATTTTTAACAGTAATAAGGAGGGTGTTCACCATGTGGCAACTATTAAGGAAGCTGTTGTTTCATTTATTACAGATTACAAACAGTTTGAAACAGATTTTGGAAATTCATTTTCTGAATATAAGGTAGAAACAACGATGCAAATTTCATATTTCTCTGAAAATTTAGTTTCAATCGAATTTGAGTATTATCTATATACAGGAGGAGCTCACGGGTATGGCGGTACAAATTATTTAAATTTTGACGTAAAAACCGGGGAAAGGCTGTCGGAGCAAACTCTATTTACTGATTTTGATGGCTTTTTGAAATATTCAGAAAATAAATTTAGAGAAGTTTATAAAATTCCTAAAGATAATTCCATTAATAGCACTGGATTTTGGTTTGAAAATGGCGCATATTATTTGCCTGAGAATATAGGTTTTACGGATGAGGAAGTCGTTTTGATATATAACCAAGATGAAATTGCTAGTTATGCCGAGGGACCAATACAATTAAAATTTCCAAAAGAGGAGGTTTTGTCATATTTAGAGTTTTATTAATACATTTTAAAATATTGTGAAAAAGATTTATTATTTATCTACCTGTTCCACCTGCAAAAGAATTTTATCAGCATTAGAAATTCCATCCTCTTTTGTACTTCAAGATATAAAGACAAATCCACTTACCGAAAAAGAATTGGAAGCATTGAAGGAGCTTTCAGGAAGTTATGAGGCATTATTTAGCAAAAGAGCACAGCTTTATATCGAACGCAATTTAAAAAGGAAAAGCCTTATTGAAAACGATTACAAAACCTTAATATTAGAACATTATACCTTTTTAAAGCGTCCGGTAATTATAATGGATCAGTTTATTTTTATTGGAAATGCAAAAGCCACCATA
Source organism: Flavobacteriaceae bacterium CG2_30_34_30 (assembly GCA_001873105.1). Lineage (GTDB taxonomy): Bacteria > Bacteroidota > Bacteroidia > Flavobacteriales > Flavobacteriaceae > Planktosalinus. The sequence goes on along the minus strand of MNYN01000037.1, from coordinate 30,346 downwards.
GAGCAAGCAAAAATAAAAATGCATGAATAAAAGATTTATTGCTTTACTTGCCGCTACAACTGCTAGCACTATTTATGCTATCAACCATACCATTGCAAAAGGATTGATGCCTGTTTATATAGAGCCTTATGGTTTTATATTGTTGCGGGTTTCCGGAGCAGCAGCATTATTTTGGATTTTTTCTTTAGCGTATCCAAGTGAAAAAATTGATTTAAAAGATTGGAAGCGACTTGTAGCCTGTTCTCTATTTGGGATGGTAATAAATATGCTCATGTTTTTTAAAGGTTTGAGTCTTTCTACGCCTATAAATAGTTCAGTTGTTATTACTATATCACCGGTTTTACTTTTAGTGCTTTCCGCCATACTAATTAAAGAACGTATTACCTTAATAAAATCAATTGGAATTATTTTGGGATTGGTTGGAGCATTAGTTTTGGTGTTTTTTGGGGAAACAAAACAGTTTAATGCGCCAAATATACCCTTAGGTAATATATTGTTTATAGTGAATGCAATTTCCTATTCTATTTATCTTATCCTTGTAAAATCATTAACTGCAAAATATAGTTCCATTACCTTGATGAAATGGCTTTTTCTATTTGCATTCCTCATGAATTTACCTATAGGAATTTCGGAGTTTATGGAAGTAAAATGGACTTCTCTTCCAAATAAGGCGATGTTAGGAATGGCTTTTGTTGTGGTATTTACAACAGTGTTAACCTATTTGTTAAATATTTATGCATTACGAGAATTAAAAGCATCTACCATAGGTGCGTTTATTTATTTGCAACCGGTAATAGCGGTTATTTTTGCTGTACTTTTAGGAGTAGATCAGCTTACACCTCTTCGTGTTTTGGCTGCAATTTTAATTTTTATCGGGGTATATTTGTCTTCTATCAAGCCAAAGCGGGATTAATATTTTTTCATTCTAATTTTTAATAGAAGCAAAGTTAAATGGAAAAAGTTTTTAAAATTAGGCATAAAAAAAACGCCTTGTTTTCACAAAGCGTTTAGTTTATTTTATCTCTTTACCATTTTTATCAACAAAATGATATTCCAGATACGTGTAAGCATCTCTTGGTTGAATTTTTACCCATTTTTTGTGTTCTAAAAACCACTTAGATCGCACAGATGGAAAACCTTTTGTAAGAAAGGCTGCTATAAAAGGATGTGTGTTTAGGGTTATCTTTTTATAGTCTTTTTTAAGTAATCTTTTTAAGTCGTCATTAATTCTATCAACAATTAAAATAGGAGCTTCAATTTCTCCATTTTCACCGTTTGGATCTTCCTCACGGGTTTTAATGTTCATTTCAGGTCTGACGCGTTGTCTTGTAATTTGGATTAATCCAAATTTACTTGGTGGCAAAATTTTATGTTTTGCCCTGTCGTCTTTCATTTCATCACGAAGATGATTAAAAAGTTGTTTTCTATGGTTTGGATTTGCCATATCGATAAAATCGACAACAATAATTCCACCCATATCGCGCAATCTTAATTGACGAGCAATATCAGATGCAGCGATTAAATTTACTTCTAAAGCGGTACCTTCTTGGCTATCTGATTTGTTTGACCTATTTCCGCTATTTACGTCAATAACGTGAAGTGCTTCGGTATGTTCAATAACCAAATAGGAGCCTTTACTTGCTGAAACAGTACGACCAAAAGATGTTTTTATCTGTCTGTCAATACCAAATTTCTCAAAAATAGGTACATTAGAATCATACAATTTGACGATAGACTCTTTATTAGGTGCAATTTCATGCACATAATCCTTAATTTTTAAATAAAGCGTTTCATCATCAATATGAATGGCTGAAAAGGAATCGTTTAGTAAATCTCTAATAAGAGATAAACCTCGGTTCATTTCGCTCATTACTTTGGATGGATGATGCGCGTTTTGTAGCTTTTTACACATTGCTGACCATCGGTCTAGCAAGTTTTGTAAATCTTTGTCCAGTTCAGCTACTTTTTTGCCCTCTGCTACTGTTCTAATAATAACACCAAATCCTTTTGGCTTAATGCTTTGAACCAGTCTTTTTAATCGCTCTTTTTCTTCTTTAGATTCTATTTTTTGAGAGATAGAAACCCGGTCAGAAAAAGGAACTAAAACAATATATCTTCCAGCAATAGACAACTCAGAACTAATTCTGGGGCCTTTTGTGGAGATAGGTTCTTTTACTATTTGAATCAATAACGATTGATTTGATTTTATGGCATCATTTATTTTGCCATTTTTATCAATATCGTTGTCAAATGGGAAATTTTTTAAAGAGTAATCTTTAAGTTTACCTGTGCTTACACGTTTTATGAATTTTAAAAGGGAAGGAAGCTGAGGTCCTAAATCCTGATAATGTAAAAAGGCGTCTTTTTCATAGCCTACATTTACAAATGCAGCATTAAGTCCTGGTACAGTTTTGCGTACTTTGGCTATAAACACATCGCCAACGGCAAATTCACTGTCATCCTCTTCTTTATGTAATTCAATAAGTTTTCCATCTTTTAATAGGGCAAAATCAACTTCTGAGGAACTGGATCTAATAAATAATTCGTAGCTCACTCTTATTAATTTTTGTCCCGATTTTACATCGGGATGGATTAAACAAAATTTTATCACAGGTGTTTGAAACCCGGTGAAATAAATATAAAGTGCAATAAACTATAAAAAAACTATAGCATTTTTTGTATTCATTTCATTGTCAAAGAACTAATTTGTACTAAATGGAAAAAGTAGTTAGAAACTACTTTTTCTTGTGGCGGTTAGCGCGGCTTCTCTTTTTGCGCTTGTGGGTTGCTACCTTGTGTCTTTTTCTTTTTTTACCACTTGGCATATGTCTTGTATTTTTAAGTTATTATGAAATTACTTTACTTCCACATTGCCTTTCACTCCTTCAACAAAAACTCTTGCTGGTTTGAATGCAGGGATATTGTGTGCCGGTATTTTTATGGTTGTGTTTTTTGAAATGTTGCGTCCTGTTTTTTCTGCTCTGGTCTTTATAATAAAACTTCCAAAACCTCTTAAATAAACATTGTCTCCACCTTCTAATGAATTTTTAACTTCTGTCATAAATGTTTCAACAGTAGCTTGTACATCTCCTTTTTCCATTCCTAGCTTTTCTGAGATTTTAGCTACGATATCTGCTTTTGTCATTCTATAATATTTTAGGATTAAAAAATAATTTTTTTCAAGACCGCAAATATAGTGATTTTAAAATCAAGAAAACAATCCTAAAAGATTAAAAAATAATTAGATATCTTATATTTTTGTGCTATCACTATTTTTAACATGGATTTTTCTAATAAACTAACATCTTGGTATTTAGATAATAAAAGAGATTTGCCTTGGCGAAAAACAAAAGAACCTTATTTTATTTGGCTTTCTGAAATTATACTTCAGCAAACAAAAATAGAACAAGGCATGTCTTTTTATTATTCTTTTATTCAATCTTATCCTACCGTTTTTCACTTGGCAAATGCATCTGAGCAGGAGGTGCTAAAATTATGGCAAGGTCTTGGTTATTACTCTAGAGCAAGAAACTTACACCATTCTGCAAAATATATTGTAGAAAATTATAATGGAATTTTTCCTTCAACTTATAAAGAATTATTAAAACTAAAAGGAATAGGAGACTACACAGCAAGTGCCATTTCTTCTATTTGTTTTAATGAACCTCATGCGGTTGTTGATGGCAATGTGTATCGGGTACTTTCCAGAGTATTTGGTTTACAAACCCCTATAAATACTTCTAAAGGAATAAAAGAGTTTAAATTATTAGCTCAAGAAGTGATGAACACAGAAAATCCGGGGACCTACAATCAGGCTATAATGGATTTTGGGGCACTTTGTTGTTCCCCAAGAAATCCTTCTTGTGAAACGTGTATATTTCAGAATAATTGTTATGCTTTATTACAGAAGGAAATCCATAATTTTCCAGTAAAAACTTCAAAAACTAAGATTAGAAATCGTTTTTTTAATTATTTGGTTATCGTTTCAAGTGACAATAAAACCCTTTTACAACAGCGTACAGAACAAGGAATCTGGAAAAATCTTTACGAGTTTCCGTTGTTAGAAACTTCAGATAATTGTTATCTAAACCACGAAGTAATTCAACAAGAAATTCCTTTTACACAAGTTCAATCTATATCTCTTTATAATGACATCCCCATTATTCATAAATTATCCCACCAACATCTTCATATTCGGTTTTGGTTTGTAATTACAACAGAAATAAAAGATAAAGGCGTAGGTTTATCGCAAATCACTTCTTTTCCTGTTCCTGTTGTTTTGCATAATTTTATTGAAAAAATTCTCCTTTTAAATGCCAGTTAATTTTGATACCTTTGAGAAATTAGCAATATAAATATGACAGGCACATTAAATAAAGTAATGCTTATTGGGCATACAGGCGGTGAGGTAAAGACAGTATATTTTGAAGGTGGGGGCTGCATAGGTAGATTTTCGTTAGCTACAAATGAAACCTATGTCAATAAAACTTCGGGAGAGCGTGTTACCAATACCGAATGGCACAACGTTGTAGTTAGAAATAAAGCAGCAGAAATTTGTGAAAAATATTTAAAAAAAGGAGATAAAGTATATGTTGAAGGCAGATTGAAAACCAGAAAATGGCAAGATGAACAAGGTCACGATAAATATAGTACTGAAATACAATGTACTGATTTTACTTTTTTAACACCAAAAGGTGATGCTACTTCCAATATAAAAGACACAAAACAAAGTAGTGCAAATACCATAAAAAATGATAATTTTGCAAATGATATAGAAAACCATATTCAGGAGGAAGACCTTTCTATTTAATGGTATGTTTAACCAAACTATTTAATTTTGGATCTAGAGCCCCCTAGTTTAACGATAATCCCCATAATTTTTGAATTTGCCCAGTTTTTTGGCATTCTTTCGCTTCTGCTTTTGTTGTTGTTTTCTGCCTTAATTTCAGGTGCAGAAGTTGCTTTGTTTTCTCTTACACCTACTGATTTTGAATTAGACCCTGCAAAACGAAGTAAAAAACAAATCGTCATCATTAAATTACTTGATAGACCAAAAAAATTATTGGCTACCATATTAGTTGCAAACAACACAATCAATATTGCCATTGTAATTTTATTTGAATCGTTAAGTAATGTTTGGTTTCAAAATTTACAAACAAGCTTAACCTTGCATAATTTCACATTGGATTTGGTTTTCTTTATAAAAGTAGGATTGGCCACTTTTATAATTTTACTTTTTGGCGAAATCTTGCCAAAGATTTATGCAAGTAGAAATAAAATGAAGTTTTCTTTATTTATTGCTTATCCCATAAAAGTTTTAGATGTATTGCTTTCTCCCATTTCATTACCTATGCGCTCAGTTACCTTATATATTCATCAAAAATTTGGAAAACAAAAAACCAATCTTAGTGTAGATCAGCTTTCACAAGCATTAGAACTAACTTCAGAAGAAGACACCACAAAAGAAGAACAGAAAATTTTACAAGGCATTGTTTCTTTTGGAAATACTGATACCAAACAAGTGATGAAGCCCAGAATGGATATTTTTGCATTACGCGATGACTTACCTTATAAAGATGTGTTACCACAAATTATAGAACAAGGATATTCCCGAATACCTGTTTATAAAGAAAACATGGATACTATTATCGGTATTTTGTATGTAAAAGATTTAATACCTTATATTGACAGAAAACAGTTTAATTGGATATCCTTAGTGCGAGAGCCGTTTTTTGTTCCGGAGAATAAAAAGCTAGACGATTTATTGAACGAATTTAAAGAAAAAAGAATTCACCTTGCCATCGTCGTTGATGAATATGGAGGCACTTGCGGTGTAATTTCTCTAGAGGATATTATCGAAGAAATAGTAGGAGATATTAGTGATGAATTTGATGATGAAGATTTAATTTTTTCTAAATTAGATGATCATAATTTTGTATTTGAAGGCAAAACACCTCTTAAAGATTTTTATCGTGTCATTAAATTAGAAGACCCTTCAATTTTTGAAGAAGAAAAAGGCGAAGCAGAAACCATTGCCGGGTTTTTATTAGAAATATCCAAGGGATTTCCTAAAAAGGGCGAAGTAATAATTTATCATAATTATTCGTTTACTGTGGAAATCTTTGAAAACAAACGCATCAAGCAAATTAAACTTTCTATTACACCCAATTAGAAGTAGGCACAATTCAAAAAATTAAAAAAAGTAAAACTTTATGAAGTATTTTTTTGCCCTTTTTTCATTATTGGTTTTACTATCTTGCAATGAAGAGGTTATCATCAAGCCTAAAGCAATGTTGCGTTTAGAATATCCGAAACCAAGTTATCAAAAATCTCCTGAAGGATGCCCCTTTGTTTTTGATATCAATAGGGAAGCGAACCTTAACTTGAAAAACAATTGTTGGATAAATTTAGAGTATCCTAAAATGAAAGCAACCATTTATATGACCTATAGACAAGTAAAGAATCACAATTTAGATTCTTTGTTGTTTGATGCCCAAAAGCTAACCTATGACCATACCATAAAGGCATCGACCATTTTTGAGCAACCCAGAGTAGATTCCATACATAAAGTATATGGCATGTTATATATGATAAATGGAAATGCCGCAACTCCATCACAGTTTTATGTAACCGATAGTGTACATCATTTTATTACCGGGTCACTTTACTTTAATAGTAAACCCAATTTTGATTCTGTCTATCCGGCCGCAGCCTATTTAAGAGAGGATATTCGCAGGATTATGGAAACTATAGTTTGGAAAAATTAATTAGTTATACTCGGCAAAAATCGCAACTATTCTTTCTTGGTTTTTTCTTTATTATGAGTTTTGTTTTCCCAAGAAACTACAGTATATGTATCAGAAGTAGAAGTTACTGAGGCAGTCAGACTTTCTTTGTTTACTATGTCCTCATCATAGGTAACCGTTGCGGTTTTTGTATCAAAATCAACTACGGCTTCTTTTACACCGTCCATGGCAAATAAGTTTTTTTCAATAACTTTTGCACAACCCATAGCGCATTTCATGCCTTCCACACCAAAACTAGCCGTCACATAATTAGCGTTCGGGTTTAGCACTTTTTCATTAGTCGCTTCTGATATTTCAACAATTTTGGTTTCTATGGTCGTTTCCTTTTTACATGAAGTAAAAAGGAGAATCAAGGTAAGTAATGGAAGAACAAATTTTAGTGTTTTCATGAAGAGAATTTTAAATTTTTACAAAATTACAAAAAGGGCTTCATTTTTCCTTTTAAATTACCAATTTTGTGCTTTTAAATTTTATTATGAAAAAAGGTAATGTTAAGTGGGGGTTTTTAATCATTCTCTCCTTGGTATGGGGTAGTTCTTTTATCTTAATTAAAAAATCACTTATTGGCTTAACACCGGTTCAAGTGGGTGCGCTACGAGTTTTGATTGCCTCTCTTTTTCTTTTTATCATTGGTTTTACACGATTAAAAAAAATTGAAAAAGGGCAGTGGAAATGGGTGGCAATTGCCGGAACTATAGGAACATTTATACCTGCATTTTGTTTTGCTTATGCACAAACCGAAATAGATAGTGCAATTTCTTCTATTTTAAATGCTACGACTCCCATTATGACGCTCATTTTTGGTTCCATGTTTTTTGCTATCGGTTTCACTAGGCGCCAACTTTTTGGGGTAATAATAGGCCTTTTAGGATGCTTATTGCTTATTTGGCAAGGTTCTTCTATTAATCCTAATCAGGATTACAGATTTGTTTTATTCATTTTTGTGGCGACATTAGGGTATGCCATGAATGTAAATATTATCAAGACCTACTTACAGGAGTTATCGCCTTTAGCAATATCCACAGGTAGTTTTCTGGTAATTATGGTTCCGTCTTTTTTAATTTTAGTGTCCACCGGATTTTTTAGTCAGGAGATTATTTCTTCACCAAAAACCATGACATCTATAGGCTTTGTAACCATACTTGCCGTTTTTGGTTCTGCTTTGGCATTGCTTATTTTTAATAAATTGATTCAAATCAGCACTCCTGTTTTTTCAACCTCTGTTACTTATACGATTCCAGTTGTAGCCCTGCTTTGGGGAGTTTTAGACGGAGAAAAATTTAATGTTTTTCAAGGGTTGGCAACTTTGGTAATTTTGTTTGGGGTAATTTTAGCTAATAGAAAAGACCGAAAGAAACAAATAGCAACCTAATACAATAAATAGTAATTTATTTTTTAACAAAAAAAATCGCCTTGTTATTTTGGTACTAGTTTAATAACAAGGCGATTTGTATTTAAGGAGTTTTTTAGTGTTTAGTTAAAATCTTCTTCAGTAACACCTTCATTTATTTTTATATCGGCAACTTCAAATTTAAGCTCTTGGGGTCCTGCAGCTACACCAATAGTGTGTGGAAATTTAATGCCTCCTACTTCTTTATATTCGCCATAATTTATTGCAGTTCGCATTTCTGTTCCGTTTATTTCTTGTATGGTTTCGGTTTTTAGTTTTAATCCGGTTTGCATATCATAGTATCCAAAGCTTTTATCGGTAAAAGCAATTACATAAGCATTAACACCATTTACATTTTCTACTCCTTTTAATGTGGCACCTTTAGCATTTAGTTCGGGAAATGGAACTGCACTGGTTTTTGAAGATTCTACTTGTTCTGCTGTGAAATCTATTTTTTGTCCTTGCGCCATTGTATAGCCGGTTTGACCATTAAAAATGGTTTTTTGCATAGCCATTCCGCCCATTAAAATTGCTAAGGAGTTTTTATTGGAATTTGTTGATTTTAATTCCATTCTTAACTGCATGCCTTGCATTTCGGCATTTGCAGAAGTAAATAAGGTGTTTACCCCTTCTAACTTGCTTTTTCCACCTATGGCATTGATGTAGTTATTTAAAACAGTTTCTGCGGTTATAGAAGCGTCTATTTCTATGTTATAGTTTGGCTCTTTTGTTGGATTTCCGTAGATGTCAAAATAAAAAACCGGGATTAATTTTCCATCGGTATTTTTAATATTTTTCAATCCTTCTAAAATTTCAGATCCTTTTCCGGTTACTACAATACGTAAATTATCGGCTAAATAATATTTTTTAGCAACACGTTGTACATCCGCTTCGGTTACGGCATTTATTTTGCGAAGGTAATTTTCATAAAAATCTTTTGGAAGCTTTTGCGTTTCTATGTTTAATGCATAGTTGGCTACTGTTTCCGGCCGCTCTAAAGCTAATACAAAATCGCCTGTATATTTAGCTTTTGCATTGTGGAGTTGTTCTGGAGTTACTTTGTGGTCTCTAATAAAACGAATTTCTTTAAGCATTTCAACCACCGAACTATCAGTAACAGCATTTCTTACACTTGTGGACGCACTAAATCGAGTAACGTCTTTACCGGCTCCGGTAGAGGAGCGAGCACCATAGGTATATCCTTTAGCTTCGCGTAGATTCATATTCAACAAACTGTTAAAATCACCGCCCAAAATTCGATTAGCAATAAGTACCGCATAATAATCTGTATCGCTCATTTTTAAATTTACCACATTTTCGACCACAATTTCTGATTGCACGGCATTAGGCATGTCTATAAAGTTGATTTGGGTAAATTGTACATCTTTTGGCGCAGAATAGTCCACCCTAGGAACGGTTTTTCTAGTCCATTTTGAAAAATGAAGATTTGCCAAAGATTGAACTTCACTAGTATTTGCATCACCTATTACAATTAAATAAGCATTTGCAGGCGAAAAGAAATTATCATAATAATTTTTTACATCTTGGAACGTGATTCTTCGTACACTTTCTTCGGTTACAAACTCTCCTTTTGGGTGGGTTTTTCCGTAAACTAATGCAGTAGCAACTTGACGAGAAACTGTGGAGACGTCGGTTTTATTATTTTTAAGAGACTCTAAAAGTTTGTCCTTTTCTTTTTGAAATTCCTCCTCTGTCAATAATGGATTAATTGCCGCATCTGCCATCAGTTCAAATACTCTGCTAAAATATTTTGACAAAGAACTAGCAAAAGCACTTTGAGAGCCAAAATTTACAGAAGCTCCAAGAAAATCAATTTCTTCATTAAATTTATCTTTAGGAATAGAGGTAGTGCCATTTCCTAACATGGCCGCCAACAAACTTTCAACTCCCACCTTATCACCTGCTGCATAAAGTGGGTTATCAATAAGCATTTGAATGCGTACTCTGGGTAGCTTGGTATTTCGTACCACCATCACTTTTAGTCCGTTATCTAAATTAAAAATTTGTGGTTCACTAAGATTTATAGTTGGTGCAGGTCCGGGAACCGGGCGTTTAGATCGGTCAATTTGTGCTGTGACGATAGTTGCAATAAAGAAACACAAGCATAAGGATATTATATATTTTTTCATAAAAATAATTTTTTATTGTTCTGATTTTGGTAGGTATTCTAAACGCAATCTTTGGTTAGCATTCAAGTATTTTCTTGCTGCTTCGCGAATTTCTTCACGGGTAATAGATCGGTAAATGTCAATTTCATTGTTTATTAAATTAATATCGCCGTATAGCATTTGAAAAGTGGCTAAAGATCCTGCAATACCAGCTATACTTGCGTTAGCATTAACAAAATTGTTTTCAAATACATTTTGTAATTTTTCATATTCTCGTTCAGAAATTAATTCGGTTTGAATTTTTACAATTTCTTCGTCAATTTCATTCGTAAGGTCCTGTAATGAAGTGTTATTTAATGGAAGCGCAAATGTCAAATACATGCCATAATCCTGTTGACTAACATTAAAGGCCGAAATTTGTAATGCCATTTTTTTGTCGTCAACTAATTTTTTATAAAGTCTAGAGCTTTTTCCATCGCTTAAAATAGTAGAAATCATGTCTAATATACGAGCATCTCTGGTATTCATAGCCGGTGTTCTGTAGGCGTGAACGATTGCGGGTATTTGTATATTAGGGTCATAAGCCACAGCATCAATCTGTTTGGTTATTGGATCTTCTTGAATAGCAACCCTGGCAATATCTTCGCCTCTTGGAATGCTTCCAAAATAATCTTTTATCATTTTCATTACTTTCGGTTTATTTATGTCTCCGGCAACAACTAATGTAGCATTGTTTGGCACATAAAATTTTTCATTGAAAGCTAAAAATTCATCAAGAGTAGCAGCGTCTAAGTGTTCCATGTCTCCAATGGTTGACCAGCGATACGGGTGTTTTTTAAACATATTTTTTTTAACCTCAGCAAATAAATTTCCGTAGGGTTGGTTATCTACTCTTAGACGTTTTTCTTCTTTAACCACCTCATTTTGAGTGTCCACCCCAATTTGATTGATTACCGGATGTAGTAAACGTTCGCTTTCCATCCATAAACCAAGTTCTACCGCATTTGATGGAAATATTTCGTAGTAATACGTTCGGTCATCATTTGTGTTAGCGTTATTGCTCCCTCCATTAGAGGAAACAATTTTAAACCATTCGCCACGCTCAATATTTTTAGTGCCTTCAAAGAGTAAATGTTCAAAAAAGTGAGCAAAACCTGTTCTTTTCGGATTTTCATCTTTTGCACCAACTTGATACATAACAGAGGTTATCACGATAGGCGATGTGTCATCTTGGTGTAAAATTACATGAAGACCATTGTCAAGGGTGTATTCTTCAAAGTCTACTTCTTGTGCTTGACTTATAGAAAATGCCAATAACAAAGTAGCAAGGGTAAAAATTGTTTTTTTCATACGATGTTTTTTTTGTTTACTTTTTAAACTGCTCTATTTGTTGTTGTTTTTTTAAAATTGTTACGACTATTAAAAAACAAATTTAACTATTTAACGCACGACAACCTATTTCAATAAATAAAATTAACATTACCTTTAGACCTATATAATTAAAAAAATCGAAATTAGTTTTATAAATACAAAAAAAATATATTATGGCTAAATTATATTTTAAGTATGGAGCAGGGATAGCTACTTTTTTAATCCTATATTTTTTGGCATTAAAAATTGTTGGATTACATATTTATCCTGTTTTAAGTGCCTTTAACGGTATTATAATTGGAGGCGGTATTTTTATTGCAATTTCTAATTATAAGGGTAGCCACAAACATTTTAAGTATGAAAAAGGATTTCAGGTAGGTTTATATAGTGGTTCATTTGGGTCTTTTTTGTTTACTTTATTTATGGCAATATATATTTACCATTTGGATGAGAATTTTGCAGTGCAAATTTTAGGCAATTGGGAATCCAATTATAATTATCCATCCTTATTAATTTTTACTATTTTAATAATGGGTTTAGCAACCAGCTTTATTTTAACCCTAGCCTTTATGCAACTATTAAAAGAATCTTGGAATACTACTCATAAAAAAGACGACAATATCTAAAAGTGCTATAAAAAGTGTTTGTTATTTAATAAATTCAATGTATATTTGCGCCCGCATTGGCTAAAAGTACAGTGCCTTAACAAAAATAATAAAATAAATAATACGCTATGTACGCAATTGTAGAGATAGCAGGGCAGCAATTTAAAATTGCAAAAGACCAAAAAGTATTTGTACACCGTTTATCTGACGATGAAGGAGCCAAAGTTTCTTTTGACAGAGTTCTTCTTATTGAAGATGGTGGTGCAATCACTTTAGGCGCCCCGGCTATAGAAGGTGCTTTAGTTCAAGCCACTGTAACCAGACATTTAAAAGGAGATAAAGTAATCGTTTTCAAAAAGAAAAGACGTAAAGGGTACCAAAAGAAAAATGGGCACCGTCAATATTTTTCTGAAATTGTAATTAACAGCATTGTTGCCTCAGGAGTAAAAAAAGAAACACCTAAAAAAGAGGAAGTTAAAGCTGCTCCTTTAGTTGAAAAAAAATCTGTTTTAAAAGTAGAGTCTAAAACATTAGATTTATCCGGAAAAACAGTTGCTGAGTTAAGAGAAATAGCTAAAGAAAGAGGACTTGAGGGTTACTCTTCATTGAAGAAAGCAGAATTAATTGAAGCTTTAAGTTAATTGATTTTTAAAAAGTAAAACAAAAATACAATGGCACATAAAAAAGGAGTTGGTAGTTCTAAAAACGGTAGAGATTCTGAATCAAAACGCTTAGGTGTTAAGATTTTTGGGGGTCAAGCTGCTACTGCAGGAAATATCATCATTAGACAAAGAGGTTATACACACAATCCCGGCGAAAATGTGTATTCCGGAAAAGACCATACCCTTCACGCGAAAGTGGATGGATTAGTAAAATTTACTAAAAAGAGAGATAATAAATCGTACGTTTCTATAGTACCTTTTGAAGCATAATTGCTCTTATTTAACTTTATTTAAAGCCTTTTCATATAATTGAAAAGGCTTTTTTATGCTAATAAAATATTTTTTATTTTTATAAATGCAATACTGTTTTTTTGTACTTTAGATTTCTAACAAATACAAATTAAAATTATGAAAAAACTTTTTTTATGTACAGTACTTTCTAGTACTATTCTTTTTACCAGCTGTCTAGGCTCTTTTAGCGCCTTTAATAATTTAAAAGATTGGAATATGGAACTTTCTGACAGTAAGTTTGTAAACAATCTTGTATTTTGGGCATTAAACATTGTTCCTGTTTACGGTCTTTTCTTTTTAGGCGATGCTATCATCTTTAATGTTATTGAATTTTGGTCGGGTTCCAATCCAATAGCAATGAATGAAGGGGATATGGAAACTCAAATAGTAGAACGTGATGGCAATAAATACCAAATGATTGCTACCAAAAACCGTATGCAAATTTCTGTTATCGAAGGGGTAGATCAAGGACAAAAAGTGGATTTAGTGTACAAACCTTCTGAAAAATCTTGGAATGCAGTTAAACAAAATGGCGAAATAATTAAGCTTTCTTCTATGAAAGAGGGTCTTTATATTGTTTATATGCCTGATGGTCAAGAAGTAAAAATTAATCCAGCCACAACTCGCGAGGAAGGATTAGCTTTAATTAATCAACAAGTGTATAACTATACTGATTGTATGCTTGCAGTACAGTAATTCAAAAAATTTGACTCAAGAAAACCCTTGTCATAATGTGGCAAGGGTTTTTTTGTTTCAAAATTGTGTATGGTAAAATATTTATCCACACAATTAATATCTGTAATATTCTGGTTTAAAGGGACCAGCAACAGTTACGCCAATGTAAGCAGCTTGCTCTTCTGTTAATTTTTCTAATTCTACACCAATACGCTCTAAATGTAATCTGGCAACTTTTTCATCTAAATGTTTAGGCAACATGTACACATCATTTTCGTAATGTGCACTGTTTTTCCAAAGTTCAATTTGTGCCAATGTTTGATTAGTAAAGGAGTTACTCATTACAAAACTTGGATGGCCGGTTGCACAACCTAAGTTAACTAAACGACCTTCAGCAAGAACAACGATATCTTTTCCATCTATAGTATATTTATCTACTTGAGGTTTGATTTCGTCTTTCGTATTTCCGTAGTTTTTATTTAACCAGGCCATGTCTATTTCGTTATCAAAATGCCCAATATTACAAACGATTACTTTATCGCGCATCGCTCTAAAATGACGCTCTTTAATAATATCTTTATTTCCGGTAGCAGTACAAACAATATCAGCATTTCCAATGACTGTGTCTAATTTTTTCACTTCAAAACCATCCATAGCGGCTTGAAGTGCACAAATTGGATCAATTTCAGTAACGGTTACGATTGAGCCCGCTCCTTTGAAAGATGCGGCAGTTCCTTTACCTACATCACCATAACCACAAACTACTACACGTTTTCCGGCAAGCATGGTGTCTGTTGCACGGCGCACAGCATCTACAGCACTTTCTCTACAGCCGTATTTGTTGTCAAATTTTGATTTGGTAACACTATCGTTTACATTTATGGCAGGCATGGTAAGAGTGCCATTTTTTACTCGTTCATATAAACGGTGAACTCCGGTTGTGGTTTCTTCTGAAAGACCTTTTATTCCTGAAGCTAATTCTGGATACCTGTCTAAAACCATATTGGTTAAATCGCCACCATCATCTAAAATCATATTTAGCGGTTTTCGGTCTTCACCAAAAAACAAGGTTTGTTCTATGCACCAGTTAAACTCTTCTTCGCTCATGCCTTTCCAAGCATATACAGAAATTCCTGATTTTGCAATAGCAGCCGCTGCTTGATCCTGAGTAGAAAATATATTACAAGAACTCCAAGTAACTTCTGCACCAAGAGCTGTTAAGGTTTCAATTAATACGGCAGTTTGAATAGTCATATGTAAACATCCTGCTATACGAGCTCCTTTTAAAGGTTGTTCGTTTTTATATTCTTCTCTCAAAGACATTAGACCCGGCATTTCAGATTCCGCCAACTCAA
Organism: Flavobacteriaceae bacterium CG2_30_34_30; assembly: GCA_001873105.1. Lineage (GTDB taxonomy): Bacteria > Bacteroidota > Bacteroidia > Flavobacteriales > Flavobacteriaceae > Planktosalinus. The sequence goes on along the minus strand of MNYN01000037.1, from coordinate 15,062 downwards.
TTTCTTTTCTCCCCCAAGCAGCAAGAGAAATATCTTTTACTTTATACGCCACGAAAGGCACTGATTTTGTAGTCATAGTATTATATTTGTATTTAGCAATTTTTTTGAAGTACAAAAATACATAATATCTAATAAATCTCATGCCTCTTTACAAAACAATAACAGTAAACCCTAATACGAAAGTTCTTATATGGAAGATTGAAGAATCGTATGAAGAATTATCTCAAGGAATTACTCTAACCGATAGTTGCCAAACTCGTGTAAAAGGAATGCTGTCTGATTTGCACCGTCGGGGTTTTATGAGCGTTAGGCATCTTCTAGCCGAAATGGGCTATACCGATGACGACTTGTTTTATGATGAAAATGGCAAACCCAATTTAAAAGATGGAAAATGTATTTCTATAACCCATTCTTATACTTTTTCAGGAATAATAATAAGTGATACAGAAGTAGGCATTGATATTGAATTGCAAAGAGATAAAATTTTAAAAATTGCGAATAAATTTACCCCTCTTAAAGAATATAGAACGCTAGCAAATGATGAAGCCGTAATTCGAAAACTTACTATTGTTTGGGGAGCTAAAGAATCATTATATAAACTGTATGCAAAAAAAGGAGTAAGTTTTTTACATCATATTGATATTAAAGATTTTCCTTTTGATGCCGGTGAATCTACAGGTGACGTAATTTTTAACGGAAAAATTAGCACTTATAAATTACATTTTTTTGAATTTGAAGGGTTTACTTGTGTGTATGCCCTAGAACAATCAATTATAAAAAAATAGAAAAAAACGTCTATTAATGAATTCTATTTACGAAAACATACTTCAAGATATTTCAAACAGAAAACAACTTCTAGCCGTTTTAATTGACCCCGAAACTTTTCAAATAGAAAATGGTTCCCTTTTTTTAAAATCCCTTCCGCAGCAAGTAACTCATTTATTTGTAGGGGGAAGTACTTCCGAAAACAATAAAACCTCCGATACAATTCAATGCCTAAAAAAATGTAGCAAACTGCCATTAATTTTATTTCCAGGTGATGCCAAACAAATTACAAGCACCGCCAATGCCATATTGTTTTTGTCGTTATTGTCAGGAAGAAACCCCGAATATTTAATAGAACAACACCTTAAAGCAGTACCAATATTAAAAAATACCCATATAGAAATCATCCCAACAGGATATATTTTGATTGATGGTGGAAAAGAAAGTGCTGTAGAACGCGTAAGTAAAACCAAACCAATTGCTCAAAATCAAATAAAGAAAATTATAAATACTGCTCTAGCTGGGCAATATTTAGGAAAAAAACTCATTTACCTAGAAGCCGGAAGTGGTGCCTTACATAGGGTAAACAATAAAATAATTTCTGAAGTCAAAAAGGCAGTACAAATTCCTTTACTTGTAGGTGGAGGTATTACATCGGCTAAAGAACTGCAAGAGGTTTTTAACGCAGGTGCCGACATGGTTGTGATTGGCACAGCCTTTGAAACACAAACATTTGAAATGTAATTTATGATGACCAAGACACTCTTTTTTGCCTTCCTTATTACCCAGTCTTTTGTTGGTCAAAACATTCATTTTGTGGATGCTGAGTCTATGGAACCGGTGTCTTTTGCCTCCATTTCTTTTGGCAATGGATTAGGAAGTTTTGCCGATGCAAATGGCATTTTTTTGTTTGAAAAAAAAAAATATGAAGATGTCGATTCGCTTTTTGTTTCCTCTATGGGTTATAAAGATTTGCATATAGCAACAAATCAGTTACTTGAAATCTATACAATGACTTTAGAAATAGATCAACTACAAGAAGTTGTGTTGATTACTGCAAAACAAGGAAAATATAAAAATAAAGAAATTAAACCTATTGCTCATTCTAATTATTTTCACTCTTGGTTGCCAACCGTGGAAAGTGAAGTAGCCGTGCTATTCAACAAAATCGATAACCAATCTACAAAAATAGCAACCTTGTTGTTTCCCATAAATATTGAGGAATCGGTTGGGGGGAAATCTTCAAAAACTAGAGACTTTTCCACCATGTTAAGAGCGAAGTTTTATGAAAACAAAAACGGTTTTCCGGGCAATGAAATAAATTATGGCAATGTGGTATTTGTTATATCCGAAAAGGACAATAAAGAACTATTTGAATTGGATGTATCCGAAAGAAATATCTTTATTCCGCAAAATGGTTTGTTTGTTTCCCTTCAGGTTTTGGGCACTACTGATAATAAGGGGGTTCTTTTACAAACTAAAAAGTACAATGAAATAAAAACGCCTCGTGGCATACAAAAAGTGTCCATCACTTTTAGACCGCTTCTTCCTTTCACAAATGTTATTCCAGGCGAAAAAACTTTTGTGCGACGCATTTTTTTTAACGACAGGAAATGGCAAACCTTCAATTTAAAATACAATCCAAATTCTGAATTAATAGGTAAAGGATATAACAATTATGGAATGGGAGCTAAATTACACGTCTATGAAAACGATTAGTTATACCCCTTGTTAACCCATACTCAATCACTTTTTTAAAAATGCAAATATCTGTTGAAATAACTTTATCGCCGCTGCAAGATACTTTTGAACAACCCATAATAGATTTTATTATAAAATTGAGAAATTCCGGTTTGAAAGTTATAGAAAATCCATTAAGCACGCAAATATATGGCGATTATGACACCGTAATGGATGTACTGCATCTAGAAATAAAAATAGCTTTAGAGGCCATTGAAAGAGGCGTGCTTTTCATAAAAATAGTAAAATCAAATCGAAGTGACTATGTCCCACATTTTTGATTTACTTTTTAGTCAGTACAGCGGCTATTCCAATACAAACATCGCTCTGGAAATTATTGCAGTAATTTTTGGGTTATTATCCGTTTGGTATGCAAAAAAAGATTCTATTCTAGTGTTTCCCACAGGAATTGTAAGCACCATTATCTTTGTTTATTTATTATACAAATGGGAGTTAATAGGCGATATGATGATTAATGCCTATTATTTTTTGATGAGCATGTACGGCTGGTATCTTTGGACACGAAAAATTGACAAAACCCATTTTATACCTATAACCAAAACAACGATTCAAGAAAAAAGGACTGCAATTATTATTTTTGTTTTGACCCTGTTTTTTGTTTTTGTAGTGTATCAAATTTTTGATAAATGGAATAGTTGGGTAGCCTATGTAGATACTATTACCACAGCAATATTTTTTGTAGGAATGTGGTTAATGGCAAAAAAGAAACTAGAAAACTGGATTTTCTGGATTATAGGCGATATAATTTCGGTCCCGTTATATTTGTATAAAGGATATACCTTTACAAGCTTTCAATATTTAATTTTTACAATCATTGCAATATACGGTTATCTGGCATGGAGAAAAACCTTAAACAAACCCAAAACAATTCTAACCTGATTAAAGTTGTGCTTTTTGGCCCTGAATCTACTGGAAAAACAACACTTGCCCAGGCATTAGCTAAGCATTACAAAACCCATTGGGTTCCTGAATATATGCGAGAATTTTTGCAGCAAAAATGGAATTTAAAAAAGCAAAAATGTACAAAAGAGGACTTATTGCCCATTGCCTTAGGGCAAATGAATTTAGAAAATGAACTAGCAAATGATGCTAATAAACTTTTATTTTGTGATACAGATTTACTGGAATTAAAAGTGTATTCTGAAGTTTATTATGAAGGGTTTTGCCCACCTGAAATTGAAAAAGCAGCAGTACAAAATCAATACGATTTTTATTTTTTAATGTATATTGACACCATTTGGGAAGAAGACGATTTACGCGATAAGCCGGGAGAGCGTGATGCACTCTTTTATGTTTTTGAAAAGGCTCTTAAAAAAGCGAAAAGACCTTATACTATTTTGAAAGGAAATAAAGAAAATCGAATTAAAGAAGCAATTCAACTAGTTGATGATTTAGTAAAAAATGAAAAAATTCACTAAAAAGGAAATACAACAAATACAAGCGCACGGACTTACGGTGTCGCAAATAGAAAGGCAATTACAATTGTTTGAAGAAGGAATTCCTTTTACAAATATAATAACAGCAGCTACACAAAATAATGGTATTGAAGTGCTAAATACCTTTGAAAAGGAAAAATTAATTGCTTTATATGAAAAGGAAAAAGAAACATTAGCCATTGTAAAGTTTGTTCCCGCTTCGGGTGCTGCAACACGGATGTTTCAAAGTTTGCATCTTTTTTTAGAAGAATTTAATCCGGAAGAGGATTCTTTAAACACGTATTTAAAAATCCCTACTTCTGAAGATTTAAAAACTTTCATCAAAGGGCTTTCTCATTTTCCATTCCTAAAAATACTTCGCAAAAAAATACAACAATTATATCCCGACTATAAATTTTATACCAAAGAAAAAAGAACCTATCTTTTAATAAAAACACTGCTAGAAAAGGATGGATTAAACTATAGTAATTTACCCAAAGGCTTGCTTTACTTTCATAAATATGCAAAAAATATTGCAACTGCTTTTGAGGAACAACTTTTAGAATCTGCCTATTATGCGTCTGTTAAAAACCAATGTTTTTTGCATTTTACTTTTTCAAAAAACCATGTAGAGGGGTTTAAAAAAGAGTTTGATAGAGTACAAAATAAATTAGAACGCAAAACAAAATGTAAATTTCATATTTCCTATTCCTTTCAAAAAGAAGCAACAGATACCATTTCGGTAACTCCTAAAAACGCACTTTTTAAGGACCAAGACAATAATTTACACTTCCGACCTTCCGGACATGGTGCGCTTATTGAAAATTTAAATGAAATAGATGCAGATATTATTTTTATAAAAAACATTGATAATGTAGTGGTAGAAAGCGCAATGGAAAACCTAGCTAAATATAAAAAGATTTTAGCAGGAAAGCTATTACAACTGCAACATAAAATATTTAAATATTTAAGGTTATTAGATAAACCACAAATTTCACAAGAAATTTTAAAAGAAATAAAGGGGTTTTTAATGGCAGAATTAAACATAAAAAACCCCCCAAGTTTAAAGGAAGAAATAAACCATGTTTTAAACAAACCTATTCGCATATGTGGGATGGTAAAAAATACAGGAGATCCGGGAGGAGGCCCTTTTTGGGTAAAGGATACTAAGGAAAACATCACTCTTCAAATTGTAGAAATGTCACAAATAGACACTTCCAATGAACACCAAAAAAATCTATTACAAGAAGCAACACATTTTAATCCGGTGGATTTAGTTTGTGGAGTGCGCAATTACAAAGGAGAAAAGTTTGATTTAAAAATGTATGTAAATCCCAATTCAGGGTTTATCTCTACAAAGTCATTTCAAGGAAAACCCATCAAAGCACTTGAACTTCCGGGCTTATGGAATGGAGCGATGGCTGGCTGGAATACTATATTTGTTGAAGTGCCACTTCACACCTTTAACCCGGTGAAAACAGTGAATGATCTTTTAAAAGAAAGTCACCAAAATATCTAAGAAATGCATGAAGAGGAACTTATAAAAGAATTAAACTTTAAAGCCACACGCAGCAGTGGTGCAGGTGGGCAACATGTAAACAAGGTGTCTTCAAAAATGGAATTGACGTTTGATTTGCACAATTCCAAAGCCCTTTCTGATTTTGAAAAGGAACGACTTTACATAAAATTAGCAACAAAATTAACTAAAGAAGGCATTCTTCAACTAAGTAGCAGTGAAAGCAGAAGCCAGCATAAAAACAAAACCATAGTAATAGAAAGGTTTTTAGAAGTACTTAAAACCAATCTTCGTGTTCAGAAACCCAGAAAAAAAACCAAACCCGGAAAAGGAGCCATTGAAAAAAGATTAACTTTAAAAAAGAATAAAGCCTTAAAAAAAGCAAACAGAAAACCACCAAAAAATGAAATATAATGTATAACTTTGTCCTATCTCAAAGGGGTGCTGATAAGAGTGGTGAGTTTTTAGTTATTAGAGGTGAGTTGACATACAACTTTTAACCAAAAACCAATCACAATATCGGCTGAGATTATACCCAATGAACCTGGGCGGGTAATGCTGCCAAGGGACAGAAGCAAAATGCTTCAACTGTGTGTGAGCCCCCTTAATAATTCGACTCGAGCGTTTTATTTAGGGTTTTTTTATGCAGTTTATCAACCATTTTTAACCAAAGAATAATTGCCCCTTTTATTCGTAATAAATCTTTTACGAATGAAAACTTTATTCACATGCCTACGCAGGCAGGCACCTTATCAACAAATTTTCTGTCTTCAAATCAGAAAGTTTATTTTTATCACTTATTTGACTTTTCTAACTATTAGCCCACTTCTTGCTCAGCAAGAAAACGACACCCTAGTCAAAACCGAAATACTGGATGAAGTACTGGTAAGATCTATAAGAGTCCAGGCCAACTCCCCCATTACACATTCAAACGTCAACAAAGAGGATTTAGAAAAACGCAACTTAGGACTAGACATTCCCATTTTGCTTAATTATCTACCCTCTGTGGTAAGTACTAGTGATGCTGGTGCCGGTGTGGGCTATACTTACATTCGTGTACGCGGTAGTGATGCTTCACGTGTAAATGTAACTCTTAACGGAATTCCATTCAACGATTCTGAAAGTCAGGGCACCTTTTGGGTCAATTTGCCCGATTTTGTTTCTTCCATCGAGAACCTCCAATTGCAGCGCGGCGTGGGAAGCTCTACCAATGGCTCAGGAGCTTTTGGAGCCAGTTTGAACTTGTTGACCGATGCGGTTTCTAAAGAAGCAGGGGGTGAAATTTCAAACAGCTTCGGAAGCTTTAACACCCGAAGGCACAACGTCAAATTCACAACAGGATTACTCAATGACCATATCGAAATCGCCGGAAGGCTTTCTACTATCGCTTCTGATGGGTACATAGACCGGGCATCTTCTGACCTGAAATCTTATTTCCTTCAAAGTTCCTATGTGGGTGATAACACCCTGATTAAAGCCATCGCATTTGGCGGTCACGAGGTAACTTATCAAAGCTGGTTTGGTTTGGATGCCGAAACCCTAAAGGAAGACAGAACCTTCAACCCTGCTGGAATGTATTTTGACGCCAATGGAAACATGAAATTTTACGATAATGAAGTGGACAACTACAAGCAAGACCACTACCAACTCCACTGGAACCAACGCTGGACCAATTTCTGGTCAACAAATATTGGCATGAATTATACCTACGGAAGAGGCTTTTTTGAACAATTTCGTGAAGATGACGATTTTTCAATCTATGGATTGGAGCCCATTCAAGTAGAAGGTGAATTTATTGAAGAAATGGACCTCATCCGTCGACGCTGGCTGGACAATAATTTTTATGTTATCAATGCCAATGCAACCTACAAAAAAAACAATCTTGAAATGACTTCCGGACTTTTTTACAGCTTATATGAAGGTGATCATTTTGGCGAAATCATCTGGGCACAGTTTGCTGCAGGCACTGAAATAAGAGACATGTATTACTTCAGCGATGCATCCAAACGCGAATTTACCATGTTCTCAAAAGCCACTTACAAAATCAATGACCAATGGCAAGCATACGGCGATTTGCAGGGAAGGTTTATCAATTACCAAACCGGTGGGGTTACTTCAGATATTGTTGCCATAAATGTAAACGAAAGCTATAGTTTCTTCAACCCAAAAGCGGGTTTGAGCTATACCTTAAACAACTACAATCAGTTCTATTTGTCTTACGGAAGAGCACACCGCGAACCCACACGAAACGATTTTGAGGAAGGCATTAACACCCCTGAAATTCTGGACGATTTTGAATTGGGCTGGCGATTTTCCTCAGAAAGAATCAACGTAAACACCAACCTGTTTTATATGGATTTCAAAGACCAATTGGTGCTTTCGGGCGAGTTAAACGATGTGGGGGCTCCATTGCGCACCACAAGTGGCGAAAGTTACCGAATGGGAATTGAAGTAGAGGCAGACATTCGCCTTACCAATCAATTACGCTGGATGCCCAATGTGGCATTGAGCCAAAACAAAAACCGAAATTTTGTTGCATCAATTGATGGCGAACTCCTTAATCTGGGCACGACTAACATTTCGTTTTCACCTGATGTAGTGGCAAACAGTATGATTGTTTACCAACCTTTTAAAAACTTTCAAGTGGGCTGGATGTCTAAATTTGTTGGAGACCAATTTATGGGAAATATTGACAGCGCAACCTCTAAACTAGACTCTTTTTTTATAAACGATTTAAATATTGTGTATGAGTTAAAGGAACTTCCGTTTTTTTCCTCGATGCTATTTACCGGTTTAGTAAACAATATTTTTAATGTGAAATATGTTTCAAACGGATACTTTTTTACTTATGACGACGATTTTAGCACTCCGGGGGTTATAACTACCATAGAAGGAGCAGGATATTATCCACAAGCAGGAATACATTTTTTGGCAGGAATTACGTTGAAGTTTTAATCTTATAATGCCGCCTTATAATTTAGGCTAGACACATTTTTAATTGCTTATTCTAATAACATTTCCTGTGCGCACGGCGTTATAACGTTGCATCGGAAATAAATTAGGATCAACGCGGTGTTGTCCGGTTATTATATTGTAAGTATTAGAATCTGTAGTACAAGGACAAGAAGCTTCAATGCCACTTATTTCCATTCTTGAGCAATCGTTTGGTGCATGATTGGGGTCAGAAAGTTCAAATGCGGTGTATTGTGTATTGTCAATATTATACACCACTATGCCTTTAATGCCTTGCGCGTTAATTATAATACTACTTCCCGGAAAGTTGAGCTGATTGAATTCCGGCAAGCTCAAGTTTAATTGCAAATCCACTAAAGGATTAATTAAAAAAGGATTGTTCCGGTTTATGGTATCATTTTTTGAACAAGAAATAAGTACTATTGCTAAAAGAAATGCGAGGCTGTTATTTTTCATAAAAAATTTATTAAGGAGAGCAATTTACGACAAAAAAGTGTTCTTTTATAAAGCAAAATTTTTTGTAACTGATAAATTCAATTCAAAGAAATCCCTTTTTGTTTTGTTTAAGCCTTTTCTGAGAAATAGAATAGTAAACTTTTAAAATTGCGTATTTGCTACCTATTTATATAGATTCTGCATAAGTTATGGTGTATCCTATTTTTTTTAGTATCTTTGAATCAAGAATCCCGTCTCGAATGGGATTCTTTCTATTTATATAAACGATGAAGTTATGAGTAAAGTATCTTATTACACCGCAGATGGGCTAAAAAAATTGAGAGATGAGTTAGATTATCTTAGAGACGTAGAGCGCCCTAAAGCCTCGCAGGCAATTGCCGAGGCAAGAGATAAAGGAGATCTTTCGGAAAATGCTGAATATGACGCAGCAAAAGAAGCACAAGGCATGTTAGAGATGCGTATTTCTAAGATGGAAGAAGTGCTTTCCAATGCAAGACTTATTGATGAGTCACAATTAGATTTTTCTAAAGTGTTAGTGCATTCCGTAGTAAAATTAAAAAACCCAACCAATGGCATGGAAATGACCTATAAACTGGTGGCTCAAAGTGAAGCAGATTTAAAAGCCGGCAGAATATCTGTTGACTCTCCTATTGGAAAAGGACTACTTGGAAAAAAAGTAGGCGATACAGCAGAAATACAAGTGCCTAATGGAACCGTAAAATTTGAAATATTAGAAATATCAAGAGATTAATTTTTAAGTAGTAAGAAGTGAAAGGCGGCAAGTTTAAAATGCAATAACAAATGCGCATTTTAAACTTTTCGCTTTTTTCCTTTTTATTTTTTGTAATTTTATGTTTTAAGAAAAACAACGTCAAATGCCAACTATATTTACAAAAATAATTCAAGGAGAAATACCCGCATACAAAATTGCAGAGGATTCAAATTTTATAGCCTTTCTGGATATAAACCCAAATACAAAAGGACATACTTTATGTGTTCCTAAAAAAGAAGTCAACAAACTTTTTGATCTGGATGAAGGCACCTATAATGGCTTGATGCAATTTTCAAGAAAAGTTGCCATTGCTATTGAAAAAGTAGTGCCTTGTAAACGAATAGGGGTTGCTGTAATTGGTTTAGAAGTGCCACATGTGCACGTACATCTAATTCCTTTAAACAAGATGAGCGATATGGATTTTTCAAAAAAAGTAACGCTTAGTCCGGAAGAGTTTTCTACTTTGGCAAACCAAATTAAAGCACAACTTTAGTGAAACATTTAGAGGTTACTATTAAAATAGACTGGAGTGATTTAGACGTTTATGAACACGTAAATAATGTAAGCATTATTCGTTATCTACAAACTGCAAGAGTAAATTTTTGGGAACTTTCCGGTTTGTATGAAAGTTATAAAAAAACCAACAGAGGACCTATGTTAGTCTCTACAACTTGCAACTTTAAAAAATCTATTTTTTATCCCGGAACTATTCTTATAAAATCCAGAGTTGCCTATATTAAAAATTCCAGTTTTGCCATAGAGCATATTATATTAAATGCCGAAGGAGTTGTTTTTGTTCAAGCTAAAGATGTAGCGGTTTGTTTTGATTTTAACACCCAAAAAACTTTTGCTGTCCCTCAGGAAATTAGAGCATTTATGGAAAATTATTCCAGTAATTTCAACGAAATTTGAAAGATTGTTCCTGTCCCAATTTCTGATTGTTTTACTTTTATTTTCCCTTGATGGTAATCTTCAATAATTCTTCTAGTTAAGGACAATCCAAGACCCCATCCTCTTTTTTTTGTGGTAAAACCGGGTTTAAATATTTTATTAAAATCTCCTTTTGGAATACCTTTTCCGGTGTCTGAAACTAAAATATGGACAAATTTTGTGTTTTTTTCTAATCGAATGATGATCTTTCCTTTTCCTTTCATGGCATCAATTGCATTTTTTACTAAATTCTCAATTGCCCAACTGTAAAGCTGTTTGTTTAAAGACACGTAAATAGGGTCATCCGGAATTTGCAATTCAAATTCAATCAGTTTTGAACTTCTAGCTTTTAAGTAATCAAAGGATTTTATGGTTTCAGCAACCACATCTTTTTTCGTCAAATCAGGCATAGAGCCTACTTTTGAAAATCGGTCCGTAATGGTTTGGAGTCTGAAAATATCTTTTTCAATCTCACTAATATATTCCGGATTTAGATGTTCAGAGCGAAGAATTTCTGTCCAGCCTATTAAAGAAGATAAGGGAGTGCCTATTTGATGTGCGGTTTCTTTAGCCATACCTGCCCATAATTTATTTTGTTCGGAGGCTTTTCTGGTTTTAAAGAAAAAATAAACAAGAGCTACAAAGAGCAATATGATAAGCATAATTGCAGCAGGATAATATTTAAGTTTGTTAATAATACTAGAGTTTCCGTAATAAATAGTAGAAAATATTTCCCCTTTATACGAAACATCTATAGGGGTATATTGGTTTTTAAATTTTTCAATAAGAGCTTGGGTTTGTTCTTCCGTTTTTACCTTTTCTTCATCAATATTTCTAATGTCATATTTAAGCGTCCAATCGGTATCTAACGTATTTTCTTCACCATAACTATACAAAATCATCGGTGTTGTGGTGTTGCTTTTTATAACATTTAAAGGAAGTTGGCTAAGGTTGTTTTCTAAATTTTCTTCTTGAAGCAGCTCCTCAAAAGCAGATGCCCAAATTTCCATCTTATTTCTTTCGTTGTCTTTAAGTTGGTTAAAAAAAAAGTAGGTGTTCCATAAAATAATTCCTACAGTAACAATAGATAAGAAAGAAAATATGAACCGAAAGTAATTTTTTTCATTTGGCATAAAAAGATAGTTAACTTTTAAAATGACAATAAATATAACTCAAATATGTTAATATAATTGTATGTTCAAATTTTTGATTCCTTTACACTTTCGTTACATTTGCAACTATGATTAGCATTTCTCCTAAAGATATTTCCACAGGAAGACTACATGGTTATTTACTAGGTGCTGTTAGTCCCAGACCAATAGCCTTTGCAAGTACAGTCGATGAAAATGGTGATATAAATTTAGCGCCATTTAGTTTTTTTAATGTGTTTAGTGCCAACCCGCCTATTCTTATTTTTTCGCCGGCACGAAGAGGTCGTGATAATACTACAAAACATACTTTTGATAATGTTTTAAAAGTTAAAGAGGTAGTTATTAACATTGTTAATTTTGATATGGTACAGCAAATGTCGCTAGCTTCTACAGAGTATCCAAAGGGAGTTAATGAATTTATAAAATCTGGATTAACACCTATTGCTTCAGAGGTTGTAAAACCACCACGTGTATTAGAAAGTCCCGTGCAGTTTGAATGCAAAGTAAAAGAAGTAGTTATACTTGGAAAAGAAGGTGGTGCAGGAAATCTAGTGATTTGTGAAGTATTACGTATTCATATAAAAGAGGAAATTCTTGACAAAAATGGCGTCATAGACCAGCATAAAATAGATACCGTTGCCAGAATGGGTGGTAATTGGTATTCTCGATCCAATATGGGAATGTTTGAAGTTCCAAAACCTTTATCCACTCTAGGTATTGGGGTTGATCAAATTTCTGAAGAAATTAAAACTAGTAAAGTACTTACAGGAAATGACTTGGGCAAGTTAGGTAATATAGAAAGCTTACCAACAGAAGAAGAAGTTGCTGTATTTGTTTCTAAAAACATGGAAGTCAGAAAAACAATAAGTACATTTGAAATAGAAAAAAAACATACATTAGCTCAGAAATATTTAACCAATGGCGATGTGCTTTCTGCATGGAAAGTATTGCTTGCAAAAATTTAACATTATGGAAATTCAAGGAAAAATTAAATTAGTAGGAGAAACGCAAACATTCGGATCCAACGGTTTTCGAAAGAGAGAAGTAGTAATAACTACAGAAGAGCAATATCCACAAGATATTATGGTGGAATTTGTGCAGGACAAAACCGATTTATTGAACACCTTTCAGCCTGGCCAACAAGTAAAAATTAGCATCAACCTTAAAGGAAGAGAATGGATCAACCCACAAGGAGAAGCGAAATATTTTAATTCTATTCAAGGATGGCGCATAGAAAAATTAGACACTGCCGCAGCTCCAACAAACATGCCTCCGGTGCCTCCTGCTGATGCTTTTGAGCCTGCAAATGATTTAAACGAGGAAGAACACGACGATTTGCCTTTCTAAAACAGAACCTATTATTACACATGATTTTTATGTGTTTTTTTATTCATAACTAATGGCTTTCACCAAAACATTAGAAAAAGCATTTGAAAAATACGTGCCTTCCCCTTTTGTGATTGCCGTATTTCTTACTTTGTTTACTATTGTTTTGGGTTTATTTTTTACCAAAAACACTACCGATGAAAGCCATATTGTTTCTATACTAAAATTTTGGGAAAAGGGCATCTGGAACAGTGCCCTATTGGTTTTTGGGTATCAAATGATGCTTATTTTAGTTTTAGGACACATTTTGGTTCTAAGCAAACCGATGAGCGCATTAACTGATCGTATTACTAGTTTTGTTCATTCAACAACCAGTGCAGTAATTCTAGTAAGTATTACCACCATGCTTGTTGCTTTTTTTAATTGGGGATTAGGACTTATTTTTGGAGCAATTATGGCACGAAAGGTTGCTGAAGCATCTTTAAGGAGAGGTTTTTCTATAAATTATCCCCTAGTTGGAGCATCAGGTTATGTTGGTTTAATGATATGGCATGGTGGCATTAGTGGGTCTGCTCCATTAAAAGTCGCTGAAACAGGACATCTGCAAGCATTAATGCAAGGCATTACTTCAAAGGAAATGGCCGCACAAATCCCCGACTTTATAGCCACTAGCGAAACTGTTTTGAGTTGGTGGAATCTAACTATTTTTGGAGTTTTACTCCTAGTGATTCCAATAACCTTATACTTTTTAGCCAAGAAGTCAGATGCAAAACCAATTCATTTTCTTAAAAAAGTAGAGTCCTCAGAGTTTGAAGAATCTGTTTCCTCAAAACACATTGAAAATTCAAAAATAGCTGCTATCAGTTTTGGAGTACTTATTTTAGTTGCCTTTTTTGTGCAATATTTTGACACCTTAGCTAAACTAGTAATTACCCCTAATATGCTTAATTTTTTTATGTTAGGATTGGGTATTATTTTACACGGGAGTTTTAGTAGTTTTGCTAACGCTTTAGGGGAAGCTATTTCCGGAGTTTCTGGAATTTTAATTCAATTTCCATTGTATTTTGGCATTATGGGTATTATGAAAGATGCCGGTATGGTTCTTATGATAAGTAATGCCTTTATAAGTGTTTCAAATGAAGTTACTCTTCCGATTTTTACTTTCTTTAGCGCCGGTTTGGTGAATATTTTTGTTCCTAGTGGTGGTGGTCAATGGGCATTACAAGGTCCAATAGTTATTGAATCTGCTTTGCAACTGGGAGTGCCTTTGCCAAAAATGGTTATGGCTCTTTCTTATGGCGATCAAATTACGAATATGTTACAACCATTTTGGGCACTGCCACTTTTAGCAATTACGAAACTAAAAGCAAAAGAAATTTTGCCTTACACGATTATTTTAATGCTTGTAGGAAGTTGTGTTTTTCTTTTAGGCTTGCTACTTTTCTAAAGGAATATGGTTTATATTAATAAAAATTCACCCTTTCCTGATGTTTCCTTTGCTGCTGATGATGGGCTTTTAGCAATTGGGGGCACTTTAACATCAGAACGACTTCTTTTAGCTTACCATTCCGCTATATTTCGTTGGTATAGCGAAGGACAGCCCATACTTTGGTGGAGTCCTAACCCAAGGATGGTTTTGTTTTTGAAAAACTTTAAAGTCTCTAAAAAGCCTACTGCAAAACGTCAAACTGTCTAAAAACCATCCCTCCATTTCATCCATTATTTCTCTTTTTTATTTGTTTATTTGGTGATAATTTTGTAATTTCATGATATTGAAAAACAGCAAGTTATATGAAATTTATTACAGGTAAAGACCGCAACCAAATCGAGATGTTTTCTTTAGATCAGGCTATAGATCAAGACAACGAAATACGACTCATTGATTTGTTTGTTGGAAGTTTGACCCTTTCAGACTTTGGGTTTAAAATGGATTTTATCGAAAATGGCCGTCCCGCTTATCACCCCTCTGATTTATTGCGTTTGTTCCTTTATGGATA
>MNYN01000005.1 GCA_001873105.1 Flavobacteriaceae bacterium CG2_30_34_30 | reverse complement strand
TGAAAAAATGAAGGGGGTGTACCAATTGTCATAAATTACAATATCCATTTGATGACTGGTGTCTCCATTTGAATCTATAATAATTGCTTTATCAATATTATATCTATTAGGTAAATATTTTCTTAACCACTCAATCCAAGCATTTTCTAAAGAATCCCCCTTAGAACCAGGGTATGTAATAAATTGCCTGTTTGTGTTTAGTTGCGACTATTTCGGGCAGATATATTTTTCAAACATATAGGCAGAAAGTTCCTTCAAGGTTTTGCCGGTTTCTGGGTGAAGACCGGGAGTGGTGAAGTATTCCGGGTAGCCGGCAGGGTTTTATTTTAGATTTTAGATGTTAGAAGTTAGTAGTTAGAAGGTAGAGGGTCTCCATACAATTTTTTTTACTTCGCATCGTTCACAAAAACTAAATTCACCTGCCTGCCGGCAGGCTCGATCTGACAACGTTCCGGTACGAAGTGTCTGCCTTATCGGTGGGTAGGCAAGGAACAAAACATTGAACACCAAACACCGAACAGGGATCACCGAACCGGCAACCGGTAACCGAAAACCCGCAACTGGCAACCGGCAACTGCCAACCGGCAAAAACGAACACTGAACACTGAATACTACCTCAAAACCCCAACCCATTTCAAAATTTGTTCCTACATTTGATAGATGCGGAACCAATCCTTTTTATATCTCTTTGTTTGTTTTATGGCGTGCAGTGCTGTGTTTTCTCAAAACCCGGATAGTACAGCGCTTTATTATACGCGGGTGAACTATCCAACGGAAGCCTCTCATTTGCCTTCGGGATATTTTTATTACCTAAAACAAAAAGAAAACTACTTAAACAATGGCGACACCCTTAAGGCGATTGATGCGCAGCGTATGGCGGCCATCGCGAGTTTTAAACTGGGTAATTTTAATGAGAGTGAGCAACTTACCGTGGAAGCCCTAGGTTGGTTGCAGGCAGGTACGTTTCCCAAGGAGTATCAACAGCCCCGCATGCTCGGGTTGTACAACCAACTGGGAAAAATATACCGCAATAAGGCTCATTTCAGTAAAGCATTGGAGTATTACAACCTTGCCTTAACCCACGTCGAAACTGTCAGCGATAGTATCACGGTGTATAACAACCGCGCTAATATTTACATGGATCTAGGAGAATATCCTCCGGCAGAGCGCGATTTGCAGCGTGCCATCGCCATGAGCCGAAGAAGTAATGACACCTTGCTTTGGGCGCGGGCTTTAAACAATTTTGGGGTTTTAAAATTAAAATATAAGGATACCGGTGGGGCTGAGGATATTCAGAAGGCGTTAACATTGCGAAAAGTAATGGGCAATAAAGAAGGTATGTATTCCAGTTATCGGCACTTGGCTCTTTTCGCTTTAAGCGAAAAAGATACTGTGGCGGCATACACTTTTGCTACTTCTTCTTTAATAATTGCTAAGGAACTGAATAGCGCTTCTTATTTGCTGGAATCGCTTTCTATTTTAATGGATTTAAAAAACGATACGCTGGTTTCCCAGTATAAAACCCTTACTGACAGTTTAAATCTGGTAAAACAGGAAGAACAAAACCTGTATGCCGCCATGCGTTTTGATGTGGAAAAGGAAATGCTTAACACCCGGCAAGCCTTGTTGGACGTAGAAAAAGAGCGTAATCAAAAAATTCTTATACTCATTATAAGCGTTTTACTTCTTGGGGTTTTTGTTTTAATAATCACACTCATTCTAAGCAGGATAAAACGAATCAAACAAGCAGAGGTATTAAAAACAGAAATCCGTTTTTCTAAAAAAGTACACGATGAGGTAGCTAATGATGTGTATCAAGTAATGACCAAAGTACAATTTGAAAACGAATCGCATACTGAATTATTAGATGACTTAGAAGCAATATATAACAAAACCAGAGACATTTCAAAAGAAAGTGGCTTTTTAGATGTAACTAATAATTTTGATAGGGTATTGCAGGATTTGCTTTGGAGTTATAAAAACAAAAACGTAACTGTGATCACCCGAAATATAAAAAAGATTACTTGGAATTCTTTTTCTGAAAATAAAAAGACAACTATATATAGAGTGCTGCAAGAACTGATGACCAATATGAAAAAGCACAGCAATGCATCTATAGTAGTGGTTTCCTTCCATCAAACCGGCAGAAATCTGGAAATCATTTATAAAGATAATGGTCAAGGATGTGCACTTTCCAAACACACCGGATTGCATAATGCGGAAAGCCGTATGCATGCTATGAAAGGAAGTATTACTTTTGTTTCAAAGAAAGAAAAAGGATTTCAAGCAACCCTAAAGATTTAATTATGTTTACAAAGGTATTAATTGCAGATGATTTGGGAAGTATCAACAAAGGCGTTTTTACAACCCTGAAAAATTTAGGTATTGAGTGCATTGACCAAGTGCAGTATTGTGATGATGCCATTTTAAAAATGAAGGTAGCAATAAAAGCAAATGCGCCCTATAATTTGGTGATAACTGACCTTTCGTTTAAAACCGACCATCGCAAGCAGAAAATTGCTTCGGGTGAGGTGCTTTCCAAA
The DNA here is from genome assembly GCA_001873105.1 of Flavobacteriaceae bacterium CG2_30_34_30. Lineage (GTDB taxonomy): Bacteria > Bacteroidota > Bacteroidia > Flavobacteriales > Flavobacteriaceae > Planktosalinus. The sequence continues at coordinate 11,037 of MNYN01000005.1, read as the reverse complement.
GTTTTAAAAAAGGAATATCCGGAAGTAAAAGTCATCGTATATTCCATAGAAGATAGGGTTCAAAAAGTGCGAACTTTGGTGAAAGACTATCAAGTAGATGCCTTTGTTTGTAAAGGAAGAAGAGGCTTAGAGGAACTTGCAGATGCTATTGCTATGGTGTTTGAGAACAAAAAATATCTATCCCCACAAGTGATTCAGGCGGCTAGTAAGAAAACCATCTTAGAGATAGAAGATTATGACATCGAACTACTGAAACAATTGGCAAGCGGCAAGCTACAGGACGAGATTTCTGTTTATTTCAAAAAGAAGAATATCGCTCCTTCTAGTTTGAGCGCAATAGAAAAACGGATTGCGTTGCTTCGTACCCATTTTAAAGCGAAAAATGTCACGCATTTGGTGGCATTAACAAAAGATTTGGGACTTATTTAATCAAAAAATTCTATTTACCTCTCCTTGCGCCACCGCACGCTGTCGCAGAAGCTTTAGCATAGGCGCCTAAAGCTATAGCCCACGCGGTTGGAGGGGTCGGAACTGCCTTTTTTGGCAGTTTCGGGTGAGGCAAAATATAATCCCGATAGGTCGGGACGGTTTTGGTCTTTTCAAACAAAATGAAACTTGTATAAAATTCCTATGGCTTGCTTTAGGAATAGTCAGTTTCAAGAATATATATATTTTTTTACACACATTACGGAAAACCGCAAGGATACTGTTTTAGTATTCCTTAATATTGCCTGTTTGCTATTTGGGGATACTTAGCAGACGCGGTGCAGAATAGGTGCATTTATTACAAATGCGCCTATTTTTTGTTTTAAAATTTAATAATATTTGTAGTATTAAAAGCAATCATTTTATTAGTACAAAAGTTTTTCAGCGGTACTTTGCGAAATCTGTGGGAGAAAAAACACCTCCTATTTTCTTTTTTCTTCAACTAAATCAAATACCTAAATACACACAAAATTTCTATAGTGTAACCACTTGCGTCAACCATAGAAATTTTTATATATTCCTGTGTCAGTTCTAAAATTTTGTAAAAAGGACGAAAAATTACCTTCTCCTTGAGCTATTTCTCTGGCTGCCACCACGTGACGATCGTTGTGGTCTTTGTGGTGTTTTTTCCACGTGGTGGTTTACTAAGGGATAGTTGTGGTTTTCTAAAACCGGTATTTGTTTGCCTATTAGTTTTTGAATGTCTTTTAAATAGGCTTTTTCTTCTGCGTCACAAAAAGCAATGGCAATACCATCGGCTCCTGCTCTTCCTGTTCTTCCGATACGGTGAACATACGATTCTGGAATGTTGGGTAATTCGTAGTTTATTACGTGCGTAAGGTCGTCAATGTCGATGCCTCTTGCTGCAATGTCTGTAGCTACAAGCACACGGGTTTCTTTCGATTTAAAATTGCTTAAAGCGCGTTGCCGTGCATTTTGCGATTTGTTACCATGAATGGCTTGCGATTTTATGCCTGCTTTTACCAAGTCCTTAACTACTTTGTCTGCCCCGTGTTTGGTGCGAGTAAAAACCAATGCTCTATCAATGGCTTTGTTGGCTAATACTTCGGTAAGCAAGTGTTTTTTATTTTCTTTATCTACAAAATAGACCGCTTGATTGATGGTGTTTGCGGTACTGGAAACCGGCGTCACTTCTACTTTGGAAGGATTTACCAGTATTGTATTTGCCAGTTTCACAATAGGATCGGGCATGGTTGCTGAAAAGAACAACGATTGCCTTTTCTGCGGAATTTTAGTGATAATTTTTTTCACATCATTTAAAAAACCCATATCTAGCATGCGGTCGGCTTCGTCTAAGACAAAAAATTGCAGGTGGTTTAAATGCACATATTTTTGACTGATTAAGTCCAGCAATCTACCCGGTGTGGCTATCAAAATATCCACACCTTGGCGCAGCTGGCTTACTTGGCTGTGTTGGTTTACACCGCCAAAAATTACCATACTTTTTAAGTTGGTTTTTGTGCCGTAATTTTCAAAACTTTCTTCTATTTGTATGGCGAGCTCGCGGGTTGGGGTTAAAATTAAACTCCGTATCACACGTTTTCCGCCTTGTTGATTTCTGTCTTGGCTAAGGAGTTGAATGATGGGAACAGCAAATGCTGCGGTTTTTCCGGTGCCGGTTTGTGCACATCCTAGCACGTCTTTTCCATCTAAAATAAGCGGAATGGTTTGCGCTTGGATTGGGGTGGGGGTGGTATATCCTTCTATTTTTAAAGCCTCAAGGATTGGGGCTATTACGTTTAAATTTTCAAATGTCATTCGTTATGGTAAAAAGTTTAAGACCGAATAAATTACAAAAGGTTCACTATCTCGGTCTTTGTGATAGGAATTCTTTTTTGTACTGCTTAAACTTTAAATTTTGTTGGGACATAATTTTGGAAAGAAAAAGAGTAGGGATATCGTTTCGTTAGCTTCATAAATAAGAAGGTAAAACTATATATCGGGGGCAAAGCTACTGCTTTTTTTAGGATATGTAGTGGTTTAGGAAGTAATTATGCTAAAAACCAATCGCAAATAACGCTTCAACTAGTCGCCAATCCTAAAAGTAGGGCATATAAAACCACAACCTTAAACCTATAAGCTATACTAAAAAATTGCCGTACTTTTGCAATTCAAATTCTTGTTATGCAAAAACACAAAGCCGGCTTTGTAAATATTATTGGTAATCCAAATGTTGGTAAATCGACCTTAATGAATGCATTTGTGGGCGAAAAATTATCCATCATTACTAGTAAGGCACAAACTACAAGACACCGTATTTTGGGCATTGTGAATGGCAATGATTTTCAGATGATTTTAAGTGACACTCCCGGAATTATCAAGCCGGCTTACCAGTTGCAGGAATCCATGATGGGCTTTGTAAAATCGGCTTTTGAAGATGCCGATATTCTTATATATATGGTAGAAATTGGCGAAAAGGAATTGAAAGACACCGACTTTTTTCAAAAAATAACCAATTTTAAAATCCCAGTTCTCTTACTTCTCAATAAAATTGACACGTCCAACCAAGAACAATTAGAAGAGCAAGTGCAGCTTTGGGCAGCAAAAGTGCCAAATGCCGAAATATTTGCCATTTCTGCCTTAAAGGGATTTCAGGTAAAAGAGGTGTTTAACCGAATAATCGAACTTCTTCCCGAGTCGCCACCTTTTTATCCCAAAGACCAACTTACCGACAAACCCGAACGTTTTTTTGTTAATGAAACCATTCGTGAAAAAATATTAATACACTATAAAAAAGAAATTCCCTACAGTGTAGAAGTGGATACCGAAGAGTTTTTTGAAGAAGACACAATCATCCGGATGCGATCGGTGATTATGGTAGAGCGCGAAACCCAAAAAGGAATCATCATAGGTCACAAAGGAGAGGCTCTTAAAAGAGTGGGCGTAGAATCTAGAAAAGATTTAGAGAAATTTTTTGGCAAGCAAGTGCATCTCGAACTGTATGTAAAAGTAAACAAAAACTGGCGAAGCGATGCAAGGCAATTGCGGCGGTTTGGGTATGATGGTTAGTATTGAAAAGCACCAAATTCCAAATTCCAAATTCCAAATTCCAAGTGCCAAATTCCAAATTCCAAGGGGTAACTAATTTTTCTTTGTGAATAGTTTACTAATTAGCAGGATAATCATCTTTGACCTTTCCCCAGTATCAAGTACAGGACAGGCTCTAAAGAAAATCCTCCGAAATGGAATTTTGTTTAATTTTTTTTTTGGAATTTGGAATTTTATTATTTGGAATTTTTCCCGTCACCCAACATTATTCCATTATCTCAACATCTGCTCCATCACTTTTTCCAGTTCCAAAGCTTGTGGAATCCCTTTTTTTCTATTGTTTCGAGCAATGAAGTAAAGAGTAAACCAAAAAACAACCATACATCCCATTATCCATAATGGAAATGTAAAGGAAGTTCCTAAAGACCAATTAGAATATCCTATCACTGCGGAAACGATAAACACGAGTGCAATACCAAAATGTAAAAACATAAAAAAAGACCAAAGTACAGGATCTGGTCCAAACAAGCCTTTTACTTTTATAGCGTTGCTGCTTTCCATTTCTTCTAATTCTAAATGCAAATGTGGCGAGTAGTATTTTTTATTTTTGGCACCAACATACAGCCATATATGTTCTGTGGAAACAGTAATTTGATAGTCGGGTTTTAGTTCTTCTTTTAGTTGTTGTGCGTTCTCTAAAATTGCCTGCTTGGGTTTTAAAGTTTCTATTTCAAAACGAAGCCGAAGCGGTATTTGTTTTTCTAAATTCATAAAACAGAAAAAATTTACATTCTTAAAATGCGAGGCAAGTTAAAATAAAATAGAAAACAAGAGTAGTCTTTAAATCATTTAAAATTAAAAACTTAATTTAAAAAAGATAGTAGGTAGTAGGTAGAAGTATAAAGAGATGATCGTTAAATTTTAAGGCATCAATCCAAAATTCAAAATTTATAATCCAAAATTTATATCCCTTCCCTAAAAATTATTTAAAATTAAAAACTTGCCGCAAAACAACTACCTTTGCAAAAAGTTTTAAAAACGAATATGTCAAACATAGTAGCGATAGTAGGGAGACCAAATGTAGGGAAATCCACCTTTTTTAATCGAATGATAAAACGTCGTGAGGCGATTGTTGATGCGGTTAGTGGTGTAACGCGAGATAGAAATTATGGAAAAAGCGACTGGAACGGAAAAGAGTTTTCGCTTATAGATACCGGTGGCTATGTGCGAGGTAGCGAAGATGTTTTTGAAGCAGAAATCGATAAACAAGTTGAACTTGCCATAGAAGAAGCTGATGCTATCATCTTTATGGTAGATGTGGAGGATGGCGTTACCGGAATGGATGAAGTAGTAGCAAAACTACTTCACCGAACCAGCAAACCAGTTTTTTTGGCAGTAAACAAAGTAGATAATGCCAAGCGTGCAGAAAATGCAGTAGAATTTTATACCCTAGGTTTTGAAAAAGTATATACCATAGCTAGTATAAACGGAAGTGGTACAGGCGATTTGCTGGACGATTTAGTATTAGCATTGCCGGAAAAAGAATATCAGGAAGTATCTGAATTGCCACGTTTTGCAGTCGTTGGGCGACCAAATGCAGGAAAATCCTCATTTATCAATGCCCTAATCGGTGAGGATCGTTATATAGTTACCGATGTAGCAGGCACCACGAGAGACTCTATCGATACAAAATATGAACGTTTTGGATTTGCATTTAACTTAGTAGATACTGCTGGAATTCGCAGAAAGGCAAAAGTAAAAGAAGACTTAGAGTTTTATTCTGTAATGCGAAGTGTTCGGGCTATTGAGCATAGTGATGTGGTTATTTTAGTGGTAGATGCCACCAGAGGGTTTGAAGGGCAAGACCAAAATATATTTTGGTTGGCACAACGCAACAATAAAGGCATCGTTATTTTAGTAAACAAATGGGATTTGGTTGAAAAAGACACCCATTCGGCTAAAAACTTTGAAAAACTAATTCGTGAACAGTGCGAACCGTTTACCGATGTGCCCATTATATTTGTTTCGGTATTGACCAAACAACGCATTTTTAAAGCTATAGAAACCGCAGTTGAAGTCTATGAAACCAGAAACAGACGTATTCCAACAAGCAAATTTAACGAGGTGATGTTGAATATTGTACAACACATTCCACCACCAGCGTATAAAGGAAAGTATGTAAAAATAAAGTATTGCACACAATTGCCAACGCCGCATCCCACCTTTGCGTTTTTCTGTAATTTGCCTCAGTATGTCAAAGACCCCTACAAACGATTTTTAGAAAATCAGCTTCGTGAAAAGTTTAATTTTACGGGTGTGCCTATAACAATTTATTTTAGGCAGAAGTAGTGTTTAATATCTTCACGCTTAGCAACAGTATTTTATGTTAAGCTTTAGTTGGAAATTTAACTCGTTAGGAGAAAAAAGAAATACCGATAGTGATAATATTTTTATTTTTAATTAAAACAACTTTAGGAATTAATATTGAGTCAACTCCGAAAAGCTGCTAATGCTAAAAATCAGTTTTTCCCCATCCCTAAACGGAGCTTGATTTTTAGCAACTTATCCCTTTAGAGCTTGTTCCGTACTTGCTTCGGGAGTAGGGAAAAAAGGTTATTGAAAATTGAATATTGGAGTTATCAGGTTGGTCTCAATATTTTTACTTGTTTCTTTTCTTTTTCCATTGCATTCTAAAAACAAAAAACAGAATAAACAGTAATAAAGCTCCTAAAACCCAATACCACATTGGGCTTTGTTTTTCTTCTTCTAAGGTGCCATAATACACAAAAGAACTCCAATAGTATGGCGATTTTTTTGTGTTGCTAATAGTTTTATCGTTTAGATACTCTAGTTTCGATTGCCTATTTGCCATAAATGCCGCGTTAGTTTTGCTGTAGTTTTTGTAAAAAGAAGTCATTATTTGGGCAGTAGCTAAGTCATTAACTTTCCATAAACTAAACAATAAGTTTTGTGCCCCTGCGTGTTGAAAACCTCTGGCAAGACTCATGGCACCTTCGCCACTTTGTATTTTTCCCACTCCAGTTTCGCAGGCACTCAGCACTACTAATTTTGGTTGAAAATTAAGGGAATACAATTCTTGTAACAACATGGCATCCTCATAAAACGCTAAAGAAGCCGGAATCACAAAAGTTCCGCTATTGGCATGGGTAGATAGGTGAAGGATGGAATAATTTTTTGCTTTTTTAATAAAATTTTCCTTGCTGGCTTGTTCTCGCATCAAAAGGGTAGTTGGCATTAGCTTTTGTATGTTTTCCGCTTCGGTTAATGAGTGGCTTAGAGTTTGGGGAGTGTTTTCAAATACGGGAAATACACCTAAAACGTTATTTTCGGTTTCTGGCATTTTTGACTGCAAATATAAATTGGCGGTGGTATTGTAAGCTATTCGATGGGAGCGAACCAAAAATGGCATTTCGGCAAAATTACTCGTGTGTGTTGCTTTTGTGAGTAGCGCTTCAAATGCGACAAAATGAAGCAATCCATCGGGAATTATAATAACATTTTTTTGTTTAGAATGGTATTCTAGTTGCAGTTTTTGGAAAAGCAAAAAGGCGTTTTCTGTAAATGCTGGAATATTATTATTAATAATTGAGGCATTTTCAAAACTTTGAAGGTACGTAGATAGGGTTTTTTTAAACGCTTCATCCAGTTTTATTTTAGAAAGTTGTAGCGAATTTTGGGTGATTTCAAAAAGATATATAGCATTTTTGCCATAAAAATATTCTAAAAGGAAGGCGTTATCTTGGGTTAGCTTTTTCTGCAAATTTTCAATGGATATAGGGGCTATTTTTTGCTTAGGATATTTTTGCTCCACTCGCAATTTTATTTCTTTTAATTGCAAATTTAACTGGTTCAATGTATCCATACTATTTTGGATACTTTTTGTGTCGGCATTGGTTACTTGTGCACGCACTAGGTAATTGATGCTTGCTTCCTGCCTTTGTGTAAGTTGCTGTTGTTTTAGTAACAGGGTGTCTTTAGGGTAATTTTCTAACAGGGTTTTACGAGAAATTATTTCGGTAAGCACTGTCGCTTTGCTTTTTTCGGCATAGGCAAAAGCGCGGCTAAGGTGGGTTTTGTTTTGTTTTTTGTTATATTCTTCCAATAACAATTCGATGCATTTTTCACTCCGTATTCTTTGCTTTGTTTGGTGTATTATTTTAGCTTCTTGTGCGGTGTATTGGTCTAATAATTGCTCTGAAACCAAAAAGCTTAAATCATAATAGCGAAGGGATTGCTCTGTGTTTTGCTGGAGGGAAGCCAGTCCGTCAAAAATGTCCAGTAAAGTATTTTCAGGATAGATAAGTTCTTCTTTAGGAGGCTTATTTAGTGAGTTTGTTGGAATTAAAAATAGCAAGGCTTTTTGAAGATGATTTTCAGCCTGTATGTCCTCTTTTTCAAGCGCATAAACTTGTGCTTTTTCCACATATAATTTTGCAATATCTCGAGCGGAAAAAGGGTTTTTTAGAAGTTCCGTTTCGGCAAGGTCCAAAAGTTCGTGTGCTTTTAAAAATGAATGTTGCTGCACGGCTAGTTGTGCCGCATTTTTATAGGAATTTACTGTTTTGTTTTCAAAAACTAGATGGTCAATGGTTTGTTGTGCTTCTTCAAAACGTTTTATTGCAAATAAATTGGTGGCTAAATTGTTTTCAAGTGCTGCTTTTTGTGATTTGCTTAAATTAGGAGTTTGCAGTCCTTCCCGCAAAAGTGCAATGGCAATTTGGTGGTTTCCGGTATTGTGATAAACGACGGAAAGATTTATAATTCCGGCTATTTTTTGTGGTATATTTTTTTGTGATTCAGATATTATAATGTATTTTTTTATGGTGTTTTCGGCATTGGTAAAATCGCCTGTAATGGTGTAAAGATTGCCAAGGGGTTTTAGGCAAAATTCGATAATATCATAACTTTCTAACTTTGAATTTGAAAAGCGTTGCCATGCTTTTTCATAACTTCGAATGGCTTTTGTATTGTCGCCAAATTGTTTTTGGTAATATCCCATATTACACTGTAAAATAACCAATGCCAACTGTTCCTCAGGGGTTTTTACTTTGGTAAAAAAAGTGATTTCTTTTGCCTCTATTTTCCGAAGCGTTTCGGGTGTGGGATTTTCAATAAATAGGTCTATATGGCTATAAATAGTTTCTTCAAGGGATTGTGCTTGCCCTAAAGTGTGTAGTAAAAGGTAACAAATAAAAAGCCATTTTTGTGTCATTGCCGTGTTTTATGTGGAGCTTATGTTTTTTTTGCGTTAGGGATAGTAGTGAAAATCCTTCTCCTCAAGTGAGCTTGAGGAGAAGATTGTAACGGATAGCCCGACCCCCCAAGTGGGCTTGGGGGGTAACGCCCTTATTAAAATTTCCATATTCCATAGAGTTGGATTTGCTCATGTGGCGTATTAAAATTATAGACATAGCGCACTCCGGCACTTGGACCGATTCTGGCGAAACCTACGTTAAAACCCGCAAAAACTCCTGTTTCAAAATGATTAAAGGTATCTTTAAAATTCTCTAAACTGGTAAAATCCTTTGTGTCATCTCTAAAAACAATGCCTTCAGAAGGGATGAGGAGTGAGTACTCTCCTGATGTTTTTACACAATATTTGCTGCTTAAATCTAATTTTAGCTGCACTCCTGCGCCTATTGCTAAAAAGTTATTTAGGTTGTAGCGATAAGAAATAGGTACTAGATAAAGAGAAAAGTTTAAGTGTTGCTCTAGATTTTCGATAGCGAAGGATTCTATAAACCCTGTTGCGGGCTGCGTTGTTTCTTGTGTAAAGGAGGAAAAATCGTCAAAAGTGCTTCTGGAAAGCATGATTTCGGCTTGCAAGTAACCCCGATAGGATTTGTAGGGTGAAATAGTTGCCCCCACAAAATACTCTTGGTGGTTGTCTAAATCGGGAGTTATCATATAACCAGCTTTTGCGCCTATGGAAATTCCGGGTAAAAATCTTGTTGTGGCATAATTAGTTACTATGGGTTCGTTTTTGTCAAAATAAATTTCGGTCCGACTTTTGGTTTTTTTCTTGTGAAAATCTTTAGCAAGTTTGATGGAGTATTTTACAAATCCTTTTGTTGAGTCATATTCTTTAACGTTTTTTTGTTCGCTTCCCGGAAGGTAAATATTTTTAAAAGTAAAGATGGCTTTGGTGTCTGTAAATGTGGTGTCTATACAACTAAATGCTACTTCTTTATTTTTAGGACAAATAGGGCATTCTGGATAAAGGTCAATAATTTCTATGGTGCTTTTATCAAACATTTCGGGTATTTCGGTTTCTAGTCGGATGGTCGTTGCCGGACCTTCGCCATTGTTTTGAAATTTGGTTTTGAATTTAAATTTTTTAAACCGAACCAAACGGTAGTTTAGAATGGTGGCGTTTGATGCCATTTTGTTAGGGTCGTGAGAGGTTACAATTTCCATTTCCATTTCTTTTACTTTGTGGTTGTCAAAATTGCCATCGGGCACATAAATACTTCTTACGGTAATTATGGCACTAGTATCTTTGAGCATTTCAGGAGTGGTGCGCATGGTAAAAAAAATGTTGCGCTCTTCATTAGGAGCAAGATTATCAAACTCTAATAAACTCCAATTTTTGTAATAGGCTTTTGATTCTTCTAAAGTAAGCGGAAGATTAATTTTTTCGGTAGTGTCTTGCCATTTTTTAGAGAGATAAAGTACTTCGTTTTTTGCTGATGCTAGGAGAATTTCTTTGTCGTCTATATCATTTGTATAGGCAAACATTTTATCTTGAATTTGTTTTTCGCCATGGTAGGTGCGGGTGTCTGTAAGTTCAAAATTATTAGCTTTGTATTGTTGCTCGTTATAAAAGAGGTAGAGTTTTCCGTTTGTTACAAAATCTTTGTTGTTTTTGTAGCTCAAAATGATTACCATTTCTTGCTCAGGCATGGGCTCGCGATTGCGTTGCAAACTAAAATCGTCGTCGTTTAAGGAAGCGCTATCTTTATAGGGCTCGGTTACGGCAGTTATTTTTACTTTTTGAGGACGTGTGGTAGGTGTTTTGCCGTTGTCGTAGTGGTTTGTTGCCCAAAGAGTAACTTCATATTCGCCGGGGTTTTCATAGACGTGTTGCGGATTTTTTTCTTTGCTAAAATTTCCGTCGCCAAACTCCCAATAATTAGAATAAAACGCTTTTGGAGCACCGGCTATTTGGATGAGTGGAGGGGTTTCAGGTGAAAAATCTATTCTGTTTCCTAACACATCATAGTTAAAAGAAGCGGTGCGGTTTAAGGTATCGTTTACAGGGATTTGTTGAGCGAAAACAGGCATACAGAAAATACCTAACAAAACGAATAGGAAATAGATTTTCATGGTAATGGTTAGATTATAAGTATTAAATATACAAAAAGTGACGAAACTGGGATGTGTTGCTATTTTTATTGGCAGCATTTATAATCTTAAGGCAAATTAGTTGTCATTTCTTTATAATAAAAATTCGAACGATTTCTAGGGCAATGCGGCGATAAGTGCTTGAATTTCGGCTAGTGTTGCTGTTTGGGTTTCGCT
>MNYN01000003.1 GCA_001873105.1 Flavobacteriaceae bacterium CG2_30_34_30 | reverse complement strand
TTCCTGTTTTTTTCTCTATGAGCAGGCGTTACTTTTAAAAGTAAAGGATTATTTAATACGTTAAATGTTGTTGTGCTTCGGAATAAAAGCCCTTGTTTTGCACCCAAATTAAAAAATTAAATAAATAAATTATGAAAAAAGTATTTAGCCTATTGATGGTTGCAATGATTTTTGCAGCGTGTTCTTCTGACGATGATAATGCAAATGTTTCCTTAGAAGGAACTTGGAAAATGACAGCCTTTAAATCAGAAAACGCCTATGATGTGAATGGAAATGGAACTATTTCAAACGATATTATGCAACAAACTAACTGTTACCAAAATGAAACTGTGGTTTTTAATGCTAATAATACAGTTGCTTTTGTTTCAACATCTTATGCTGATATTGAATTAGTGCTTGTTGCCGGTTCAACAACCGATTATGAGTATAATATTACTTGTGTTAATGAAAATGACACTACTGCAGGTACCTGGTCACAAACTAATAACACGGTTATTATAACCGATGCCTTTGGGGTTTACACAGCAACACAAACAGGTTCAACATTAACTTTTGTAATCCCTAACGGGTTTCCTATTGAAGTTACCCAAGGAAGTGGTACTGCTACAATAACAGAAGATCTTACTATTACTTACGAAAAACAATAAAAGGTACTAAGTGTCTTTTTTTAATAGCTCTTTGGAAGAAATTTCAAAGAGCTATTTTAATGTAAAAACAGCCATGTATAATTAATTTCTAATTACAAAAACTTAAGATACCTCTAAGCGAAATGCATTTTATTTTACCAATTAGAATCCTTATTGTCTGGTTATATTTTTAAAAATAAACAGGTGGCCTCGCTGGAGCTTTAAAGTTAAATTTTTATAATATTCTACAAACATTTCGCACCTATGGAGCTATTTTTAGACCCTTGGAACACCCTGTTTGTAAAACATATATATATGATAAAAACAAGCCCCATCGGGGCAAACTGCTTGTCAAGTCCCATTTAGGTTTATATGGATTAGTTTTCCTGAATTTTTATCGAAAAACATTGAATTAGTATATATAGTTGCAAAAATCTTTTTGTTGAAAAATCTAATTTTGTAAAATGCCCATCAATATTCATAGAAGCTTAAAAAGCATAATTTAAAAAAAGTCTAACCCCAACAATTACTATTAATACATAAGTTATTAATTTTATTTTTTCAGGACTCAATTTGTAAAATGTTACCCAACTTACTTTACGCAATTACAAAGGCTAGCTATAAACTTGTTTGAAAGAGTGGAGCCTGAAATGTTTTATTAATTATTAGGACATTTTTTTGGAAATGGAATTAGCTATAATAAAAAAGAGGATTAAAGGAGTAGAGAAAATAGGTTTATTCCACCGCAAAAAAAGTAAAATTGGCATCAAAAATATGCCGCAACCAATCTTAACCCTAAAAGATAAAAATTTAATTCGCCCCATGTAAGCAAACTGTATTTGTGATATACCTTTACGACAAATAAAAAGGTAACCATTTTTGATTGGTAAAAAAATTAATAATAGAGAAGTATTAAATAAATGGAAAACGTGCCTTTGGCAGCATTAGTTATGGAGGTTTACTTCTTTTTTTTATTTTGAACAAGTTATTTTTATCACTTTTTCTTTTTATGTTTTAAAATTTCCGCATCAATAAAATAGATAATACTTTCAGAAATATTTTTAAGTAAGTCGCCAATTTTTTCAAATTTTTTCATCACCACTAACGCCATTAGGTATTGACGAATTAATTCCGGGTTTTTAAAGGCATCTTCGGCAACAATATCAAAAGCTTTTGCGTTTATATCATTGATAATTTTATCTTTTTTAAATACTTTTCGGGCTACTTTTAAATTTTCATTTGTAAATGCATTTGCTACATCTGTAAACATGCTTTCTAAGGTTTCAAACATCAAGTTAAATTGCATTCTTTCAACAAGTTCCGACACTAGTTTTTGGTTTAAATATATTGTATGGTTAGCAATGTCAAATGCTTGATCGCCAATGCGCTCTAAATTATAATTTATTTTAAGTAGAGCCAGTGCAAATCTTAAATCAGTTGCCACAGGGCTATATAATGCAATAAAATGATCGGTATCCTTTTCAATTCTTACATCGAGTGCATTGACCCTTTTTTCCTTTAAAATAATTTCTTCTGCCAAATCTGTGTCAAAAGATGTAAATGCTTCATAAGCAAGCTGCACTTGTTTATGAACCAAGTTTAACATTTCTTCGCCGGTCTTATTTAATGCAACTCTTTGCTCTTCAATATTTATCATAAATTTATTTTTTAACCAAACCTGCCTGTGATATAATTTTCCGTTCTCTTTTTGTCTGGATTTGTAAATATTTTTTTTGTTTTATCAAACTCAATCAATTCTCCCATATAAAAAAATGCGGTATAATCACTAATTCTTGCGGCCTGTTGCATATTATGGGTAACAATAATAATGGTATACTCTTTTTTTAATTGATGGATTAATTCTTCAATTTTTGCTGTGGAAATAGGGTCGAGTGCTGAAGTTGGCTCATCCATTAAAAGAATGGAAGGTTCAACAGCCAAAGTTCTTGCAATGCACAAACGCTGTTGTTGACCGCCTGATAAAGTTAGGGCCGATTTGTTTAAATTATCTTTAACTTCATTCCATAAATCGGCTTGCACCAATGCTTTTTCTACGCGGGCGGCTATCAATTTTTTGTCTTTGATGCCTTGTATTTTTAGTCCGTAGGCCACGTTTTCAAAAATAGATTTTGGAAATGGATTTGGTTTTTGAAATACCATACCAACTTGTTTACGCAACTGCTCCAACTGAATTTTATTTTTATAAATATTGGTGTCATCAATTTTAATTTTGCCTTCCATTTTAAAATCTTCGATATAATCGTTCATCCTGTTGAACAAACGCAAAAAAGTAGATTTTCCACAGCCTGAAGGTCCAATAAAAGCAGTGATACTGTTTGGCTTGATATTCATGGAAACTTCTTTTATAGCCTGAAAATCGCCATAAAAAACATTGACATCTTTGGTTTGCAATTTGTATTTTTCAGCAATTTTATCTTCTGTATTCAGGTTTTCCGTATTTTCTGTCATAATAACATTCATAAGATTACTGTAATTTTTTTTGCCATTTATTTCTAAAATAAACCGCGATACCATTCATGACAAAGGTAATCAATAATAAAATAATAATGGCTGCCGCCGCATTGTCAATAAATCCCTGTTGCGGTCTGGAAATCCAGTTAAAAATTTGAATTGGCAACACAGAAAATTGATCAAGAGGACCTGAGGGGGCAAAAGGAACATAAGCCAAAGCACCAACAACTATTAACGGAGCGGTTTCACCAACAGCTCTGGAAAGTGCTAAAATAACGCCTGTTAAAATACCCCCACTTGATGCAGGCAGTACTTGGTTCCATATGGTTTGCCATTTTGAGGCACCCAACGCATAGGACGCATCTCTGATAGAGCTTGGTACTGCTTTAATGGCTTCTCTTGTTGCCACGATTATAATAGGTAAAATTAAAAGGGATAAGGTTAGGGCACCCGCCAAAACACTGGCACCTAAACTCATAATTCTTACAAAAACTTCCAGACCCAACAATCCATAAATAATGGACGGAACGCCAGCCAAATTAGAAATATTAATTTCTAGCAATGCGGATAGTCTGTTCTTTTTGGCATATTCTTCCAAATAAACACCGGCTGCGACACTTATTGGAAAAGAAATAATGGCTGTTAAAACCAGAATCCAAACACTTCCCATTAGTGGTGTCCAAATTCCAGATTTTTCCGCTTTTCGCGACGGCAAATCGGTAATAAAAGCCCAATCTATCCTGCTTAAGCCGTCAATTAAAATTCCTCCTATAAAAATAATAAGCAATACCAAACCGATGAGCGTGCAGCCTATTCCCCAAAATTTAAAGAGCTGATCCTTTAGCCTATTTTTTTGAACGTTAGTCATATTTCTCTCTGAATTTTTTTCTGATTCGGAAACTCAAAGTGTTTAATAAAAATGTAAATGCAAATAAGGTAATACCGGCAGCAAAAATAGTTTTGTATTCCAAGGATCCATGTGGTACATCACCCAAACTTACCTGAACGATATATGCTGTAATGGTTTCCACAGGAACGGTTGGATCTAAAGTTAGCCTTGGTTGTTGGCCTGCTGCAATGGCTACAATCATCGTTTCTCCAATAGCCCTTGAAATAGCTAATATAATAGACACAATAATACCTGATGAAGCCGCCGGGACAACCACCTTAAAAGCTGTTTGTAACCGTGTTGCACCCATACCATAAGAGGCTTCCCTCAATGCTTTTGGCACTGCAAATAAAGCGTCTTCACTTAAAGAAGAAACAAAAGGAATAATCATAATTCCCATAACAATACCTGCTGAAAGCGAGTTAAAACCAGATAAACCTGGGATGAATTGCTGTAAAAAAGGAGTGACCACCACCAAAGCAAAAAAACCGTAAACAACCGTTGGCACTGCAGCTAAAAGTTCTAATAATGGTTTTATTGTTTTTCTAAAACTTTTTGGTGCATATTCGCTTAAATAAATGCTTATAGACAAGCCAATGGGCAATGCCACAGAAATTGCTATGAATGTGGTGAGCAATGTACCTGTAAGCAAGGGAAGAATCCCGTAATGTTTTTTGGTAAATAAAGGCGTCCATTGGGTATCCGTAAAAAAATCTACGATGGAAACCTCTTGAAAAAAACTAAAAGCTTCAAAAGCCAACACCGAAATAATACCAACGGTAACGGCTATAGTGACCAATGCACTTGATAAAAGAGATTTTTCTATGACAAATTCCTTGATTTTACGCATCAAATTTTGTTACGTTGTGCTTTTATCTATTTGTTGTTTTCAACAAAAGCTTTAAAGTTTTCTTTTTGTTTGGCGTAAATCTCTGCAGGTAATGCAATATAACCTACATCTTCTGATAATTCAGCGGCATTGTCAAGATAAAAATTAACAAATTCAACTACTTCAGGATGTTTTATGGAGGTGCTGTTTACATAAATAAACATAGGTCTTGCCAAAGGATGGTAGCTGCCGTTGCTTACTGTTTCAATCGTTGGCAATACAACTTCTGTGCCGTTGTTCACGCCAATCAAAGTTAATTTATCTTTGCTTTCTTCATAGTAAGCCAATCCAAAGTATCCTAAAGCATATTTATCACCAGAAATACCTTGAACCAAAACGTGGTCATCTTCACTGGCAGTATAATCCCCTCTGCTTGAACCGCTTTTTCCATTAATTGCTTCGGTAAAATAATCGAAAGTTCCTGAGGCAGTTCCTGCACCAAATAAATGCAATTCTTCATTTGGCCATTCCGGACGAATTTGATTCCATCGCATTATTTTTCCTTGGGCTGCAGGCTCCCAAATTTTCTTTAATTCTTCCACAGTAAAACTGTCCACCCAAGTATTTTCTGGATTAACTACTATGGCCATTCCGTCATAGGCAATTTCTAATCCTAGATAAGTGATGTTGTTTTCTGCACAAGCCGCTATTTCCGTGTCTTTTATTAAACGAGAAGCGTTTGAAATGTTTGTTTCTCCTCTTGAAAATTTTTGAAAACCGCCGCCTGTTCCCGAAACGCCAATGGTTACTTTTACATCTGGCTGAATTGCTCTAAATTCTTCTGCCACGGCTTCGGTTATGGGGAAAACAGTGCTTGAACCATCAATGCTGATGTTTCCTGATAATTTCTCGATATCAGTACCAGCTTCTTTTTGTTCTTTTTTGTTTCCACAGGCTCCCATTACAAAAGCAAGGAACATAACAATAGCTAAATTTTTCATTTAAATAGGTTTATATTTTACTGTGCAAAGGACTGACTTGATTATTAAGTTAATGTTAATTAAAAATTATTTAATTAACATTATTTCATTGTTGATTTCACTTTTTTAATACAACCCAAAATATCATAAAATATTTACATATATAGGGTAAGGTTTTTCAAGATTTTTACAGATGATTTCCGTTATAAGCTTCTCTTTTGTTGTAGGGTTCATATTAAAATTTGTTGTAAAAAAAAATAGGATTCTAGTATATCATTGCTTACAAAGCAATTAAAATGTTCTATATAAACGATTTTTTTTCTAGTACATCTAATAGGATAAGAATAATAATAAATAACATGTTTTTTTTATTATTTAACGATTTAATAAAATGGATTAAAGGCATCTATAATTTTGATAGCATCAAATAATTTTCATTTTAAATAGAAAGATATTTATTTCTAATGTAAATTTAACATTAAATTTGTGAGCTTTTTATTTAATAATAAAACATTAAAAAAATAATAGTCAATAATTCACTATAAAAATCATTCATGTTTCAATTAAAAACATTAAAAATTATTATACTTATTTCCTTTTTCAGTTCGATGGCAGCTATTGCACAAACAAAAGGGAATGTTACCGGAAAAATATTTTTTAATTATCACTATAACATGACTGAGGATGCAGAGCAAGAGGGTGCTTTTGAAATACAAAGGGCCTATTTTGGATACAATTACACATTTAATGACACGTTTTCTGCTAAGCTTCTCTTTGATGTGGGAAAAGATGACGGAAGTGCTTACACCGCATTTTTAAAAGCGGCTCAACTGGATTATAAAGCGACAGATTGGTTGAAATTTTCAGTAGGGATGATTGGTTTAAACCAGTTTAGCGATCAAGAAAATTTCTGGGGATACCGATATATTTTTAAATCATTTCAGGATGAATATGGTTTTGGAACCAGTGCAGATTTAGGATTGAATGTAGAGATTAAACTTCATAAAACATTAAAAATGAATTTATTTGTGTTGAATGGCGAAGGATTTAAAAAAGTACAAGACTTTTATGGCAAATACAAAGTGGGTGGGAATTTAGTGTACAATCCTAATGAAGCTTTTACTTTTAAAGTGTATTATTCTGGGCAAGACAGTAAAAAAGTGATTGGGGAGGAGCCAGATGTAATACTAGTGGAAAATCCTACCGTTACCAATTTGGCACTATTCGCAGGGTATGATTTTAAAAATAAATTCAGGGTTGGAGCTGAATATAATGCAATGTATGATGGGAAAAAATTTTCAGATGCTGCCTTAGATCATGATTTGGACGGATTTTCAATATATTCTACCTATGTTATCAACGATAAAGTTGAGGTCTTTGGAAGGTATGATACATTAGAATCTAACAAAGTGGGAACAGAAACCACAAATTGGAATTCCTCTAAAGATGGAAGTACTTTCCTTGCCGGCGTTCAATACATTCCCGTAAAAGGAATAGCCTCTTCTTTAAATTTTAGAACCCGAGACTATGATTTGGCTTCTGTAAAAAATGATTATTTTATTTATATAAATCTGGAATATAAGTTCTGATAAATACAAAATTTACAATTGCTAGGAAAGATTTTAACCTCTATAGAAACCTGATTCGGTGGAATGTTTAAGAAATTTATAGAATAAATTTAATCTTATTAAATAATCGATTCCATGAAATTAAAAAGCATCCCTAATTGCATTTTCGTTCGAGAAAAATAAAACGTTTTATGATATTTAGCGCCTTATATTTTTTAAAAGGGATTAAATAGTATGTTTTGTTGTGTGTTAAAATGCGCAAGTCAGAAAAAAAAGCATAGTTAATAGGAATAACATTTTAAACTTAATGCGCCTCCAACCAGTTATTGCCTTCTCCCAAATCAACATCCAATGGCACTTCCAGTATGAAAGCGTTTTCCATTTCGGTTTTGATTAGGGTTTTCATGGTTTTTAGTTCGGGTTTGTACACATCAAAAACCAGTTCATCATGAACTTGTAAAAGCATTTTGGTTTTGAAATTGCCTTCCACTAGTTTGTTATAAATATTAATCATAGCTATTTTGATGATATCTGCAGCACTTCCTTGAATGGGAGCGTTTACGGCATTGCGTTCTGCAGCACTTCGCACCACTTGGTTTTGCGAATTAATATCTCTTAAATAACGTCTTCTTCCCAAAACCGTTTGCACATAGCCGTGGTCCTGCGCAAAATGAATCTGTTCAGACATATACTTTTTTAATTTGGGGTAAGTTTCATAATAGGTATCTATCAATTCTTTGGCTTCGTTTCGGCTTAGGTCGGTTTGGTTGCTTAATCCAAATGCCGAAACACCATAGATAATACCGAAGTTCACTGTTTTTGCATTGCTTCGTTGCTCGCGGGTCACTTCTTGCAGTGGCACTTTAAATACTTTAGAAGCTGTTGAGGCGTGAATGTCTTCACCGTTTTTAAAGGCGTTTATCATATTTGGTTCTTTGCTTAAAGCTGCAATAATGCGCAATTCTATTTGAGAATAATCGGCTGAAAGTAAAGTATAATCCTCATTTCTGGGAATGAAAGCTTTTCGTACCTCACGACCGCGTTCTGTCCTTATAGGTATATTTTGCAAATTGGGGTTGTTACTACTCAATCGTCCTGTGGCGGCAACCGTTTGCATATAGTCTGTATGTACTCTTCCTGTGGTTGGTTCTACCTGAAGCGGAAGCGCTTCAATATAGGTGCTTTTTAGTTTTGCTAAACCACGATATTCTAGAACGTCTCTGATGATTTTGTGGTCTTTAGCGAGATAGGACAGAACATCTTCTGCTGTGGAATATTGACCTGTTTTCGTTTTTTTAGGTTTTTCAATCAGTTTTAATTTGTCAAATAGAATTTCACCCAATTGTTTTGGTGAAGCAATATTGAAGGTTACACCGGCTTCTTCATATATGGTTTTTTCTAATCGTAAGATGTCTTCATCTAATTGTTTGGAAAGCGATTTCAAGAAATCCACATCCAGATTTATACCTTCCAGTTCCATATGCGCCAGGACAGAAACTAAGGGTATTTCAATTTCATCAAAGAGTTTTTGGGTATTGGCCTCACCGAGTTCTTTTTCAAAATAGTGTTTTAATTGTAAAGTGATATCGGCATCTTCCACGGCATATTCGGTTAGTTTATCTAAAGGCACATCGCGCATAGAGGATTGGTTTTTTCCTTTTTTGCCAATTAATTCTGTTATAGAAACAGGTGTGTAATTTAAATAGGTTTCTGCCAAAACATCCATATTGTGGCGCATATCTGGATTAATGAGGTAATGCGCCAGCATCGTGTCAAAAAGTTTTCCTTGTATTGTTATGCCATATTTTGCTAAAACCTTGATGTCATATTTTAGATTTTGCCCTACTTTTTCGATAGTATTTGCTTCAAAAAAGGCACGTAGTTGCTCGATAATTTCTTGAGCTTGGTGTTTGTTTTCTGGAAAAGGAAGATAAAATCCTTTCCCTGCTTCCCAAGAAAAAGAAATACCCACAAGTTCCGCTACCAAGGGATTCAAACTGGTAGTTTCGGTATCAAAACACACGGAGGATTGCTTCATTATATTTTTCAGAAATAGCTGCATTGCCATACCGGGTTGCACCGTTTGGTAAAAATGATCCGTATCTGCAATGGTTTTTCTGCTGGAGGATGTTTGTATGGTTTGTTGGGAGTTGTTGTTGTCGCCAAATAAGGAAAATTGGCCGGAGCCTGCTGTCCTCCCCCCCGCCCTCCCGATTTCTCGGGACAAGCTCTCCAAAGGAGGGGGAGTTTCTCCATCAATGTCTGTTCCTCCTTCTTGGGAGGGGGTTAGGGGGAGGAACAATTGCAAAAACTGATCTTTCAATCGTCTAAATTCTAAAATTTCAAAAAGCTCCTGTACTTTTTCGCCATCGGGCATAGAGAGTTCATAATCTTTGGCGTCAAATTTTACATTACAATCGGTTAAAATGGTGGCTAGTTTTTTTGAGAGCAATCCTAATTCTGCATTTTCTTCTACTTTCTCGCGCATTTTTCCTTTTAAAAGGTGGGTATTTGCAAGCAAGTTTTCCATAGTTTCAAATTCTTCAATGAACTTCATAGCCGTTTTTTCACCCACACCCGGAAGTCCGGGTATATTATCTGCGGCGTCACCCATCATTCCTAAAAAGTCAATCACTTGTTCTGGACGTTTTACGCCAAATTTTTTCTGTACCTCAGGAATACCTAAAATTTCGATACCATTACCCATTCTTGCCGGGCGATACATAAATATATTTTCGGAAACTAGTTGGGCAAAATCTTTATCGGGAGTTACCATAAATACTTTAAAGTTTTCTTTTTCTGCTTGTTTTGCAAGGGTTCCTATCACATCATCAGCTTCGCAACCGGGAAGGACAACCACGGGAATATGCATGGCTTTTAAAATATCTTGAATATAGGGAATGGCAATCATAATTGGTTCTGGTGTAGCATCTCTGTTTGCTTTATACTCTTTGTATAATTCGTTACGCAAATCACTTCCACCTTTATCAAAACATACCGCCAAATGGTCTGGTTTTTCCCGACGAATGACGTCAAAAAGCGAGTTAGTAAACCCCAAGATTGCTGAGGTGTTTAAACCTTTGGAGTTAATTCGCGGATTTTTTATAAAGGCATAATACCCTCTGAATATGAGAGCATAAGCATCTAGCAGGAAAAGTCGTTTTTGTTCGGACATTATTTTTTTTCTTATAGCCTATAAAACTACAAAACTTATGCGGGCAATTAAAACGGAAATTGTATTTTTCGGGTATAATTTGATGACGAAAGGTAATAGGTTATTTTAACTTTGCGTCTTCGCGTATTTGCGAGAAATACTTTAACTATTTTAGAAAATTAATAACAATAAATAAAGAGATTCCTCAACTTGGGGACGGGAATAGATGATATGAAAAGATATTCGATGGTAATACACGGTGGCGCGGGTACATTAGTTAAAGGATTAATGACTACCGAGCTGGAGTTAAAATACAAAACAGCACTCCATAGTGCATTAGAGGTGGGATATACTTTGCTTGCTAATGGAGGAACCGCTTTAGATGCTGTTGCGCTATCGGTTAATTTATTAGAAAATTCTCCACTTTTTAATGCGGGAAAGGGTAGTGTTTTTACAAATGACGGCACGCATGAGATGGACGCAGCTATTATGGATGGAAAAGAGTTGCAGGCGGGAGCTGTTTCCTTAATTACAGGAATAAAAAATCCAATTTCATTAGCTCGTGATGTTATGGAAAAAAGTGACCATGTTTTTCTAGCCGGAGAAGGTGCTATGCGTTTTGCGAAGCAACAAAATTATGTATTGGAAAACCCGAACTATTTTTATGATGAAGTACGTTACCGGCAGTGGCAAGGCATAAAAGATAGTGATACTTTTCAACTGGATCACAGTGTAAAACAAGAAGGAAAATTCGGAACAGTAGGCGCAGTAGCCTGCGACCAAAACGGCAACCTTGCTGCTGCAACCTCCACAGGAGGTATGACCAATAAAAAATGGGGAAGGGTAGGTGACAGTCCCATGATAGGCGCAGGGACTTATGCGAATAACAAAACCTGTGCGGTGAGTTGCACCGGTAGTGGTGAGTTTTTTATAAGAGGTGTTGTAGCGTATGATGTTTCCTGCTTGATGGAATACAAAGGACTTTCACTAAAACAAGCAGCCGATGAGGTTATCATGAATCGAGTTTTAAAAATAGGGGGTGACGGCGGCTTAATAGCAGTAGATGCACAAGGCAATATTGCCATGCCCTTTAATACGGAAGGGATGTATAGAGCATATAAAACTTCAGTAGGAATGGAAGAGGTTGCTATTTATAAATTGATTTAAAATACCGAAATGCTTGGAGAAAAGGATTTTTAAATATATTGAAAAGACTATTGCTAATAGAATGGATTCTTTTTATTTACAATCCAACCTGATTTTGATAATTCATTAAAAGGTTGTTGCTATATCTCACCATGTTTTTTTTGTACTCTCTAAAATGTCAAATTACATGCCTGCATGTAATTTTTTTAACTGTGGGGCTGTAAGTTCCGATTAAAAGAAATAAATAATTAGAATAATTTCAAAAACAAGGGGTGACTTTCCTCAAGGGGGAAGAGGACATTTATAAATATTTATCTATTATTTGATACGCTATATATACGCTATAAATACGTTATAAATACGTTATAAATATGCTATAACTATTTGATATATTGATTTTTTTGAATAACTTTAGCATCTATTTTAAAACAGATACTTATGGCAAGAGTTGTAGGACCTTTTAAAATTACGGGTACCATTAGTGGTATGAACTTTTATCAAGATGGTGGTGAAAATTACGTCAGGAATGCCGGTGGCGGGTTTGACGGTAATGCGATCAAGACTAAGGATAGTATGGTTCGGGTGCGTGAAAATGCTTCTGAGTTTGGGCATTGTGCTTCGGTAAAGAGTACGTTTATGCATGCATTGCATCCTTATCTTTCAAAATTAAAAGGGCGGAAGTTGCATAGTGAGATGACCAGTTTATTTGTACAGATCAAGAACTTTGACCCTGTTTCCAAACGGGGCAAGCGACGGGTTTCTCAAGCGCTTACTACTACAGAGGGGCACAATTTATTACTGACATATTCCTATCCTGAGCATTTTACCGTGGATCGGGTTTTGGGAAACCGTTTTATTGTTGACCCAATAAACCATAGTTGGAGTTGTACTGATTTTAATGTGAGCGGGATTGACTTCCCGGAATTTTCTACGCATGTGGGCTTGTTGTATGGTATTGTGGTCATGGATTTTGAAGCTATACAAGCAAAAGTTTTTTTAGCAGAGGACTATTATATAGCTAAAAAGGACGTGAATCACTACATTACCTTAAAACCCTTGACCGTTCCTAGTGGAACTGGTGTGCGCATTGCCGTGATGGGTGTGCGGTTTTATCAGGAAGTGAATGGGGTTATGACAAAGTTGGAAGCCAAGCGTGGTTTTGCGGTTGTTGGGGTTGATTGAGACCTCGCTCCCAGCCCCACTCCCAAGGAAAGAGGGGAGTTTTTTTAAGTTGCTATCTAATGCTGTCTTGGCGATATCAATCCTCTTTTTAAGATAATCAATCTGAATCTGCTTTATTCTAACTGTTTGTTCCAACTTTTTAAGCAGTTGCTCATGAACTTATAACTTTTGTGTGCTGCAGTCTTTTATCACTGCTATACGCAGACCTTGTTTGTTATGGTTTGAATATTTATACAATCCACCTACCTATCAATTTACTTGTAACTTTGTGCTATGTTTCTACTTGTGGAACATTAAATTTTCCACTTTTAATGTCCTTGACAATAGACATTTTTAAATCATTAAAAAACCTTATATATTTTCTAATTAATATTACACATGCTTTCCTATAAATTGACATTAAGAGGCCAACCTATATCAGGGACATACAGTTTTAGGAATTCTTTTTATAAGTACTTTGGGCTACTTAATCGTTTCAAACGGATAAAAACGAGTAGTGCAATAAAAAAATTAACCTATATAATCACCAATAGATGTTGTTAAAAAAAGATTATATTTGAAATGAATAGGCGTGGAGTTTTTTTGTAAAAACAAACTTTATACTACTATCTTTTACCATATCATGTCGTATATATGCCATATAAGGCATATATACGACATGATATTAAAAAATGGGCATGTTGTGGATAAGCGATATATACGACATGTCTGATATAAACATGTTGTGGGTAATGCTAAACAGTGATTTGTGACATTAAAATAAGAATAAACTAAATTGAAAATTATGAAAGTTATCCCTTTTATCCTTGGAATAAGCCTTCTCACATTGAACGCTTGTG
>MNYN01000080.1 GCA_001873105.1 Flavobacteriaceae bacterium CG2_30_34_30 | reverse complement strand
CTCCTGGGGTTCATTCCTATTCTAAAAGCCTAGAAGTCCTTGCTAATATGGATCCCGTTGTAGTTAATGTATTTTATTGGAGTATCAATGATCCAGAAGGCATTGCCGGTCCATTGCCAGACGATTTTAAACCGGCACTGTTTCAACCTGGTTTTAGCTATATGTTTAAAGATTGTTGTTGTGGGTATCCACAACCTTCCGACTTTGAAGACACCTCTTTTACCGTTGGATCTCATGCAGTAAAATATGTCGATAAAACTGAAACTGATTTTGAAACCATAACGCATCCTAACCATGCTGCTTTTCAAATTTTACAACTACCCTCTATTATTCCTCCATTCAGAAAGTGCTATGACAATTGGAATAAAGCTGCCATAGGGGGAAGTGTTACTAAGTTTAATGATAATATATTTAATTCCAACGTGACGATAACCGCTCAAGACTCAACAAACATCAACAACCCTAATTTAACCAATACTTTAGACCCCGGTTTGTATAAAATAGAAAAAGTCTATGAAGACGGTGCTGTACAACAAAATGTTATTTATAAAAACAATAATGAATAATCAAATGAAGGTAATCTTAATTATAATATTGTTTTTTACTTTCCAAATTGGAATAGCTCAGGTTTTTAATCCTACGCCTATTTTTATTGATGATGATGCTCCTGGTGGGTTTTTAACCACGGGCGATATAAATAATGATGGATACCAAGACATAATTCATGTGTCCTCACAACGCTTAGTTTGGTATGAAAATGATGCACAAGGGAACTTTAGTGATCCTGTTGTGATTGATACTGAACCCGGTCAGTCTTTTGATATTAAAGCAATAGATTTAGACCAAGACAGTAACTTGGATATATTGGTAAGTTCATTTGCTCATGACCGTTTGTATTTTTACCGCAATCTGGGAGGTGGCAGTTTTGCCCCAAGGCAAGTACTTGCAGAAAACCTCGATAGAATAAGAAGTTCTAAATCAGCCGATTTAAACGGTGATGGTTTTTTGGATTTGGTGATTGGGATTACAAATAGTGTGGGTCTATATTGGATGGAGCATCTGGACGGGCTGGGCAATTTTGCCCCACCCACTCCCATCAGCACCACGCTTGCACAAGCGCGATATCAACAAATAGGGGATATAAACGGCAATGGTTTTATGGATGTGTTGAGCAACTCAGGAGGTAGTACTTTACTGTCTTGGTTTGAAAATGATGGACAAGGCGATTTTCCAACCCAACATATTGTGGAAAATTCGGGTTTTTATCACAAACAGCTTTTTTTAAAAGATATAGATGGCAATGGTAACCTCGATATTGTATGTATAAGTGATGATGGTGTTTTTTGGTATGAAAACTTGGACGGATTTGGAAATTTTAGCTCAAAACATATTATACATTCAACTACAGATTCTGCAATTCAATATTCGCAACTTGCAGTATTTGATATTGATAATAACGGTACGATGGATGTAGTTTATTTATCTTCAATAAATGATGGTGTTAACTATCAACTCAACGACGGGTCTGGTAATTTTAGCAATCCTTATTATGTTGACCCCCCAACAGGTATTACTTCTGGTGGTAATTTTCCTCTTGATATTGACAGCGACGGCGATAAGGATTTAATAAATATAGCTGCGATAAATGGTAATCCTTCACTTCGTATTTTATGGTGGTATGAAAACCAAACCATTTTAAATGTTCAAGATTATGCTCTAAAAGGTCTTACCATTACCCCAAACCCGGTAGCTGGTGTTTTATCCATTAAAAGCAAAACTCCCTTAAAAAGTGTAAGTTTTTACCAAAGCCAAGGGAAAACATTAAAAACGGTTACTTCTTCTTTTGAAAGCATAGACGTTACATTTTTAACTCCGGGAATCTATTTTGTATGGATTGAAGGGCAAGAAGGAGAACGGGTGGTTACAACTGTCATTAAGAAGTAACATGAAACAACTTTAAAAATGAAACCAATTTTTTTACTATTTTTTGTATTAAGCCCTCTGTTTTGCAAGGCACAGCCAGATAATATGTTATTTTATTATTCTTGGCAATTAAATCAGATAAATATTGAAGGGCAAACAGATATTCCTTATAATGCTGAGTTAAACTATAATGTTATTTTAAATTTTTATGATACCACTCCTTATACCTTTAGCTTGAAGGTATGTCAAACTTTAAGTGGTGAGATTGAATATCCTGCCAATAATGTTATGATTATACCTTCTGTTTTAACAGTATCTGGTGATGCTTGTACACTAATTGAAAATAGTGATTTTGAAGCCTTATTATTTAATTTCTTCCAAAGTCTTATAAACACAGAATTCACTTATTATATTGGTATTGTAGATTTTGATCCTCCCAATTATTTTCCAATTATGATCGCTCCAAACGGTGATTACGTTGAATTTCATGAAACTTATCTAGGTGTGGAATCTTTTGATAAAAAAATGTTTTCTATTTACCCAAACCCAGTTTCTGACATCATTAATGTTAGGGCTCTTACTACTCAAAATATTTCTAAAATAAGGGTTCTTTCTCTTGAAGGTCGTTTATTGCTTGAGTCAAATGAACACTTTGTTCTTACGCAGCATCTCTCTAAAGGGATGTATCTTGTAGAAGTAATAGCAGAAGATGGGTCCAAACAAATAGAAAAAATCCTTAAAAAGTAAGTCGTATAGAATTCAAAATATAGTTTTAATCAACAACTAACTCTTGAAATACCAGGGTCTTACATTACTTAATGATACTGTTAATGAATCAATAAAGGATTGTTAGGATCTAAATAAAAGGTGGAAGATGTCGATTATACAAAAAAGCTTTCAGAAAAAGAAGTGGACTATTATCGGCTAACAAAAAGTGAAATTATTCCAGTGTGTAAAAAATAAAGTATCTTTAAACTATTCCTTCGAAATTTTTAGTCTATCAGAACCTTTTTAAAACCTTCTGTCATCCATTCTTGAAGTGTTCCGGAAGCATCTGTATAAATAATAAAAGCATCTAATTCTGTGTGTTGTGATAAAAAAGCGATGCTTTCTTCTAAATCCATAACCATAAAAACTGTGGCATAAGCATCTGCCACCATACAAGTAGATGCCAATACAGACGCGCTAAGTACATTACTAACTTTAGGCCAACCTGTTAAAGGATTTATAGAATGTACAAACTTTTGACCTGTTGCCGTGTCTTCAGAAAATTTTCGGTAGTTTCCGGAAGTTGCCATTGCACGATTATCTCTTAGTTCTAAAAAGCGAATAAAGGTACGCTCGTTTTCATTCTGTGTGGGATTATCTATGGCAACCGTCCAGTTTTTATTTTTATCGGTATTTTTTCCTTTCGCCAAAAGTTCACCACCTAGTTCGATTAAATAGTTTTTTACTCCCTTTTGGTTGAGAACATCACCAAGTAAATCTAGGGTATATCCTTTTGCTAAGGCATTAAAATCGATAAAAATTCGAGAATCTGCTTTCACAATTTTATTTTCTAAGGTCAAACTAATCTTATCCAAACCTACAAATGCCCTTATACTATCAATTTTTGTACTATCAATTGCCAGTAATTGTTTATTAGGTCCAAAACCATAGGCGTTAACTAATGGGCCTACTGTAGGGTCGAAAATACCGTTTGTTTCTTTCCAAATTTGTTGAGAAGTTTTTAGGACATTTACAAATAGCGTATCTACAATTATCGAGGTATCTCCTTGATTAATTTTAGAAATATCAGAGGTTTTCTGATAAGTGGACATGGATTGGTTTACTCTCTTAAAAACATCTTCAAAATCTGCCATAAAATCTTCAGAAGATTCATACTGAATGTTAAAAGTTGTGCCCAAGGCCTCTCCATAATTTTGAATAAGCCCAGATTTAGTTGGTTCTTCCTTGCAGGAAAAAAACAGGAAAACAAGAAATAGAATAGTTGCCTTTTTCATTAAAAAATAGGTAAATTGATTATTATAAATAAATTTTTAAAAAAAAGTCAAGAAACTTCTTATCTAAAAAACAATTTCTTGTAAACCGTTATATACAACGGTATAATCTTCATTTTTCAGGATGGGCATCTGGTAATTGGAGCCGTGGCCCAATCCCACACCTGCATAATAGGTTTTGGCTTCAAATTTATCTGCATGCATTTTCATTTTCAACATACTATCTTTGTCATAATCTTGAACAGGGTTAGGAAAAAGGATTGCTTTAACAACAATAAAGTGTAGTGTTTTATTTTTTAAGACAACAAACTGCGGATTTTTTTTAAGCGTCGAATTTACTGCCAAAAATTCAAAGCCTTGAGCCTCTAAATCTTTGCCTACAATGTTCATTGCCAGGTTGTGACGTTCTTGTTCTGTAAGAGGTAGGGACATATCTAGTGTTCAGTATTCAGTGTTCAGTGGTGTTTTAAAACTAAAAAAAATTATTAATAAAAAAACCGATACTTTAAAGGCATCGGTTTTTTTACATCTAATTTTATCCTCCAAAGTCATCAAATCGAATATTTTCATCGGGGATACCAAAATCTTCTCCCATTTTTTGAACGGCGTTATTCATTAATGGCGGTCCGCAAAAATAGAGTTCAATATCTTCTGGCGTTTCATGATAATTTAGGTAATTATTGATTACCACTTGGTGAATAAATCCAACAAAACCATCGCCTTCACCATCTATACCATCTTTTACTTTCCAATTATCTTCTGGCATGGGTTCAGAAAGAGCTAAGTAGAATTTAAAGTTTGGAAAATCTTTTTCTAAGTTTTTAAAATGATCGATATAGAACAATTCTCTTTTAGAACGACCTCCATACCAATAGGTTACTTTTCTTCCGGTTTTTAAGGTACGAAAGAGGTGGTAAAGGTGAGAACGCATCGGTGCCATACCGGCTCCTCCACCCACATAAAGCATTTCAGCTTCGGACTCATTAATAAAAAATTCGCCATAAGGGCCTGAAATAATTACTTTATCTCCAGGTTTTCTAGAAAATATATATGAGGAAGCGATACCAGGATTAACATCCATCCATCCGTTTTTAGCTCTATCAAATGGTGGTGTGGCAACACGCACGTTAAGCATAATTTCTCTTCCTTCAGCAGGATAAGAAGCCATGGAATAAGCACGCTCAACAGTTTCTACATTTTTCATCACCAATGGCCACAATTTAAATTTATCCCATTCATCTTGAAATTTGTCTGGTCTTTCGTGTTCTTCGGGGTGCGCTGTTATATCAATATCTTTAAATTGAATTTCGCAAGGTGGAATCTCAATTTGAATATATCCCCCGGCTTTATAATTCATATCCTCTGGAATTTCCACTACAAATTCTTTAATAAATGAAGCTACATTATAGTTACGAATAACTGTTCCTTCCCATTTTTTAATACCAAAAACCTCTTCCGGTATGGTAATGTTCATGTCCTGTTTCACTTTAACCTGACAAGCAAGACGAGTACCTTCTTTTAATTCTTTTCTTGAAAAGTGAGGGGTTTCGGTAGGAAGAGCCTCGCCTCCTCCTTTAAGTACATGGCATTCACATTGAATACAAGTACCACCTCCTCCACAAGCGGAAGGTAAAAATATTTTTTCAGAACCTAAAGTGGTTAAAAGAGATCCTCCAGATTCTACTTCAATTACTTTTTCACCATTAATGGTAATTTTTACAGGGCCGGAGGGAGATAATTTTTCTTTTACAAAAATTAATACTCCAACTAAAAGTAAAGTCAATATTAAAAAAGCGATAACTGTTATTAAAACGACACCTAATATACTTGCTGCTAATATCATTTGGTTAGTTAGTTTATTTTTTTGTTTGTTGTATCTAATAAATCTTGGCTCGTCTCTGAATTTTCTTGTATTGCTGATACGTCATTTTCTGAGCTGATATTTTGATTCAAAACTGGTGTTGTAGATTTAGAAACTTGAGCTGTTTCTTCAGGTGCTTTTTCTTCGCCACCGGTTAACATGCCTCCAAAACTCATAAAACCTATGGCCATAAGTCCTGTGATAATAAATGTAATTCCTAATCCTCTAAGTGGTGGTGGTACATTAGAATAGCGAATTTTTTCACGAATAGCTGCTATGGTTAATATGGCTAAAAACCATCCTATGCCAGAGCTAATACCATAATTTACTGCAAGACCAAATGTTGCTATTTCTCTAGATTGCATAAACAATGAGCCACCTAATATGGCACAATTTACTGCAATAAGCGGTAAGAAAATTCCTAACGAATTATACAATGATGGAGAGAATTTTTCTACAACAATTTCAACTAGTTGCACCATAGTAGCAATTGTTGCAATAAAAAGTATAAAAGACAAGAAACTCAAGTCGTATGAAGCATATTCAGGTCCTAACCAAACTAGGGCACCGTCGCGCAAAATATATTGATCTAATAACCAATTTAAAGGCACTGTGATTCCGAGTACAAAAATAACAGCGGCTCCTAAACCTACTGCTGTTGCAACCTTTTTAGACACCGCCAAATAAGAGCACATTCCAAGGAATGTAGCAAAAATCATATTGTCAACAAATATTGATTTAAAAAATAATTCTAAGTGTTCCATAATTTATGAATATGGGTTGTAAATATTTTTAGTTAGTGTTCTTCAATTAATTTAGAATTTCTAGAGCGTTGAACCCAAATAATAATTCCAATTACAATTAATGCCATAGGAGATAATAACATAAATCCGTTATTTTCGTAACCAATAGCATACAATCCGGTTTTTGTGATAGGATCTCCTAAAACTTGAATACCAAGTAAGGTTCCTGACCCTAATAATTCTCTAAAAAAGCCTACTATTATTAAAATAACGCTATATCCTAGGGCATTACCGATGCCATCTAGAAAAGATCTCCAAGGGCCATTTGCTAATGCAAAAGCCTCAAAACGCCCCATAATAATACAGTTTGTAATGATTAAGCCTATAAATACAGAAAGTTGTTTGCTTAATTCGTAAGCATAGGCTTTTAAAACTTGATCTACAATAATTACAAGTGCAGCAACCACAATAAGTTGTACAATAATTCTAATTTTTGAAGGTATAATATTTCTAATAAGTGAAATAACTACATTACCAACGGATACTACAAATAGCACAGAAAGTGCCATAACTATTGAGGCTTTTAACTGCGCGGTAATTGCCAATGCGGAACAAATTCCTAAAACCTGAATAGTAATTGGATTGTTATCTGCAAGTGGGTCTAGGATTAGTGCTCTATCTTTTTTGGATAATAATGCCATAATTTATTTTGTTAATGTTTTTAAATGAGGAAGGTATATTCTCAAATAGTTTTTAATCATTGCTGTAACACCATTCCCTGTTATTGTAGCTCCAGCAAGTGCATCTACTTTATTATCTTCTTTTCTGTTATTAAGAGGATCATTATTTCCTTTTGCAACTTTGATACTAGCAAAATTTTGGTTTTCATCTAAAATAAATTCACCTTTAAAGTCGTCCATAAAAAACCGTTCTTTTATATTAGCACCAAGTCCGGGGGTTTCTCCTTTATGATCAAAAAAGACACCCTGAACAACTAGGTTTTCATCAAAAGACATAAAGCCCCAAATGGCGTCCCACAAACCTTTACCACGCATAGGTACGATATAATAGGTTTTGCCATCTTTCTCCCCAACAAAAAGTGGCAATCTTTTTTCATAACCGGCTTTTTTAGCTTGAGCTTCTTCTTTAGCAAGGTCTATTAAATAAGCTTCCTCGTCTTCGGTAACTTTGTTCCCTTGAATAACAAGTTGTTTTTTAATATATTCCTTGAACAATTGTCCCACTTTATCAGTAGGAATAAAATTTACATCATTATCTCCTTCATTGCTATTCACACCCATTGCATAAAGAATATTCTGTTGCTTTTCAAACCGCTGATTTTCAGTTATAGTAGGTTTTAAAGCCGTTGCAACAAATGCCAGTATAGAACCAACTACGACAACCATAAGTATGGCAAAGAGGAAGGTATATAGGTTACTGTCAGTTTTTTTTGCCATGATTATGCAGATTTAATTTTTAAACGTTTCATTCTTTTTTTGATGTTTCCTTGAATTACATAATGGTCAATAGTAGGAGCAAATACATTCATTAATAATATTGCTAAAAAGACCCCTTCAGGGTATGCAGGATTAAATACTCTAATCATTACGGAAATAAACCCAATAAAGAATCCATAATACCATTTTCCTTTATTGGTTTGCGATCCAGTGACAGGATCTGTAGCCATATATACAATACCAAATGCTAAACCGCCTATTATTAAATGTTCCCAAAAAGGCACACTCATTAGTCCAAAGAAATTACTTCCATCTTTTATCCAACCGGCATCTACAACGCCATTAAATAAAAGTCCCATCGTCAGGGCGCCTATTACGGCACTTAACATAATTCGCCAACTGGCCACCTTTGTGTATAATAAAAATAAACCCCCTAAAAGTATCAAAATGGTAGAAGTTTCGCCTACCGAACCAGGTATAAAGCCATAAAACATATCCATTATAGAATAAATAGGTTCTTGGTTTTGAGCATAAGTACCTAAAATGGTTTCTCCGGAAATTGCATCTAAATTAGACCCCGCCGAAATAAGGGCATCTCTTTCCACAGCCTCGTGTACCCATACTTTATCGCCGCTCATCCAAGTAGGATATGCAAAAAACAAAAAAGCGCGAATGGTTAGAGCCGGATTTAAAATGTTCATTCCAGTTCCACCAAAAACTTCTTTTCCTAATATCACTCCAAAAATTACAGCAATAACAAGCATCCATAATGGTGTGTCAATAGGAATAATAAGTGGTACTAACATTCCGGTAACTAAATATCCTTCTTCCACTTCGTGGCCTTTGATTGTTGCAAAAACAAATTCAACGCCTAGACCTACAACATAGGAAACAATAACTAAAGGAAGTACTGTCCAAGCACCTAAAGTTAAATTTTCCCAAGTAAAAAAATTACCCAAAGGGTCTAAACGCAAAGTTTGGTCAATTGCAGCGTAATGCTGGTATCCAGCATTAAAAATTCCAAAAATCAAACATGGAACTAAAGCTAAGATTACGGTATTCATGGTACGCTTTAAATCATCAGCCGCCTTAACGTGGGTACCAGAATGTGTAACATCATTGGGCATGTACAAGAACGTATGCAACGCATTAAACGCGGGTGCCATTTTAGTACCCTTGTACTTCATTTTTAAATCGTGTAATTTATTTTTCAAACTCATAGCTTAACCTATTTCTTTGTACATAACATCTAATCCTTGTCTTATAATATCTTGATGAGGTTGTTTTGAAATACATACAAACTCAGTCAATGCAAAATCTTCAGGGGCAACTTCATACATACCTAATTGTTCCATAGCATCTAAATCTTCTACCATGCAAGCTTTTAAAATCTGTAATGGATAGATATCTAAAGGAAAAACTTGCTCGTACAGCCCAGTTTGCACAAATGCTCTATGCTCGCCATTGGTATTGGTATTTAAAGTGAATTTTTTCTTTGGAGTTAGCCAAGAAAATGTCAATGCTCGGGTTAATGATATTTTGTTAAATTCAGGTTTTGTCCAACCAAAAAATTCATAATCATCCCCCTCAGGAATTACTGAAATTGTGTTATCGTAAAAGCCCAAATGACCGTCTTTTTCTACTTTTTTTCCGGAAAGAATCCCTCCACTAATAACACGAACGTTTTCTTCATTAAGCCCTGAGTCATATACCATTGTAGAAACCTCAGCTCCTATTTTAGTTTTGTAATATTTTGGCGATTTTAGCGAAGAACCCGATAAAGCCACAATTCTTTCCGCATTGTATTTTCCGGTTAATAGAAAATCTCCTATAATAACTAAATCTTGAGGAGTAATAGTCCAAACAGTTTCTCCTTTGTTTACAGGATCAATTTTATTGATTAGAGTACCAACATTTCCGGCTGGATGTGGTCCTGAAATTTTATGAATAATAACATCTTTTAAATTTGACATTGGTGATATAGTTTCTGCACCAATACCTACATGTACTTTTCCTTTAGTTAATTTACTTAAAGCAGTTACAGCAGCTTGCAATTGTGTTTCTTTGCCTTGAAGTGTAAAGTTATAATCGGCAACTAAAGGACCGCTTGCAAAAGCAGAAATAAAAATTGCTTTGGGCGATAGGTTTGGATTTGCAACCACATCATAAGGACGTTGTTTAATAAAAAACCAACAACCGCCTTCTAACAGCCTGTTTTTAATTGTTTCAGCTTTTGCTGAGGCAACATCTAGTTTCCCAAAATCACGATAGGCATCTTGGCTATCAGCTGTAATAACCAAATCAGTAATCACCCTTTTTGCTCCTCGTTTAATTTCTGTAAGTGTTCCGCTAACAGGAGAAACAAATCGAATATTTTCTTGTGTTTTTGAAAACCAAATTTCATCTCCAGCTTGAAGTTTCGCACCTTCTTTAACTACCATTTTTGGTGTAATTAAATGAAAGTCAGAAGGTTTTATGGAAAATGTTCGTGATCTTGGGGCATTTGTAAGTGCTTTTTCTGATTCGCCAACAAGACGAATATCAAGCCCCTTTGTAATTCTAATGTCTTTTGACATAGGATATTTGTATTAGAGTTCTCTTTAATTTTCCCGAGTATTCGAAAAATGATTCTTCGGGAGGGCAAATTTACAAATTTTGAAACGTATTATTATAGACAATTTGAAGCTAAATTCCTTATTTATAATTAATATAAATAATGAATTTATGGGTTTCAACTTATTTCCTAATTAATGGCTTGAATTTTGTTTATATTTACAT
Source organism: Flavobacteriaceae bacterium CG2_30_34_30 (assembly GCA_001873105.1). Lineage (GTDB taxonomy): Bacteria > Bacteroidota > Bacteroidia > Flavobacteriales > Flavobacteriaceae > Planktosalinus. Next base: position 3,253 of record MNYN01000080.1, on the reverse strand, counting down.
TTTGAACAACTAACTTTTATGAAAATATATCCTTTATTTCAAACCATCCTACTTGTCTTTTGTGCTACACTATTCTCTCAGATAAAAGACGTAAATCCGCCAAACAACTTACAAACTATTATATTTATTGGAAATACACCTCAAGCACAGTTACCTATTATTAAACCAGGGGAACGATTACAATTAAGTTTTGATGATATTAATGGTAACGAGAGAGATTATTACTATATTATTGAACACTTTAACTTTGATTGGACACCATCCGATCTTTCAAAATCAGAATACCTTGAAGGTTTTGATGATGTGAGGATAAACTATTATGAAAACTCTTTAAACACTCTACAAATGTATTCTCATTACGATTTAAATATACCGAATAGAGATACAAGAGCTATAACTAAAACAGGAAACTATTTGTTAAAAATTCTTGATGACAGAGGAACTATTATGTTTACCAGAAAATTTATAGTGTATGATGATATTGCAAGTGTGAGTGTGGCTATAAAAAGAGCACGAGACTTAAATTATATTAACACCAAACAAGTAGTTAACTTTTCCGTTAATTCCCCTAGTTTACTTCTAATTAATCCAAATCAAAATGTAAAATCATTAGTCCTTCAAAATAACAATTTAAACACTGCCATAACCAATTTAAAACCACAATACACCATAGGCAATGAATTAATTTATCGCTACGATCAAGAAGCTTCCTTTTGGGCCGGAAATGAATATTTAAACTTTGACAACAGCGATGTAAGAGGTGCCACCGTAAATATTAGAAGAGTAGAATTAGAAGATTTATACATCAACTACCTCTACACAAATATAGCCAGAAAAGAAAGGCCTTATACCTACTACCCGGATATAAATGGTAATTTTTTAGTGCGAAATATTCGTGGACAAAAAGAAAGTATTGATGCTGAATATGTTTGGGTGCATTTTGCCCTGCAGTATTATGATGACTTAAAAGAGGGGCAAGAAATTCACCTTTACGGTAATTTTAACAACTTTAACTTTAGTGAAAATACAAGAATGGTTTATGACGAAAAATCAGATACCTACAGAAACAAACGCCTTTTTAAACAAGGTTTTTATAACTTTAAATATGTTCTTGTTAATCCTAACGGAAGTATAGATGAAGGGGCAATAAGCGGCAATTTTGATCAAACTGAAAATGATTATACCGTAATTATCTACTATAGAGATTTAGGTGGCAGATATGATAGAATTATAGGTGTAGGCAAAGGAAATTCAATTAATATAACTAATAATTAAAATTAATTTTCTCGCCGTTTTATAAATTAAAATCTTTATATATTTAGTGCTTTAATTTCAGGATTCTCTATATGCTAAATAGACTCTCTGTTTTACTTGCGGCTATTATTCCTTCTAATGAAAAAGGAAGAAAATCGCTTTTATACAGAGGCGAAAAGTGCTTGAATTGTAATCACCCCTTAGACAAAAGCGATAAATACTGCCCAAATTGCTCCCAATTAAATTCTACAAAAAAACTTTATTTTAAAGACCTTTTTCAGGAATTTTTTTCAGGAATTTTTGCTTATGACAGCAGACTTGTAAACACATTGCGTGTGTTATTATTTAAACCCGGAAAAATATCTAAAGAATATGTAGAAGGAAAAAGAATGCGATATGCCAATCCTTTTCGGTTTTATTTAAGCGTTAGTATTATCTTTTTTCTTCTGAGTGGCATTTTAACAAAAATTAGTGAATACACCCAAAAAAATGAAATCAAGGAAAAACGTTCGCCTAAAGTAAAAACCTTTGAGAAAGACTCTTTTGAAACCGCAGACAGCATTCTTAAAGTAAATCAAATGCAACTACCCATAATACATACTTCCTTATCAGAAAAAGAAGCGTTAAAAAAAGATAGCGTCCTTTACTACACAGAAACTCAATTAGACACTATGTATTGGGGGCAAATTTTTTATAATAAGTGGAGAATCTACAATGACTATTTTTCAAATAATATAGAAACAGACCCACAAAGTGCATTAGCACAAATAGGTCATCAAAACAATACCTATAATAGGTGGCTTTTCAAAAAAATTATTGATTTTAATTTTTTCAAGGACAATCCTGAAGTAGCTTATAGTTATTTTATTTCTAAACTTCCTTTTGTAATTTTTTTATTTATGCCGGTTTTTGCGCTATGTATTAAATTTATTTACATAAGAAATAATAGGATTACCTATATGGAACATTTGATTTTTGCTTTTCACGTTCAAAGCCTCCTTTTTGCCCTTTTAATTATCACTCTAATCTTTGACTATTTTTTTAATAGTAATCTATCTACCTTTTTTGCTTTACTACTGTTTGCCGTCTATTTATATAAAGCTATGCGTATATTTTACCAACAAAGCAGGTTTAAAACAATCGTTAAATTTATGACACTAAACACTTTATTTAGTATCTTAGCCACGTTTGCAGCGATACTCTATGCTTTTTTATCTTTTTCGCTTTATTAAGGATTACTATGGTACAACAAGTTACACAAGGAATTAAAATTTCTGTTGAGACAAACTTTGAGGGCACCTTTTATAAAAATTATAAAATTCATTATGCTTTTCAATACCAAATTACCATTGAAAATCAAAGCAAAGATTCCGTTCAGCTTCTTTCTAGACATTGGAAAATAAAAGACTCATTAAATCAATTGGAAACAGTTGCTGGTGAAGGCATTATTGGAAAAAAACCAGTTTTAAAACCTGGAGAATCCCATACCTATATTTCGGGTTGTTTGTTGATTTCTCCATTTGGAGCAATGTCCGGACATTATACCATGGTGAATTTTACAAATACAAAAAAGTTTCGGGTAAAAGTGCCTAGTTTTAAACTTTGCGCTCCTTATGCTATGAATTAACTCCTAAATAATTAAACTCTTTATGTGTTATTTCGTTCGTCATCAAATTAGTGTATTGCATATTTAACTTATTCGTATTCTTTTCTACTTGTGTAATACTCATCGTTTTTAATGCCCCTCTATCTATTTGAAGATCCATATCTTTATTTCCAATTCCTGCATATTTATGAAAATCAAGAAGTGTATCAGCATCAATAGGTTTATCTTCTAAAAATGCAGAAAACCACTTTTCACGTTCTTTTTTCATCGTAGCCGAATAAAGCGTTGAAGAGCTCCAAATTTTTGGCTCTAGAGGTAATGGAGTAAAATATTTTTCTTTTCCATCCCAAACTAATTCATAAACAGACAATTGCGGAGTCCACTCTATAAGGA
>MNYN01000035.1 GCA_001873105.1 Flavobacteriaceae bacterium CG2_30_34_30 | reverse complement strand
GGCGATGGCGAAAAGACGGCAATTTTCGACTATTTTTTTAGGAAACTTCCTTTTAAAGGTGGATATGCCGTTTTTGCCGGACTGGAAGTAGTATTGGAAATACTTGAAAATTTTCATTTTACCGATAGTGATATAGCGTTTTTAAAACAACAGAAATTTAATTCTAGTTATATTGCTTATTTAAAAGATTTCCGCTTTAAAGGATCCATATATAGCACTCTAGAAGGGGATGTGGTATTTCCCAATTGTCCTGTTTTAACGGTAGAAGCTACCATTATCGAGGCACAACTTATTGAAACACTCCTGTTGAATATGCTGAATTTTCAAACTTTAATTGCCACAAAAGCAAGTAGGTCAAGACAATCGGCAGGCAATCGTGTGTTGATAGATTTTGGCATGCGTCGGGCACATGGTCCCGCGGCGCATTTAGCCAGTAGAGCTGCCATTATAGGTGGTTTTAATGCCACAAGTAATGTATTAGCAGCAAAAGATTTTGATATTCCTGTTTCCGGCACCATGGCACATTCCTTTGTGCAAAGTTTTGACGAGGAGTTAGAGGCTTTTCGCTTTTTTGCAAAGGTAAGACCCAACGATTGTATTCTTTTAGTAGATACCTACAGCACTTTAAAAAGTGGCGTGCCTAATGCTATTACCGTGGCAAAAGAAATGGAGTCCAAAGGACAAAAACTAAAGGGCATTCGTTTGGACAGTGGGGATTTGGCGTATTTGGCAAAACAAGCTCGAAAAATGCTGGATGAAGCCAGCTTGCAGTATGTTCAAATTGCAGTTTCTAACCAATTGGACGAATATGTTATAAAAAGTTTGTTGGAACAAGATGCGCCAATTGATGTTTTTGGGGTTGGCACCAGTTTGGTAATCGGTAAACCGGATGCAGCACTAGATGGTGTGTATAAATTAGCATTTGCCTATGGAAAACCACGAATAAAACTTTCTGAAAATACCACGAAAATAACCTTACCCTTTAAAAAACAGGTGCATCGCTTGTATGACAGTAACCACAAAATGCTAGGAGCTGATCTTATAACTCTTTGGGAAGAAACGGAAATCTCAAAAATGTACCATCCTTTGGATGCAAAAAAAAATGTGGCTTTTAACAACTGCAAAGCGGAGGCATTACTTCAGTTAGTAATGAAAAATGGTAAACGAATTTTTCCATCTAAATCGGTTGCTGATATTGCATCTTACAGCGCCAATAGACTTCAAATATTGCCCGAAGAATTCAAACGTTTTGACAATCCACATATTTATAAAGTGGGATTAAGTAAATTGCTAAATGAAGAACGAGAAAAATTAATTGTTGGTCATAAAATGGTTTAAAACGATGGTAACCTTAGTTATAGTAGATGTACAAAATGATTTTTTACCAGGAGGTTCCTTAGCAGTACCAGATGGTGACACAATTGTAAAAGAAATTAATGCAATATTGCCCAACTTCGACTTGGTAGTAGCAACCCAAGATTGGCATCCACAAAATCATCAAAGTTTTGCCTCCAACCATAAGGGAAAAGAGGCTTTTGAAAAGGTGTTAGTAAACGGATTGGAGCAAGTGCTTTGGCCAGATCACTGTGTGCAAGGAACATTTGGTGCTGATTTTCCTTCCACACTCAACATGAATTCAGTAGCTGCTATTTTTAGAAAAGGAATGGATAAAAATATGGATAGTTACAGTGGTTTTTTTGATAACAACCACAATCAAACTACCGGTCTTTCAGGTTATCTTAAAGAAAAGGGTGCCAAAGACCTCTACTTTTGTGGATTGGCAGCCGATATTTGTGTGTATTACACCCTGCAAGACGCTTTAAAAGAAGGGTTTCATGTAACCTTACTTTTAGATGCCACAAGACCTTTAAACCAAGATGTTTTTTTAAAACAGAAACAAAACTTTGCTGCACAAGGTATTCGTATGCAATAAATAAGAATGTACTAAAAAAGAATCAGTTTTTTTTATTTTAAACAGAAATGTAAAAACATTCTATTCCGAAATTAGTGCGATAATTTATTTCCAAAACACAAATCGCCGGCATCGCCTAAACCAGGAACAATGTAGCCGTATTCATTTAAAGTGTTGTCAACAGCCGCAATCCATAATCTTACATCTTTAGACACACTTTTTTGTAAAAAATCAATACCCGGTTTTGATCCGATAACCGAAACCAAATGAATGCATTTTGGCCTTCCCATGGGTTTTAGGGCTTCCAAAACGTTCATGAATGTTCGCCCTGTGGCTAGCATTGGGTCTGCAATAATCAATGTTTTACCTTCTAAGGAAGGTGTAGCAAGATATTCTACCTTTATTTCAAATTCAGTTTCAGAGGTATGGTGGCGGAAGGCAGATATAAAAGAATTTTCAGCACCGTCAAAAACGTTTAAAAGTCCGGTATGTAAAGGCAATCCAGCCCTTAGTATCGAGCAAATTACGATATGGTCTTCGGGTAATGCTACAGAAGATTTCCCCAATGGCGTAGCAATACTTTTGGTTTTATATACCAACGATTTACTAAGTTCAAAACCAAGCATTTCGCCAATACGCTCTATATTTTTCCGAAACCGCATCCCATCCTTTTGAATATTCACATCCCTAAGTTGTGCAATAAAGGCATTTACAATTGTGTGTTGCTCTTGAAGGTTGACTAGGTGCATTTTTAAAATTTTTATAAAATTACGTAGTTTTTGGAGTTTTTATGTAAGCAATATGGAGGAATCATTAAATTTTCTCAATATTAGCTGTTTTAAGTATTACGTTTATTCAAAATACGTATTGTAGGTTTCCAGATACTCCAAAACTTCCTTTAAAGTACTTTTATGGTTGATGATAGCATTCATTCGATACCCGAAACCAACTAGGTATTTTTTTAGATATACTCTTGCCATACCTTCCATAGTACAATTTTTAAGAAGGCTTTCCAGCTCAGTAAGTAATGCAGTTTTTACTTCTTCTGCTTCAAAAGATTTTGCGTTCATCTCAGCTTTTGTGATGGCAATCATTTTAAGAATACTTTCGTTAGTTTCCTTATTGGCTTTCCATTTTTCACCATGGTTTAGAGGAATTTCCGTATTTGTAGCGGAAGCGTTACCGTCTATGGCAATATTTTCTTTTCTAGCAGAAGAAAATGAAATGAATAGCATAAGGAAACCCATTAGTAGATAATTTGTCATTGGATTTTATTTTTTTTCAGTTGGTATAAAATTAAAACAATAATTGCGATTGGAAAAAGTACACTACCCATAATTAAATAGAAATAATAGAGTTTGGGTATAGGCAAATCCAACCAAATGGCACTACCCTTGTAAAATAATAGTAATTCGGTACTTAAAAAAGCAATCAAGTAAAAATAAAAGAGCACTTTTGGCAAGTTTAGCAACTCCGTTTGTTTTAAAAACGCAAACAAACTGATGGTAACAACACCCAGAAATACCAAATGCAAATAGCCGATAACAAAATCTAAAGTGTGGTATGCTAACATGGCAAAATAAGGAATGGCAGAGAGTAACTGCATATCTATTTTTATGGCTAAAAGTAAGCCTGCCCATAGGAGCATTGTGGATACCATGGGAATTAGTTGTTTAGAAAAATAATTCCAAACAGGTTGTAACCAAAGAAAGATTTTTAAAAACAAAATAGTTTGTAAAATAGCTCCAATAGCTGCTAAGAAATAGATAATAAAAGAGGGTTCTAACCAAAGTGTAGAAAGAAAATAAGTAAGCAACACACTACTTACTAAAATACAAAGCCATTGTTTTTGAAGTTTTATTGGAACAAAAATCCCAAATTTTTCCAGAAAGTAAAACAAAATTCCCAATAACCCGATAATAAACCAGCCATTGTACTGAAAGTGCAAATAAAAATAAATGGCAAGTTTATACCAGATGGAAGTACTTCCTAACGTAGTCATAATTGCACCCAATGCCCAAGGACCGATACTAGAAAAGACCATAAAAAGGATGGAAGTTTTTGCCAATTTATAGGAAAAGAGTTTTTTGGTTTCTGAAGTTGATTTTTTTAGAAATAGCCAAGCAAAAAAGTAACTTGCAATTAAAAATAAGGTAGAAAAGAGAATAGAAAAGGCAGCATATCCGTGAAAAGGGAAGCTTATAAGCATTCCTAGGATCGTGATTTGTGTAAACCAAAAAATACGGCTATAAAGTTTTTTTACCTTTACTTTTTCTAAATAAAGTTTATAAAACAAGGATGTTAGCGCCACATATACCCAGCCAAGCAGAGCAACATGCGAATGGGTATGGACTAAAAATCGATAGGTAGCAGAAATGTCCACCACTACAAATAATCGAAGTAGGCAGCCTAAAATAGCAACTACTAAAAAGTAAAATAAAGCAATGCGAATATGCGAGTGAAGATTCATTTTCATTAGCAATGGACATGCACTAAATTTTTTATGAAGCTTGTCATTTAGTAAGTAGTTTGGTGATTTTCGCAGTAATACCATCAGAATACATACCAAAACCATTTACAACCACCCCTTTTACTTGGTATTTTTCTGAAGAAATAGCCATGACAATCATTTCATCACCAGGATCTGTCATTCCTTCAAAACGGTATAGTTCATCAATCTCAAAATCCTCCGGTGAAAGGGACAAAGACGGTTGATTGCAAATTAAGCATTCTTTTTCAGTCCATAAGGAGAAATTGGTAGTATAGCCTCTTTTTTGGAGGTCGTTTACAGCTTCGGTTACGGTTTCATAAGATTTTGGAACGCTCATTTTTTTGTTTTTAAAAGCAGAAGTATAAGAAAAGTAAGAAGTTAAAGATACCTATTTAAATCCAAAATTCATCATCCCAAAGACCAAAATCTTCTGAACCGTTATGCGCTTTATTAAGGATTTGCACTTCTTTTTCATTAGCAATTTCTTGTATGGCATTAAAAAGAACGCGCTCTTCAAAGCGAATATGATTATTTAAAAGGGTTTCTATTTTTGAAAGTGTATCAGATATTGCATCTTCCTTTTCAAATAAAAACTTCAGTTGCTTGTGTTCGGCCAGTGCTTGTTTTACTAATGAATTATCGTTTCCTAAAATGGGAAAAACAAATTGTTCTTCCGTTTCAAAGTGAGGAATGAGGTGATTTACCCAAAACCAATCGGTGTATTTTTTTATGCGTTCCGGGTCAATTCCTAATGAAAATCCTTTTTTTATTTTCCAACTAAGCAATAAACCGTAATGATGGTCTTTACTCCAAGGTTGCAATGCAATGTGTCTTTTGATGGGTTTTGTCATTTATTTGCTTAGTTTTATAATTTCAGCTACGGTTTCTTCATTGTCTATACCCAATCCTTCCTGTTGATGGCGCAAAACACCCTGTGCATCAAACACGCTTATGATGTTGGAGTGTGAAAAATCGATGGGAGATATTTGATTGTATTTTACAGCCAAAACATTAGCAAATTCTCTAACAGTATCTTCTGTACCCTGAAGAAAAAGCCAGTAGTTTTCTTCCATATTGTTTTCCTTGCTAAATAGTTTTAATCGTTCCGGGGTATCGGTAACCGGGTCAATGCTCACTAAAAGGTATAGTACATTTTTTTTGTTTTTTCTTCCCACTTTCTTATCAATATTACGCATATCCGCAACAAGCCTGGGGCAGGCTGCTTTACAGGAAGTATAAATCATTACTGCCACTAAAATATTTCCGTTTAAATCCTTTAATTCAATAGTCTTTCCGTCTTGGGTATTCCATTGTGAGGGAAGATTGTAGATAGACATTTCATCCATTTCATTAAGAGGTATAACCTTAGAAATATTAGCTTCGAAAGGGGTGTTGTTTTCTTTTTCTTTTTGTGCACATGAACCTAAAAGAAAGAGGATAAGACAACTAAGCAAATGAATATTTGTTGATTTTATCATATTATTTTTTTAAAAAATTAAAATATGCGATTATATTTTTTCTTTAATGTCTAGAGCACATCGAAAGCCAAGGCTGTTAATTGAAAAATTTGCCTGAATACTACTTCTAAAAGCATAACGCATAAAAGCGGCATAATTCATTAAATCATCTGCACCTAAAGCTCCTGCACCGCAAAAAAGGTTGGTGTTATTTTTATCTCTATTTTCTCCTGAAATCATTATAGAATTAAAATCTAAGGTCCATTCCCAAACCATGTTGTGTAAATCATAGATACCCCAATAATTAGGTTTTGAAATCCCTACTTCTTTTTTATAGGTATTTGGAGTTTCATAACCACTTAATATTTCTCGAGTGAAATCTTCATTTTTTCGAGCATCAATTTCTGTTTGGCTTGCCATTGCAGCAAATTCCCATTCATTTAAAGTGGGTAAACGCTTGCCTTCGCATTCGCAATACTCTTTTGCGGCAAACCAAGAGATTTGTGTTACAGGACTATTTTGTAATTCCTTAGGAAAATTAGTGTCTGACGTCCATTTTTCTAAATAATTTTCACCGGCAAATATTTTTTTTACTTTTTGGCGCTGCCATGTTGGGTATTTAATTAAGAAGTCTAAAAATTCTTGGTTGGTTACCGGGGTTTTATCCATAAGAAATGGAGCGATAGGAATTGGGTTTTTATCTACCGAGCCGTATAACGGTATAAATTTACCACCCGCAACATACGCCATGTTGTTTTGCCCTTTTGTGAAAAGAGTATAGCATATAAGTAGGGTGGTGAAAAAGAGTTTCATTAGTTATTTCTTACTTTTTTAACTTGTTCTGCGGTGACTTCGGTGCCATTATTACCCCAGCTGTTATAAACATAGGTTAAAATACTAGCAGTTTCAGAATCGCTAAACTGTTGTGCAGGCATGATGCTATTATAGATATTTCCATTAACGGTAACTTCACCGCTTAGTCCATAAATAACGGTATGAATAGCTCTCTCCACATCTTTATTTAAGTAATCTGATTTAGCTAATGGAGGGAAGGCATTGGCTATTCCTTTTCCATCCTGTAAATGGCATGCAGCGCAGGTAGCATTAAATAAATTTTTGCCCTGCTCCATTTTTTCTACTTTGGTTAAAGGGACACCAGCTTCTGTAGATTTGGTTTTTCCATCTACATCCAAATCTTGAATAACACTTCCTTCAGGTTGGTAAACTCCTTCGGTAATCTCACCGGCAAAAACGGTTTTATTTTTATTACCGGAAACACTAAGTACGCCTAAAGCACCCTTGTTAAAAGCTCTGAAAATAGAGTGATCCACGAGAATTAATTCAGAAGGGGATTCTACTTTAAATTCTACTACCGAAGCACCTCCGGCAGCTATAAGGGTGGTTTGAATGTTTTCAGAAACAGTGGTGCCACCATCTACAAATACCTTATCGAAAATTTCGCCAATCACATGAAAAGAGGATACTAAATTAGGACCTCCGTTACCTACAAAAAGTCGAACGGTTTCACCTACTTCTGCATGCAGTTTATTGTCGCCTGTAAGTCCTCCAACTTTTCCGTTGAATAGTACATAATCAGGATTTTCATCAATGGCTTTTTGCATATCAAAAGGTTGTTCTCCGGGTTCACCAAATTTTCCTTTGGTATAAAAATCGCCTTGCATTATGTAAAATTCCTTATCAACAGGAGGTAATCCACCTTTTGGTTCTACTAAAATAAGTCCATACATTCCGTTAGCAATATGCATTCCTACGGGAGCTGTAGCACAATGATACACATATAAACCTGGATTTAGTAGTTTAAATGAAAATGTTTTTTGGTGTCCCGGTGCAACAAAAGAAGCCTCAGCACCACCACCTTGACCGGTAACAGCATGTAAATCGATATTGTGAGGTAGCCTGTTGTTAGGATGGTTTTTAAGAGTAAACTCCACTTCGTCACCCACTCTTCCACGAATAAATGAGCCGGGAACAGTCCCGCCAAATGTCCAGAACAAATAGGTAACACCATTTGCTATTTCAGATTCTCTTTCAAGAATCTCCATTTCAATAATTAATTTTTTTGCAGAACGATTTCCTACCGGTTTAGGTACATTGGGAGGGGAAGTAAGCTCTGCAACTAAGCTTCCATAGGCTTTCATATCTTCAGAAGCTGTTGTCTTTTCTTTAGTCTTTTCACACGATATGTTTCCAATAGAAACAACGAAAAGAAGCGCTATAAATAGAAATAATTTCATTGAATTGGTTTTTATAGTTTGGTTTTTAATGTTTGTGGAAAATCCAAAACGTGTAGTCTAGGATTTTCAAAGATAGTGGTTTATGTTTGATTTTTGAAATGAATACTATTTAGCCTATTTACTCAAAAAAATAATTTTCAAGCTCATGTAGCATATTTAAAAGACTTCTTTAATTTATTCAAAGGTAGGTTAGATGCTTTTTTTAGATTATGATTGCAGTCATATAGGGCAATAAAGCATAAAAAATGTCTATCAATGTAGCCGTGTAATCATCAAAAAAATTATTTTAAAGGAAGATTTAAGGATGTTTTTTGAAAAGCATAAAAACGAAACCGGAAATAACTCCTAAAAAGGAAAGAAATAGACTAAATCCAGAGAAAATAAAAAGTAATGTAAATGGTTTCATTCGTGCCATCATTTCAGCAAATTGGGCTTGTGGCTCTTCAAAAAACCATATACTTTTTACAAAACCCATTGCCATTAAGGAAAGAAGGAAAACCAGCAAAGAAATTTGAATACCCCAAAACCCTGTATTTAATAATTGAGATTGATGGTGTTCTTTTTTTGGAACCAAAAAGAAAAAAAGAGCGGCTAGCAAAATCATGGTATTGATACCAATGGTAGTACCCATAGCGTGTGCCGTTATAAAATGTGTCCCGTGCATGTACAAATTAATGACGGGAATTGACATAAATAAGGCAAGTGTCAAATTAAAAAACAACCAGAAGTTAAAAGCAAGGATAAATCGATAAGGATAATAATGGTAAAAAGCCTCAGCCTCTGTAACTTGTTTTTTCCAGTTGTATATTATTTTTATAAAAAACACCCATTCTGTCATGCTTACAATATACCCGGCATAGTGTATGCTAGCGTTTGTAGGAACTAAATACAAATGATGTCCCCAATTAAAGAGCATATTAAAAAAGCTTAGAAAAAAAAGAGCAAAAGCCCATTTATTGAAACCTGTATGTGCTTTCTTGCTGATGCGTTCCATTATAAAAAAAACACTGCCATATACTAACATATTATAAGCACCTACAATACTTCCTGCAGCTTTCCACTGAATTACCATATCTTTTATAAAGGATTCTCTAAAATAGGGAATTACCCAGAAGTAATTTTCAATGAAAATAAACAGAAAATACACAATTCCTGTCATCCACATCCAAACATAGACAGGCCATTTTTTGATGGATTTTACTTTTAAAAAGAAGATAAGTAAAAAGAGCAACCAAGCAAGGCCGATGGGAATAGCAAACACAGGCGGATATTCCCAGTATTCTCGTCCGCCAAAATTACCTGTGGCATAACAATAGAAAATACCAAGTAAAGAAAAAATCCAAAGCCCCCAATGTATTTTTTGAAGTAGTGGATAGGAATCTTTTTTTGTTAAAATAGCGAGCGACTTATAAATAGCTCCTGTTGCCGCAACAAGTATCCAAAATAAAGCCGCCGAGACGTGCATGGGCCGTAATTTTATGAGACCGAGACTGTCTTTTAAAAATTCGGGATATTGGTAAATTATGGAAGCTAAAAATCCGAAAATAATGCTGGCAAAAAATAACCCTAATCCGGTAAGAAGAAATAATGTGCCCGTATTTTTTGATAATTTCATACTACTAATAATTAACCAGCATTAAGCTTTTAGGTTTTTTAATAAAAATTGAAGGTAGCACCCCCAAAAATATTTATTTTATGACAAATATCATTTGATTTAGAGTCAGAATCTGAAACCAAATCATTTTTGAACAATCATACCATCCATTAAAATTTTATAATCTTTAGGATTTGCAGAGCCACTGGCGTTAGTGGCTTTTAGAAATTCAAAAAGGTGGAGTTTTTCTTCTTTGGTTAGATTAAAGATGGGCATAGAGTTGACGCCAACCTTTAAAAAAGTATCCATATAATTATATCCCTTTTCTGCAACATTGGTTAAATCAGGACCCAAAAAACCACCCAAGCCATAAAGTTGGTGACAGACATGGCAATTGTTTTTTTGCCAAACCAACCGACCCTCTTTTTGAAGGTTTGCATCATAAGCAACAGGTTTCTTTATATAAACTGCATCGTCCGCATAAATGCTGGAGGAAAATAGCAAAAATGCAATACTTAAGACTAAAAACACCATCAAAATAAGTTTACTCATTGTTTTGTAGTTTGGTTATTAAAGTAGCAATACAACTCATGTTTCTTAGTTCAATGGCTGGTATATTTTGGTTATATTGAACAAAATTTTTCTCTATTTTTTGCTGAATATTTGATATTTCTTTTCTAATGAAAGAAAGGTCTTGCCCCAAACATGTATGAAGATAATATTGATACATCCAGTGGCGTAATTGTTTTTTTAAATTTGTATTTCTATTAGATTCTTTCGTGTCAAATTTTTCGTTTTTAAGGAGAGAATGTATTTCCTCTTTTACAATTGAAATGAAAGGCAATCTTTTTGCCACATCACAAGCAGCTTCATGGGCAAACACAACGGCTTCTAATAGTGAGTTAGAAGCTAGTCTATTAGCGCCGTGCAGTCCTGTAGCTGCACATTCGCCATTGGCATATAAATTATGTATGGATGTTCTAGCTTGTTTGTTTACGGCAATGCCACCACATTGATAATGTGCAGCCGGCGCAACAGGTATAAGATCCAGAAACACATCAATATCTAAATTTTTGCATTGGTGTACAATGTTTGGAAAATGCTTAAAAAATAAGGTTTTATCTAGATGTCGGCAATCTAAAAACACGTGTTTTTCGCCTGTCCGAAGTAATTCTTTGAAAATGGCTTCACTTACGATATCACGCGTAGCAAGTTCACCATCCGGATGGTAGTCAAAAACAAATCGTTTACCTTTTGCATTTATTAAATACGCACCAAAACCTCGTACTGCTTCTGAAATTAAAAAGGATGGATTTACTTCTTCTACAGCCAAAGCAGTAGGATGAAACTGATAAAATGCCATGTGCTCTACACGAGCTCCGGCACGATATGCCATAGCTACGCCATCACCGGTTGCTATGGTTGGATTGGTTGTTTTTTCGAATACTTGTCCGCTGCCACCCGTTGCTATATAGATGATTTTTGCATGAATAGCATAAGGATGATTTGTAGTTCTATCTAAGAAAATAGCACCAGTACAGAGATTGTTTTTTACTAGAAGTTTAGAAGCAAATAAATCGGTAAAGAAAAATATGTTTTTAAACTCTGCCATTTTATTGAGTAACGCTTTTTCTAGTGCCCAACCGGTTTGATCTTTGTGGTGTAAAATTCTAGCAACACTATGTCCACCTTCCAATCCTAAATCCCAGTTGCCATTTTCGGTTTTATCAAAAGAAGTTCCCCATTTTATGAGTTCTTTAAGGCGAAGAGGTGCTTTTTTTATCACCAAGGATACCGTTTCAACATTACAAAAACCCTTTCCTGCCTTAATAGTATCCTTTATGTGCGATTCAAAAGAAGCGGTGATATTGTCCATCACAGCGGCAATACCACCTTGCGCATACTTTGTATTCGATTCAAAACCATCGGCTTTGGTTACCAAACAAATCGTTGTATTGGGTTTTCGTTCAGCTATTTTTATGGCAAAGGCTAGACCAGCAATTCCGGAGCCTATAATTAATACATCGGTTTCCATCATTATGATAATTGCATCATTTTTTCAATAGGAATAAGGGCCTTTTTGCTAAGTGAGCTATTCACTATAACTTCAGGGGTTTCATCTAGCAGACAGTGGTACACTTTTTCAAGAGTATTTATTTTCATAAAAGCACATTCGCTGCAAGCACAAGAATTGTCTTTACGTGATGGAGCAGGAATTAGTTTTTTATTAGGCACTTCTTTGCTTAATTGATGAAGAATTCCTACTTCAGTTGCTACGATAAAAGTTTTAAATGGACTGTTTATAATAAAGTTTCGCATTTGTGAAGTAGAACCTATACAATGCGCAATACGAAGTATTGGGTCTTCAGATTCCGGGTGGGCTACAATTTTAGCTTCCGGATACTCCAAACACAGATCAATTAATTTTTCTAGGGAGAATGCTTCGTGAACGATGCACGATCCTTTCCAAAGCACCATATTTCTTCCGGTAATTTTATTTAGATAAGTTCCAAGATTTTGGTCGGGAGCAAAAATAAGAGGTTGATTAATTGGTATGGAGCGAATTAATTTTTCTGCATTGGAAGAGGTACAAACATAATCGCTCATTGCTTTTATTTCAGCGGAGGTATTGATGTAAGTCACCACTTTATGGTTGGGATATTTCGCTTTGAAATCTGCAAATGCATCGGGAGGACAGCCATCGGCTAGTGAGCATCCTGCCAGCAAGTCGGGTAGGAGTACTTTTTTGGTTGGGTTAAGAATTTTAGCGGTTTCTGCCATAAAGTAAACCCCGGCAAACACAATAATATCTGCCTTGGTTTGTGCGGCTTTTTTTGCTAATTCTAAACTGTCACCTACAAAATCAGCAACATCTTGAATAGCGTCTTCTTGGTAGTAATGCGCTAAAACAATAGCATTTTTATCTTTTTTTAAATGTTCTATTTTAGAACTATAAAAGCTGTCAGTAGTCATTTTTATAAAGTTTGCACAAAGATAAAACAAATAAAGACCTATTTGTCTTAAATTAAAAAAAAATGTACAAGTGTTTTGCAATTCACTAAAAATAGTTTGGTGCTATAATCTTGTTATCTGTGCGATGGAAAAGGATTTTCTAAATAAATAGGCCTATTTTCAAAGTTTATTTAAAAAATAGATTTAAAATTGAAAGAAAAAAGCGTTATATTTTTAAAAAAGTTGTTCCTGATTCCAGTTGTTTAGAAAGGTATTTCAATGAGGTGGTTTCTAACATATCAATTATTTCAGCGCGTATGGATTTGAATTTGTGGTGAATGGGGCAAGGGGAGTTTTCATCACATTTTTTTAAACCTAGGCCACATTCTGTAAATATGGCATCGCCATCGATAGCTATGACAATATCTTTTAATTTAAAGGTTTCCATAGCCTCTGCTGAAATGGAGAAACCGCCATTTGGACCTTTAGAGGATTGTACTATTTTATTTTTTGCCAGTTGTTGTAATATTTTAGCGGTAAACGCCACCGGAGAGTCAATTGCTTTTGCAATTTCAGGCAATACAATTCGTTTTTTTTGTAAGGATTGTTCTGCAATATGCAAAGTGGCTTTTATGCCGTATTCACAAGCTTTTGAAAACATAAATTTGTGTTTTTACAAACGTACGAAAAAATAAAATTCCAAAAAATAAATTCCAAATTCCAAATAGACTTTAATTGATTTGGAATTTGGAATTTGCTAGTTGAAGTATTCTTTAAACAACCACACATCCGCCTCCTGCACAGGCAGCTTCAGCTTTTAGATCGGTTTCATCTTCAAACTCCATCACGTTTTTTAAATCTACATGGTGCAATTTAATTTCCATTTTTTCAAATTCTTCCTTGGTTATATCGGTAAAAGGTGCTTGCTGATAATTTCCATTATCAAAAGGCAGAACGCTTAAACCGTTGTAGGAAGCTTTGTTGTGCCACATCCATTCGCCTACTTTTCCCCATTCATCGGGTTTAATGGATACAGTTGCCGAAACATTGTTATCGTTTTCGCCATTTCTGTATCCATTTTTCACCCATTCTTCATTAAATTTTGCTATCCGAAACAGTAAGTTCATTGTGTTTTCATGACGCGTGATGGATCCTTTTGGGGCATTTTGAGGGATACACACGATCATTTGTTTGGAGTTTAAAAGGTCTTCTTCAATCAATTCCGGGTGATGTTCAACAAGGTATTTACAAAGGGCTTCTTCTTTTCCTATGCGAATGCGGCGCACATAATAATTGTTATGCCACGCATGGATTCCTGAGGAAGTTCCTAATACTAGAGAAGTAGTTCCTGAGGGTTTTATGGTTGTTGTTCTTGCAGCAGAAAGAATGCCAATTTTTTTAGCTGTTTCTTCGTTTACTTGTTTTACAAGTTCAGCCGTTTTTTTTAAATTTAGAGAATTTAATTTTCCGGAGGCGATTCCTGTCATTCCAACCCCAATGAGCGCATCTTTTTCGGTATTTGTTTTCCATTTTTCACGCAGGTAGTGAAAGTTTGTAAATCCGGCTTGCAGGGTGCCAAGAAAAGCTGCAGTAGCTGCTCTTTGGTTAAAATCTTCTTGACTTTCTACATTGCTTACATTTACCTCGCAAAGGTTACAAAACTGAAAGGGACGCAGAGCAATTTCACAGCAAGGATTGGTACCCCAATCTAAATTATTAGTAAAATAAAACCCTGGTTCGCCACTACCGGAGAGTTCAATTTTTTTCCAAAGGGTAAAAAATTCATTTTCTGTAATTGTGTCTCGATGTAGTACTGCAGAGTTGTTTGCTCTTCCTCTTTGTTCATTAAGCTCCCACCAAGAACCAAATTTACTAGTGAGCATATCTTCATCGTCAAAAGAAAATAAAGCAATCATTGCAGAACGTCTTATTCCTCCTGCAAGTACTGCATTAGCAATATGGCAAAGCATATCATGGCTTTCTAGGGGAGTGAGTTTTTCGCCATCTTCTTTTCTTTCTAAAATAGCAGATAAATGTGCAATACATATTTTTAAGGGTTCCGGTCCAGGTGCTTTTCCACCGGCAGTAATAAGTCGGCTTCCTTTTGGACGAATGTCTGAAAAATCAAAATCAGGTTTTGCATCGTGGATTCCGAAATAGGATTTTAAGAGTACTTTTACAGCATCTGCCCAACCTTCTAAACTATCACCTATTAAAAATTTTCTCTTTTTTGTTCCCTTTTTTATGGGTGGTAATTGTTCTATGTGGTGTTTTTGCACGGAATATCCCACACCGGTGCCTCCTAAAAGTAAAAACATAGTTTCTGAAAACGCTCTAATATCATCAATAGGTAGGTAGGCACAATTATAGATTCGGCTATTGTTTCGTATTATTGCAGGACCTGCAAATTGCATAGCTCGCATGGAGGGAAGTACCTTTTTATCGCGTACCAATTGCATATTTTTTATGATTTGAGAAGTAAGTTTTGGATATTTTCCGAGCATCATGTCTTCATAACGATCGCATATTTCTTGCCAAACTTCTCTGCGGTTTGCTTCAGGTTTATATCTTGCATATTTCATGTGCACTACAATGTCTGAGAGAATTTCTTGATTTATTTCCATAATAAAGAGGTATTAATAGGTTGTGAATTGAAAATAAATATACAGATTAAAAGTATAAAGGATAAAATTATCCTAAATAGCTATTAACAAAGTTTTGAACAATTTAAAGTAGTGTAGTGTAGTGAATTAAGGCAATACTATAGGGTTGTATTTAGATAAAAAGAAAAAAGGCAACATGATAAATGTTGCCTTTGTTTGATTTCCTAAAGCTCTTAACTAAAAATAAAAAGAAAACTTTAAGGTCTAAAAAATTGGGGAGGTATTTTTAAACTAGTTTACTAAATTTTTTTCCAATTGTTTTGCTTTTGGAAACAAAATATTGTTTTCTAGGTGAATGTGTTGGTGCAAATCTTGCTCAAATTCGTCTAATATGGAATATAAAGCTCTAAAAGTGTTGCAAGCATCTTCAGGGGGAGTGTATTGGTTGCTTAATTTGGCAATTTCTTTTAGTAAGTCACCTACGGTTTCATGCTCACTTTCCATCATGGCAATTGGGTTATCAACGGTACCAAAATGTGGTATAGACACTTTATTTTCGTTTCTTTCTGCAGCGGCTAATTTTTTGATAAAGGGAAATAAGATAAGCTCTTCTTTTTTCATATGTGCACTTAATTCTTGAGCTACTTCTATAAAAATATTTTTTATTTCTATAACTTCAGCATAGTGATGCCCATGAACTTTAGCTACCCGTTCAGCATATTGCAAAATAAGAGGAATACTTTCTTCCACATATTTATGATGAATATTTACGATATGGTCAGCTAAAAAGTCAAGATCCCATTGGTCATAATTTGTGCGAGGGGAGATAGTGTTTTCAACTTGTAGTAATTCTGCTTCTAATTCTTTTAAATCAGTGCCACTTTTTTCAGAAGCTTTTTGAACAGAAATACCACCACCACAACAAAAATCGATACCATGTTTTTTAAATACATGTGCAGTTTTTATGTTGTTAGTAACTATTTCGGCTACGGTTTTGTTTGCTATAGATTCCATTTTTTACATTTTTAATATTAGAAATAAGAAAGATTCTACCTTGTATAGAAAGCTCTTATTTTGATGGTGTAAAGATCCATATCAAAGGAGTTAAATTTTATGATTTGACGCATAAGGGTAGAAATAATTTCAAAAAAAGTCTAAATTAATTTATAGAGTAATTAAAAATCTTTTCTTTTCGCCACAAAAAGCATTCTTGCTACGGGAAGTACAACCCAAAAACCTAGCATTGCCATAGCCATAATAAAACCAAGTGATGTGCCAAAAAATTGTTTAAATACAGCTCCTGTATAGCCTAATAATGCAGCAATATCTAGTTGAAGAAGTATTAATATTCTTGACAAGTCAATTGGGTTAAACATGGTGGCTATCAACGAAAATTTATCTAGTGGATAGTTTTGAAAATACATAAGGGATAACAAGAATAAGCCGTCATAAATTACCGCAAGAAATAACCATAAAAGGATGGCATAACTAAAGCCCTTTATTTTATTTTCATTAGAGAGTGCAATGTTAAAAGCCAATGCTGTAAAAATAAATGTTAAGAAAACCCCGGTGGTAAGTAGGGAGAAAAAATTCCAAATTATAGCAGACTCAAAAAGGCCATACGTAACAAATGGAATGCCTAAACCTAATACCAAACTTAAAGAAAGTGAAATGGCAACGCCTAAATATTGTCCAAGAAAAATGGAGCTTCGTTTAATGGGTTGAGCCAAAAGCAGTTCGGTAAATTCTTTAGAGTTATAGTAATACATTACACCAAAAATAGTTCCGATTAGGGGTACTAATATGATAATTACATTCATTAAAGTAATTACAGCATTAGATAAATTGTTGTTTAAAAAGAGTAACACGATGCTCAGAAGAAGATAGAAAAAGAAATAGACGTAGCTCCATCGGCTTCGTGATAAATCGTAAAAGCTGTATTTTAGTATTTTAAGCATGGTTTTCAGATAAAATGGTTGCTATGGCATATTCAAAATCTTGTTGTTTCGTTTTTGTTTTTAAAGCAGAAACGGTTCCTTGAAAATAGATCTTTCCTTCTAACAAAAAGATAATTTCATCGGCCACTTCCTCAACAAAATTCATAATGTGGGTTGTTATAAATATCGTTTTTCCTTTAGATTTTTCTTGTTGAATAAGTTCTTTTAGACGTATCATAGAAATTGGATCTAATCCGGAAGTTGGTTCATCTAATATCACTAATGGGCTGTCAAACATAAAAGTTAGTACGAGATTTACTTTTTGTTTGGTACCTCCTGAAAGTGTGCTAAGTTTTTCTTTTAGAAAAGGTTGTAATTTAAAAAGCTCAATAAGTTCTTGATCCTTTGTAGTTTTCCCTCTTAAATCTTTTAACATTGTAAAAAGCTCATTTACATTAAGATTACCCGGAAAATTTGCTATTTGGGGTAAATAATCAATATTATTTCTATATTCCCACTGGTTTTTGATATTTTGATTGTTTATTTCAATAGAGCCTTTATTGGGAAGTACCATGCCCAACAAACTTTTGATTAGTGTTGTTTTACCGGAACCATTAGGACCTAAAACAGCAATAATGCCACCGGAATGGATAGTAAGATTTAAGCCATTAAGAACGACATTTTTTCCAAATTTTTTATCTAAGTTTTTAAAGCTTACCATAGTATTTTTTTCATTTGAGGGTTAGAGTCAACTAAATCAGCCGGAGTGAAAATGGGGGATACTTTTTCTGAAAAATCAATGATATCTATAAACAAACTCCGTAGTAAAATGATTGCTTCCGGGGTTTTATTTACCAAATATGAAAAAAGTTTTACAGGGCGATAGGGCACGTCGCCAATGCCATTTTTATCTAAATCATATCCGGTATAACTGCTCCAATAATTTTGATCAAAAACATTTTCATTGATATTTCCCGAATAAGCAAGGTCGAAGGAATTACTCAGAAAATTATTTTTTGAAAAAGTATTATTATAACAAGCTCCTAAAACTTTAATAGCATAACCATTGTTTAAAAAATCATTTTCGGTAAAAAGAATCCGGTTTGTGCCGTCTGCGTGTATTCCAATGGTATTGTCTTCAAAAATATTATTTTTTAACTCGGCATCATTTATTTCTTTTAGTAATAGACCATAGGATGCGGCACCCCAATTTTTTTTAAAAAGGTTACGGTACATTTTAATACGTTTTGAAAACATAACTGCAACACCGGCGCCATTACTTTCAAAAATATTGTCCAGATATGCATCATCGTTTGAAAACATAAAATGTAAACCATACCGCAGGTTGTTTTTGCAGGTGTTTTTTGAAACGGTACTATTATTTACAAATTCAAAATAAACGCCATCACGCATTTTAGTGATGTGGTTATTGCTAACGGTCATGTTTTCGGAATGCCAAAGGTGAACGCCATTTCCTGAATGTGCCTCTTCTTTAGCATTACTGGAAATAGTGTTATTGGAGATAATACCATTGGAAGATTTTTCAATTAAAACGCCATAATAAACGTGTTCTAGAAGATTGTTTTTTATTTGAAAATCTTTACTGTTTACAATTAATATCGCCGCAAATTCTTCTAAATAACTTTTTCCAACATTAATAATATGAAGTCCCTCGATAGAAAAATTGGTAGCTTGAATACTAAAAATAGTGCCTTTCATTTCGCCATCTATAACAGGATTTCCTTCACCAATAATTGTAATGGATTTATCAATGATAGTAGTGCCGTGTTCTTTATAAATGCCTTTTTTTATAAGAATTGTGTCTCCATCAATGGCTTGTTCTATTGCTTCTTTTATGGTTGAAACTTTACATTCTTTACAAACCGTAATGGTACTTGCAAAGTTTTGAAAACTTAGAAGGAATAAAAGAACACTAAAAAGCAATTTCATCTGTTTTTTTTGTTTTTTAATGGTCAGACCTGCCTTTGCAGTCAGGCAAGGGTAATGCCCTAATAATGTATAGGTTGGTTTGATAAATCTGTTAATGAGTATTTCAAATAAGTCAATAATTTTCTATCTAGTTATTTTTGCTTCTAAAATACTCTTTTAATGTAGTCCAGGAAAATGTTTCATACTCTTTTTCGTTTAAAATAGTTTCTAATTTATCTTTAGAATCAACAGCAGTTAAATTTGCACCCATGGGACTTGTAATGGCATCACTAATAAAATATACCGCATTTTCAGCACTAATCATTTTCCCGGGAGACGTATAATTTGCAACAAAAATAAGAGATAATTCAGCTTCATTTTGTTTTAAAATCAAGTCATTAACCAAACATTCTATGGAATCATATTTAAATTGTTTTCCTTTTTTGGTAACCGTTTGTGCTGCATGTGTTTTATCGACTATTGTCATAGAACAATAATGGCAGGCATCAGACCCATAATTTATTGAATCTGGTGCTACATTGCATGCTGAGGTTAAAAAAATCAACAAGAGGATTAAAGAAAAATATGTACGTGCTTTCATATTATTTTTTATTTTTTAGAAACACTACTTTTTTTACCCACAACATAGGCTAATAATGGGAATAAAGTACCTAAAAACACAAATAGAGTTCCTATTCTAGGGTAGGATTGTGCGGTAAAGTTAAGGATGTGTTTTGTGCCAATAAAGGGTGGCTTATAACTCATTTGATTGCCTTGAGCATCGGTTAATTTCATTATTGCTTTAGGGTCTAAGTCAGTACCATAATCTTGTAACCATAGGTTAAAATCATATAGTCCGTAGATTCCAAAAACCAGCATAACAACAAGCCAACCCAAAAACCATTTGTAACTAATTTTTTTAAAGAAACCTAAAAATCCGATAAGAATGCCTATGGCGCTCATAGCGACAATAAAGATTGGAAAAACTGTAAATTCCCACATATCTTCTTTTTTTGGTACTTTTTTCATGCCGATGTAATGGTTTACACCGTCAATATTTTGAATATCAAACTCCTCAACACCTTGTACGCCATTAAAAAATATGTTCATTCCTAGAGGATCCGGGTATTGTGGAGCTCCTAGTGTTATGTTCCAAAGCGGAAATTTGTAAAGAGCTAGTAATAAAAGAGCTCCTAAAATCATTAATAAACTTGCTTTTTTCATCTGTTTATATTTATTTGTTTTTAAAGATCAGATGAAATTCGCCATTCAATATTTTTAATTGGTATTCAAAATTGTTATGGCTTATTTCATGATATAATTTATTTTCTTAATTAGGTATTCAGAGTAAGATTTTTGTTATATAAATACTTTTAAAATAATTTTTTAAAAAAAAGCGAGTAGAGCTATTGCGGTACTACTCGCTTTACATTAAATCAAAAAAAGTAATAACCAATTAATTTTTAAGAAAGATACTAATCTAATGACCATTTTAATGGAACACTACTGCCTTTAGGAGAAACTCTGATATAACCTTGCATTTCTTGGTGAAGCGCTGAACAGAAGTCTGTACAATAAAAAGGCCAAACACCTTCTCGTTTAGGTTCCCAAGTTGAGGTTCTTGTTTCTCCGGGCATAATTAATAACTCTGCAGTATTTGCACCTATCATCGCAAAACCGTGAGGGACATCATAGTCTTGTTCTAGATTGGTTACGTGAAAAAATACTTTATCTCCAACTTGCACTCCTTCAATATTATCCGGAGCAAAATGGCTACGTATCATAGTCATATACACATGAACTTCATTGCCATTACGCACTACTTTTGCTTCTTTTTCAGAAAGAGTAACATTTGGATGTTTATTTTCTGAAAGGGGGTATATTTTTTTCGAATTTTTCATTAATATTTCTGCTGGTATTCCTGCAGCATAATGAGGTTCACCAATGGTTGGAAAGTCTAAAAGGAGTTCCATTTTTTCACCGGTAATATCAAATAATTGCGCAGATTGAGTTACTTCAGGACCTGTGGGTAAATAACGGTCTTTGGTAATTTTGTTAAGTGCCAACATATATTTTCCGAATGGTTTTCTGGAATTTCCACCAGGTACCATCAAGTGACCGATAGAATAGAAAACTGGCTGTCTATCAACCACTTCCCAAGTTTCTAATTTCCATTTAACAATTTCAGAAGAGATGAAAAAAGAAGTGTATCCATTTCCTTTATCATCAAATTCAGTATGTAATGGTCCAAGTCCTGCTTGTTTAACCACACCGGCATTAATAGCTTCAAAATTCAGAATAGGAATGCCATATGCTTCCCCTGAAAAGTTTTTTTCCTCAATGGCTTTTAACATTTTTGAAAAAGAGTGTACCGTTAAATCGGTTGATAGTTTACCACTACCTACGATATATTCACCAGAAGGATCCACATCACAACCGTGAGGTGATTTTGGAGTTGGCAAATAATAAACAGCTCCTGGCACATCTAATGGATTTACAGTGGTAATTTCATTAAGAATAGTTGAAGTGGCTGTATGGGTGCTTTCGTTTAAGATGTTGTGCGCATATTTAACTGCCATTTTAGTGCCTCCACCATTTTTAACGTATTGCTCTATAACTTTCCAGTTTACTGCAGCAATATAATCTTTATCGTTTTGTGAGGCATTTACTTCTAATAAGGAGTGTGCTTCTTCTGTATTATAGGTAGTAAAGAAAAACCAACCGTGTGATTTATTTCTTCCCGGATGAGAAAGGTCGTAGTTGAACCCGGGCATAATTAATTGAAATTCAATATTCAAATTTCCTGTTTCTGGATGAATGGAAATAAAGGTTAGAGGTCCTTTAAAAGTTCCTTTCATTTCTTCAATAGGCATATCTTTTTGAGGAGAAGGAACGGAGAAACGAGTTCCAGCAACTATATACTCGGTGTTTTCTGTTATAAATGAAGAACTATGGTTACCGGCACTATTTGGGATTTCTAGAATTTCAGCGGTTTGAAAGGTTGTTAAGTCAATACGGGCAATTCTAGGTGTATTGTTTTCGTTGATAAAAATCCATCTCCCATCTAATTCACCATTGGTTTGTGAAATGTCCGGGTGGTGAGCATCTCCCCAAGGAATAAATCCATAGGAGGTATTTAGCATAGGTTTTGTTTCTTCGTTGTAACCATATCCGTTTTCAGGATTTTGTGAAAAAACAGGAATTACTTTAAAGAGTCTTCCTGAAGGCAGTCCGTAAACGGATAGTTGCCCGCTAAATCCACCGGATAAAAAGGCATAATACTCATCATATTCTCCCGGGGCAACATAAACTCGCTCTGCAGCGTTTCCTACTAAAGCACCCGATTTTTTATTGGAGTTATCGCCTCCACAACTTACCAATAAAGAGGCAAGTATTGCAAAAGATAAAATAAAATTTATTTTTTTCATTGTTTTCTGTATTTGGTTAGTTTTTTGGTAAAATAACATCTTCTATTACGTGTACCCATCCATTACTTACTTTGATGGAGGCAATAATTTTAGTACCGCCTACATAAATAGCATCCCCTTCTTGAGTAACTTCTAGATATTGACCGGAAGCCATGTAAAGTGTTCTATCTTTTTCTACATTTTTAATTAATGTTTCTATAGGATAGTTGCTTGGAGCTACATGGTTGGTTAGGATGTAAGCCAGTTTTTCTTGGTTTTCAGGTTGAAGTAAATCATCAAGTGTTGCTTTATCAATTTTATCAAAAGCAGCGTTTGTTGGTGCAAAAACGGTTAGAGGACCTACATTTACTAAAGCATTTTCTACTCCGGCTGCTTGCACAGCTGCAACAAGTGTGGTGTGGTCTGGTGAATTGATTGCTAATCGCAATGCATTAGGCTCTGCACTTTCATCTTCAATAAAGGCTTGTCCTTTATTTAAGGTAGAAGATTGGGTGTTTTCTGATGTACTTTCTAAGGTTGTTTCTGTTTTTTCTGAATTTTTGCATCCTAAAAAGATCAAAAAACAACTAAGAAAGAAAAGTGTAACGATTTTTTTAAAACTGTTCATATTTTTTGTTTATAAATTGGTTAGATGGATTAAAATTATAAGCATCAAATCAATTAAACTATGACTAAAGTCATACTCATTATTTAATGGTTCTAAAATATTCAAGCACAGCTCTAGCATCTGCCTCGGTAAGGTTCTGATTTGCCATTACTGCCATATTAGACTCAATTAAAAGCTGTTTAGCAATAGGGTCTTTGGCAATCATTTCTTCCGGATTTAATATCATATTCATAATCCATTCGGGAGATCTTCTTTCTAAAACACCAATTGGTGCCGGTCCTATGAATTTTTTAGTTGGTTTATGGCAGGCAGTACACATTTTGTTGTAAACTTCTTGCCCATGGGCAGCAAGAGCTTGATCTACCTCAGGTGCTAGAGTTACAGATTTGATTGGTCCTATACCTTTGTTTGACATGTCTATCATATCCGCAGAACTTGTAGCTTTCACTTCTTTTTTTGTTTCTTGTTTGCTGTAGTCCCCTAGTTTTACTTGTTCTTTTTCATCCTTTTTTTCAGAATTGCCACAGGAAGCTATTATAGAAAGTACAAAAAGGAGAGCAATGGTTTTAAGTGTTTTTTTCATGTTTTTTAGTTAAAGATTATTGGTGTAAAATTATAAATTAAACGGAGTAAACTTTATGATTAAAATCATATAGCTATTGGTATAAAAAAAGTGTAAATAATTCGTAATGAATTAGTTATTCAATTTTTACTGTTAAAACAGGTAAGCTGGCATGGTTTGCAATATCTTCACTAATGCTACCGGCCAAAATTTTGTTTACTCCTTTTCTACCGTGGGTAGGAATAGCAATACAATCGGCATTCAGAAATTTGGAGGCATTTAAAATTCCGTCTTCTACGGAATAATCATTATATACCAAAAATTCTTTTGCTTCTTGAGGTATTTTCGTTTGTTTTAAAAAAGCGTGTATTTGTTTATTTATTTCGTTGGAGTTTTTAAATTTTACGTTAGGGGTGTTGATATAGACTAATTTAATTTTAGCATTCATTTTGTTTGCAATGGTTTTAATTTTTTTATAGGCATTTATGTTTTCTAAATCAAAATCTGATGCAAAAACCATAATTTTGGGAGCAAATTCCTTTACTTTATTTTTAAAGATTAACACAGGAATTTCGGAAGTACGAACCACTTTTTCTGTGTTGGAACCTACAAGATAGCCTTTAACTCCAGTGGCGCCTTTAGAACCCATAACAATCAAATCTGCTTTTACTTCATTTGCTACATTATTAATTTCTTCAAAAACTTTATGGTTTTTTATGATTGGGGTTACCTTAATGCCTTTTAAATATTTTTTGTCTACAAATTTTTCAAACTGTTTTGTTGCCATTTGTATAAAAAACATTAGTTCTCTTCTTTGAGTGGACTCTGTAATACTTATCATTTGGTCGGAAATATCCAACATATGCAAAAGTAATAACTCTGCATTTTGTTTTTTGGCAATGTCTGCAGCTGCCTCCAAGGCAAACTCAGAATGTTTTGAGAAATCGACGGGAACAATAATTTTTTTCATAGTCTTAATTTTAAGGGTTAAACAGTCATTGAAAATAATTGTGTTTCTGGTTGATGCCTTTGCAATAACAAATCAAAAGCCATACAGACATTACGAACAAAAGGGCGTCCTTTTTCGGTAATTTTTAAAGCTGATTTTTCTATAAGGAGCAGACCATCTTCCTGCATTTCAGTTAAATTTTCTAAAATGGAGGGTAATTCAGGAAAATATAGTTTATCTTCTTGCCAAGAAGTTTCTAGTTGGCACATTAAATTTAAAATATGTTGTCGAATTACTTGGTCTTCTTTATTAAGAAAGTGTCCTCTAAAAACTGGAATTTTATCTTGTTCAAGCATTTGATAATACTCTTCAATAGTTTTTACATTTTGGGCAAATGCGTTCCAGCTATCACTAATACTGGAAACCCCTAATCCTATCATTATTTTTGTTTGTGTGGTGGTGTAGCCCATAAAGTTTCTATGCAATTTTTTGTTTTCCATAGCTTCATAAAGGGAGTCTGTAGGTAATGCAAAATGGTCCATTCCAATTTCGGTATAGCCTATTTCTTCTAACATTTTTTTACCCACTTCATAAAGTTGGCTTTTTAATTGAGGCGTTGGCAAATCTTTTTCATCAAAACCTCGTTGTCCGTTTCCTTTAATCCATGGCACGTGGGCATAGCTATAAAATGCAATGCGGTCGGGGAGGAGCTCTTTTGTTTTTTGTATGGTTTCTTTAACGTGATTTAAAGTTTGCATCGGTAATCCAAAAATAATATCGTGACCAACGGAAGTATATCCTATTTTTCGGGCAAGGTCTGTTGCTTTTTTTACATTTTCAAAGGGTTGAATGCGATGAATTGCTATCTGTACGGCCATATTATAATCTTGCACGCCATAACTTACTCTTCGGAATCCTACATTATATAAAGCTTGTAAATGTTCTTCCGTTGTGTTGTTTGGATGTCCTTCAAAACTAAAAGCATGGTCTTTAGAAATTGTACTATTCTTTTTTATTCCATTAATTAAATGGGTTAAATTTTCCGGAGAAAAAAAAGTGGGTGTACCTCCACCAAGATGAATTTCTTTTATAAGTGGTTTTTCTGGTAAAAGTTGTACATATAATTGCCATTCCTTGAGTAGGGCTTCTATATAAGGATTTTCCACTTCATGCCTTTTTGTAATGCGCTTGTTACATCCACAAAAGGTGCATAGACTTTCACAAAAAGGAAGGTGAATATAAAGGCTTATTCCATCGGTGCTATTGTGTTTTTTAAAACTATCAACAAGCAACTGATTCCAGTTAGAAGCAGTAAAATTACTGGAATCCCAATATGGCACTGTGGGATAGCTTGTATATCGGGGTCCTGGGACGTTGTATTTTTGTACTAGATTATTCATTCTCCTTGGTTTAGAAGAACAAAATTAAGGGATTTTAACAAAAACGACTATGATTTTAGTCATAAACCCTTGTGCAAAAAAACCGAACTATTTTGTTCGGTTTTTTACTTTTTTTAAAAGCTACATTTTTTTTACATTTCCTGAATAGGATGCGTTTTTATTTACCACTTTTGGGTCACCCCTATAGGAAATTTCTCCTCCACTAGATGCCTCTGCATTTAATGAAGATTCTACGTTTAGTGAAATTGTAGCACCACTGGATGCTTTAGCAGTGGCATGATTTGCTGATAAATCATTGGCATTTATGGAACTTCCACTAGACGATTTTGTGTCTAGTTGTAGTGATTGCCCGTTTAATACGATAGAGGAACCACTGCTGGATTTTACAGTTAAATTTTTAGCCAATACATTTAATTCTATTGAGGCTCCACTGCTGGATTTTACATACAAATTATCAGAAAAAACCGTAGTTATACTCTTGATATTTGCTCCTGAACTTGCTTCAATAGCGTCTAAGTTGTCAAAAATTGCTACCATAACCAATTTAGATTTCGCTTTTTTAATGTTTTTGGTTGCTTTAATATAAAGTGTTCCATCTTCCAGTTTGGTTTCAATTATGTCATGCAGATTTTCATCGGTTTCAACAGTAACAAGTTGGGCAGTACTATTTACAATAATTACATCCAGGCCATTTGCTGCTTTAATACTTGTTATTTTTTCAGTAGTTTTTCTTTCTATTTTTGTAACATTACCATTTCCTTCTATACCTCCTATTAAATAATTAATATTACAAGAACTTGTGGTAAAAGCCAGAAAAACGGAAAAAACAATGATAAATTTAAAATTTGTTTTCATGGGTTAGTTTGTTTTTACATTAATTCCTTTTCGGTTTAATTTTACATTTACAGAATCTACTTCATCTAAAATTTGAATGTCAATACCTTCTTTATCTATTTTAATTTTATTGCCATCTTTCCAGGTATCTTGCCAATTTTCATCTTCCCAATCCACTCGAAAATTATCATCATTTTCTTCTTCCTGCTTTTTTATTCCTTCAGGGCAGTTTAAGCAAAGGGTTTTACCGTCTTGAATTTCTAAAAAATATTCCTCATCACCGTTTTCTAAAATGTCTTGGTACCAATTGGAGTTACGATGAAAACTTTGGGTATTACTATCGGCATTGAGTATGGTTCCGATAGGCAAATATAAAGTAATTTCAATTTCTTGTCCTCGATATTTTTCTTCTATTTCTGTAAGAAAGTAAGCGTCTAATTTTAATGTGTTTCCTTCTAAAACATAGTTATAATCTATGGCGTTTGCTCTATTTTTTGCGGTTAAATAGTTACTGCCTTTTGCTTTTTTATTGGTAGTAATGGTTGCTATACTGTCTTTAGTTGATTTAACAATCAAGCGAATACCGTTTGAATAAAGCACTTCCTTGTCATTTTCATCCAATTTAACAGAGAGGTTAAACCCTCTTTTCATTTCTCGATCAAAGATTTCATTACTCACCATGCTTAAATAAATGGTGTCTTGCGCTTTGATTTCTAATTTTTCAGATTTTATAACATTGCCTTCATAGGCTTGTTCTGAAGCCTGAAATATTCCAAATAAAATCAATCCTAAAATGGATAATATCCAGATTCCTAATAAAGAAAGTTTTGTTATTTTTCCTATGGATTTAAGATTGTTTACTAATATTTTTAATCCTAAAATAAATAGGAAGAAAAATGGAATACCAATGGCAAAAAAGAACATAATAGAAACCAGCCATATTGGTATAACGGTGTCATTAACTATATTAAAAAAGTCAGTGTACCAAGTACCAAATATTCCCGAAATGCCTGTAATAAAAAGTCCTATAAATAAACCAATAAGGGTTAAGGCAGAAATTAGTATTAGGATAACCCCTAAGAATTTTACAAATACAGTGAGTAAAGCCATTATGATTTTACCTAAAGTATCAAAAAAATTTTCTGAACCCGATTTAATCCGTTTTCCGTATTTGTCGTAGTCAGCATTTTTAATTCTATCGGTTATTTCATCATAATTTTCTTTTATTTTTCTTTCAATGTTTGAAATATTTACCGGCTCGCCTGTCATTGTTAGTTTTTCGGCTACCGTTTTTGCTTCCGGCACTAAAATCCAGAAAATGATATAGATTAAAATAAACGTTCCACTAGTGAAAATAGTGAGTAAAATCCAAAGTAAGCGCACCCAAATGGCATCCATTCCTAAATAGTGCCCAAGACCTGAAGATACACCTCCTATATATTTATTATCTATATCTCTGAAAAGCTTTTTATATCCTTTCGGGTTTTGTTGTTTTTCTCCTTCGGGAGTGTCATCAAATAACTCTTCGTCCACGGCATAGTCTTCGGGCTGTCCCATGATACTAATCACTTCGTCCAGCTCTTTCATGGTAATAACCTGTTTGTTATTATCTAGTTTTTCTGAAAAAAGTTCTGCTATACGAGCTTCAATGTCTCTGATAATTTCATCTTGTCCCTGCGGATTGGTGAAAGAATTTTTTATGGCATTTAAATAGCGATTTAATTTGCCAAAGGCATCCTCATCGATGTGGAAAAAGGTTCCTGCTAAATTTATATTAACTGTCTTGTTCATGGTTATTTGTTTTGGCGAGTTACTTTAGAAACGGCAGCGATTAAATCATCCCAAGTGCCGTCTAATTCTTTTAGGGATGTTTTACCTTTATCGGTAAGTTCATAGTATTTTCTTGGTGGTCCACTAGTGGATTCTTCCCAACGATAGCTTAATAAGCCTGCGTTTTTTAATCGTGTGAGTAGGGGATAAACAGTGCCCTCGACAACTAGCATTTTAGCATCTTTTAATGTTTCAAGGAGGTCTGATGTATATGCCTCGCCATCTTTTAAAATAGAGAGGATGCAATACTCTAAGACACCTTTTCGCATTTGTGCTTTTGTGTTTTCAATATTCATATTAACAATTTTTAATTGGGGTTACTGTTAGTCTTTGTTCAAAAGAAACAACTTCTGTTTTTTGGGTAAATCTATCCGGACATATCGTACTAATTTCTGTCGAGAAAGAAGTGAAGGTTGATAAAATCTTCATTACTAAAGCTAACATAAAACTTACTAACGTGCTCATTTTTTGATTGATTTTGATGATTGATACTTGATGAATGAATCCCTTTTTACATGAAAATAAATGTAATATTAGAATACAATACAAATATATGGCTAAAAAAAGGTATTATGCAAAACATAGTACCAAAATTTAACAAAAAATTAACAACTATTATGTTTTTAAAATCTCCTTTAGATTAAAAAAATAGATGTATTTTCGTGATATTATGTCACTAACATCACTAAAAATAAACGCCTTTTTATTTTTCAAACTACCTACAGCTTATTTTTGTGGGGTTCGTTTAAAAAGTATAGACAAGCACAAGTGTATTACTACTGTTAAACACAGGTGGATTAATCAAAATCCGTTTGGGTCTATGTATTTTGCGGTACAAGCAATGGCAGCAGAACTTACAACTGGCGCATTGGTGCTTAGCTACATTAAAGAAACCGGCAAAAATATATCGATGCTAGTGGTTCAACAAAAAGGAATTTATACAAAAAAAGCGGTTGGTAGAATTACCTTTTGTTGCACCGATGGCGAAAAAGTTTTGCAAGCACTTCAAGAAACGCTACATTCGGGTGAAGGAATTTCTTTCTGGATGACTTCTGTTGGAAAGGATGAAACAGGTGAAGAGGTTTCAACGATGGAATTTGAATGGCGTGTAAAAGTTAAAAACTGATTTTTTCTTTTCTAAATTAATCAAATCCTAAATGAGATTCTAATACAAGATTTTAAAATCTACCAAGCTTAACTCATAAATTCTATGTATTTTAGCTACCATTAAAAATGAATTTAGCCTATGGGTTCTTTAAGCATTATTACCATTATTCTTATTGCTGCAAATGTTATTATTTCGATGAAAGGATTTAACGATTTTGCTTTTTTTGAGAAGTATAAATTCAATATTGCCGCAATAAGAAAAGGAGAGTATATTCGGTTATTTACTTCGGCTTTTTTGCATGTTAATACCATGCATTTGTTTTTTAATATGTTCACTTTATTTTTTTTTGCAGAGGTTATCATACAAACTGCCGGTACTACTGCTTTTTTATTAATTTATCTGGTAAGCTTGTTAGTAGGCAATTTGCTTTCCTACCATTTCCATAAGAATGAATACTATTATAGTGCAGTAGGAGCAAGTGGAGCTGTAACAGGCGTTTTGTATTCGGCTATATTATTTTACCCCAATATGGGTCTTTATTTGTTTTTTATACCTATTGAAATTCCAGCTTGGATTTTTGGTATTTTGTATTTGATGTATTCCATATATGGAATGAAAAAACAACTAGGCAATATAGGTCATGATGCCCATTTTGGGGGTGCTGCTGCCGGCTATGTGGTTACTTTATTGATTGCCCCATATCTATTTC
Source organism: Flavobacteriaceae bacterium CG2_30_34_30 (assembly GCA_001873105.1). Lineage (GTDB taxonomy): Bacteria > Bacteroidota > Bacteroidia > Flavobacteriales > Flavobacteriaceae > Planktosalinus. The sequence continues at coordinate 15,174 of MNYN01000035.1, read as the reverse complement.
AAGAACAATTATGGATTATCTTATTGTTAGCGGTACCTATTGTTATCCTCTTTGTAATGCAGCGTTCCGGAAATTTATAGTTTGGCATAACAATTGTCAAAAGAAGAGGACAATCAAGTCAAACCTTTTAAAACATAAAATAGCATGAATAAAATAATCACAGTACTTTTTCTACTGTCAAGTTTGCAAATTATGGCTCAAGAAAAAATTCAACCTTTGGTTACCGTTATGGGTGAAGGCATTGTTAAAGTTGTTCCAGATCTGGTAACGATTAATGTAAGTGTGGAATCACAAGGTAAAAAAGCTCAAGAAGTAAAAAACGCAAATGATGCATTGGTTGATACGGTATTACAATTTTTAAAGAAATCCGGAATAACGCGTAAAGAGGTTCAAACGCAATATGTGCGATTAAATAAAAGTTATGACTATAACACAAAAACGTATAGCTATAATGCATCTCAGTCCATTACTATTTTGTTGTTAGATATAACTAACTATGAAAAAATCATATCGGGACTTATGGAAAGTGGCATCAATAGGATAGACGGAATAAATTTTGGTTCTTCTTCAATAGATGCTTTAAAATCGGAAGCACGAATTAAAGCAGTTGCCGACGCAAAAATGAAAGCCACTGAATATGCTAATGTTCTTAATCAGAAAGTTGGAAAAGCTATCCAAATTAGTGAAATAGGGCAGAGCAATCCAATGCCATTATATAAAAATGGTATGATGCGTACTATGGATGCTGAATCGGTAGAAATGGAAACTCTTGCTGTGGGCGAAATGTCAATAAAAGCTGAGATTAATGTAAGTTTTGAATTGCAATAATAAGTAGAGATAAAAAAAAGAGACTACTTTTGAATAGCCTCTTTTTTTAAATAGTTAATAACGGTTAAAGAGCACCCAAATCCTCACTTAACAATTCTCCAATTTTTTTACCCAGTGCAGGACCACGTAGGTCTTTTGCAACTATTCGACCACTTTCATCTAAAATATAAGTTGCAGGAATCGCTTTTACCCCATATAGTCTTGCAATTGGTTCAGACCAATATTCCAGATTAGAAATGTGCTGCCAATCCATTTTATCATCGGCAATTGCTTTTAACCATCTTTCTTTATCTCCCGGTTTGTCTAATGAAATGCTAATAATTTTAAATCCTAGGTCTTTATATTGGTTATATACATTTACTACATTTGGATTTTCTTGACGACAAGGTCTGCACCAAGATGCCCAGAAATCTATTAGGGTTACTTTTCCCAAAGCTTCTTGTAATGTAAGTGTAGAACCATCAGGTGTAGGTCCTGAAAAATCGGGAGCCATACCACCTATTTGTGCTATTTGTGCAGCTTCTAGTTTTGTTTTTATTTGTTTTACTATAGCGTTATTTTCAAGTTTTGGGTTTATACCAGCAAAAAGTTTTTTAGATTCTTCAATCGTCAATTCTTGTCTTGTAAACATTTCATTAAGTAGCATGACTGCTAATAATGTTGTGTTGTTTTTTTCTAAAAAGTCTTTTTTAAATAATTTTTCTTCATTAACTAAGACTGCATTTTCTGTTTGCAAACGCACAATAGTTTGGTTGTCCATATTTTTACGAGCTTCTTGAAACTCTAGCATATTATGTTGTTTACGTTCGTTGAATTTTTTGATTTCCACGGTAAATGCATTAAAGAGATCATTTTCTTTACTTCCTGATATTTTAGAAGAGTAAATACTGTCCATAAAAATAGTAGCATTTAAATTTTTATCTTCAATAAAGAAAATAACATTGGTATTTAAGTTTTCAAAAGTGAGTAAACCAATTTCAGGAAAATCTTTTTTTTCTATTTCAAAAGTAAAGCTTCCGTTTTCAATAAATATGGTATCCACATCAAAAGGCTGTGTGTTTTCATTAATTTTTTGAAAAACCATTCTAGTTCCATTTTCTGCACCTTGTGCTGTTCCTTTTACTAAAATTGTTTTTGAAGTCTCTTGACACGAAACAAAAAATAATGCTAAGGTGAAGAGTAGTAAACGTAATATCATAATTTGATTATTTAATAATTTGCACAAATCTATATATTTGAAATTAAAAATTTCTTAAAATAGCTATAAAAATTGTAAACTAATTTCAGTTATATAGACTATATAAAGTAGTTAAACAAATCATTTTTTTTTGTATATTGAATAACAAAAATACACAATGAATGCGCATCATAAACATTTTCCACTTGAAACTATAATTAGTTTTCATAAAATTGTAGAATTTTATGAAAAAAAATTAAAAGATTCTAGTGCCAATGATTTTGAAAAACAATATGCACATGGGGTTTTAGAGTTTATTAAACCATATCCTGAGCTCATACAGGGAATTAGTGATTTTGAAACTTTAAAAAAATATAAAGTAGTAATGGATGTATTGTTAAATGATTTATTTCCAAATTTATTGACTTTAAATGAAATAAAAGCAATTACAGTTCCTTATCAAAACTTTATTTTACATCCTTCGAAACGATTTTCATTTATATTAGATAATGCTGGTAAAGAGTTTGAGTTACAAATTCGAAATTTTAACGAAGATTTTTTCTTTGTTATGTCATGCATGTTAATATTAAAAACAAATTTTGGTTTTGATATAGATATTTCAAGACCGATTTACTATGATATTCCGGATGCTGAGGGGAATATAAAAAACTACCGAATTTCTTATAATGCCGATTTTATTGATATTTTACCCACTCAAACTTCTGTAAGCATCACGAAGGAGGATATTGACATACTTCTGCAAGACACAGAAGATATTACTTTTTGGAGAGAAAAATTTCCCCCTAAAAGTTGGATATTTAAAGGTTTTGCTATAGTAAATTTAACCGATGTTACCTTAGATAATGCTATTTCAGAATTAAAAACTACCCTTTTAATTCAAGAAAAATCAGAACAAATAATTGAAAAGTTTCAGAAAATATTTCAATCAATATTTAAAATTAAAGATTTACGTGTAGGGCTAACCGAATTTGATTATAGAAATAAAGAACTTAAACAATTTGATTTTATAAAAACACCAAACTTTATATTAAATGAAAATAGTCATAAAGATTGTTTAACAGGATTATGCCCATCCTCTTACAAATCACTTATTGAAAAACATGAATTTTATGTTTTAACTAATGTGGATGCCTATGCAAAACGAAGCGGGTACAATTTTTTAGCTAGCAGTTTACAAAAATTTGAAGTAAAAAGTTGTATCCTAGCTCCAATAGCTAAAAACGGCAAGTTACTGGCTGTTTTAGAATTGGTTTCCTACAGAAAAAATGAATTAAACAGAATAAATGCCAACAAACTAGAAGATGTATTGCCCTATATTATTACCGCATTAGAGCGAAATTTAGAGTCCTATGAAAACAAAATAAAAGCGGTAATTCAACAAGAATGTACTTCTATTCATCCTAATGTTTTATGGGTTTTTGAAAAAGAAGCAAAAAGATATATTCAAGAGTTGGATAAAACCGGAGTAGCTACCTTTAAAGATATCGTGTTTGAAAATGTGTATCCTCTTTATGGCCAAATAGATATTATTGGTTCATCAAAAGTTCGAAATGAGGCCATAATTAAAGATTTATTAGAACAATTGAATTGTTTAGATATAATTTTTAAAAATGCCATAGAAGAAGAAGCTTTACAATTATATGAACATAATGTTTTTCAAATAAATAAGATTAAAGCAGATTTATTATTAAATTTTAACACCTCTACCGAGCAAAAGATTGTCAATTTTATAAGCACTGAAATCAATCCATTATTAAAGCATATAGAACAAATATCATCCAAACTAAGTATAGATATTAAAGCATATAATGAACAAATAGATTTGCAAATAGGAGGGATATACCATCATCGTAAAATCTATGATGAAACAGTTTCAATCCTTAACAAAACAATTGCCGCAACTTTAGACAAGAAACAAAAAGAAGCACAAAAAATATATCCCCATTATTTTGAGCGATATAAAACCGATGGTGTTGATCACAATATTTATATTGGCGAATCGATGGTACACGACAGAAAGTTTCACAAAATTTACCTTCAGAATTTACGATTGTGGCAATTGCAAACCATGTGTGAGGTAGAAAATAAATTTTATGAAATTCAAAAAGACTTTTCTCTTCCATTAGAGGCTTCCTCACTTATTTTAGTATATAACAATACTCTTTCTATAAGATACCGTATGGATGAAAAGAAATTTGATGTGGATGGTACGTATAATGCTAGGTATGAAATCATTAAAAAAAGAATAGACAAAGCAACTATTAAAAATACCCAAGAAAGAATTACCCAAAAAGGAAAAATTGTAATCGTTTATTCCAATAAAAGTGACGAAAAAGAATATAGAAAATATATTCATTTTTTACAGTCAAATAAATATTTGGGTAATACAATCGAAAATTTTGAAATAGAGGATTTACAAGGAGTTGTTGGGTTAAAAGCTTTACGAGTAGAAGTAATCTATCAGCAGTTTACAACAGAAAAAACTATCGATAAAGATTGTATAAAAGAAGAAGTTCTTAAATAAATTTAAAAGAAAAAATAAAAGCAAATACCGAAATAATTATGCCTGCCATAAAAATGGTATAAGTTATTCTTAGAAGTTTGTATTTTTTGTCTAAAACAATGCCCAACAAATATAAATCTTTCATTAAAGACTCATACACGTATTCCTTATCATGAATAATTTCTTCCATTGCCCATTTATATTCTTTGTAAGGCATTTTATGAAAGTTTCCAAAAAATAAGACATTTACTTCTCTTTTTAAAACCTGCTCTTTCGTAAATTGGCCACTAGTAACATTTGGACGAGTGGATAAAATAGCACCTATTATAGCCGCAACACTAAAAAGTAACAAAATTAGAGTTGGAATTAATAAATGCATATTATTAGGATTATCTAATTTTGGCCCTAAATTTGAAACGGCAACCGTAATAATAATAGCATTAACTGAAAGTAAAATATTTGCTTTTGTATCAGCAATATCACTTAATTTTAGATGATTCCTCATGGTTACTCTAAAAAGAGTTTGAATACTTCGCTCCGGGTTATCATTTTTTAAAGTGACTTTTTGTTGTTCCTTTTGAAAATTTTTCTGTTGTTTTTTCTTTTCTTTCAGCAGAGCCAAAAGATTTTCTTCTTTTTTAGGTTGCCAATTTTTTATAGCATAAGGAGTGTAATAATGATGGTTTTTTGTAAATAATTCAATATTAGCATCTAGCCATTCTTTAACAGAATATTTTTTTCTACCATTAAGTATTAATTCTTGTCTAAGTAATTCTGAGGTTTCACTATAATATTCTTTGGCTAAGTGTGATGCATCTGCATCTCTTAAAATTTCATCTAATTTATTTTTAGGAATATTTGACATGCGAGTAGCTTCAATACACGAAACAACTCCTTCTAATACGTTTTTTGAAACTTTTTCACTGGTTAAAAAATTGGTCGCAATCTTTATACTGTGGTCTTCGTGATTGTCACAACTTACTGTATAACCGGTGTCATGCAACCAAGCAGCGGCTAAAAGGATAGTAACTTCTTCTTCGGAAAGGTCTTCTGTATTTTCAATAATTTCCTTAGTACTTTTTACCACCCGGCAAGTATGCTTATAATTATGATATATAAAAGTCTGTGGAAGTTTTTCATTAAAAAGTTGTAAAACAAAAACATCCGTTTTTTCAATAAGTGTATTCATTAAAAGTTTAAATTAGATTTATATTTATACAACTTTGTTATTAAAATTATAATTCACGACAAAACTATCTTAAAAAGCAACTCAAAAAAAATAATTATAAATATAGTTAATACTTTTTAATAGTTAATCCATATGAAAATACCTTACATATTTTATTATTTTGTTTTCACTTTTTTTCTAATTTCTTGTGCAACCTATACTCCACAATATAGAAATCCCAATCCTGATAGTCAAAATATTACAAACAAAGATATTGAAAAAACAATATATCTTTTTGGTGATGGGGGAAATGCAGATTTAGGGCAAAGCACCCCAGCACTTATTGCTTTTAAAAAGTATTTAAAACTAAATCCATCTACCACAAATATGGCACTTTTTTTAGGTGACAATATTTATCCTAGTGGCATGGTTTCTAAAAAAAATAAAAAAAGAGAGCTAGCAGAACATCGATTAAATGTACAATATGAAAGTGTAAAAAATGGAGTAAAGGATGTATTTTTTATTCCAGGAAATCATGATTGGTATAACAATGGATTGCAAAGTTTATCTCAGGAACAGGAATACCTTAAAAAAATTTCAAAAAACAAAAACATATTTTTACCGAAAGATGGTTGCCCCTTAGAAAGTATTGAAATTTCTGAAAACATGCAACTTGTTATTTTAGATACCCAATGGTATTTAGAGGATTGGAACCAACATCCCACCATAAATAAAGATTGTAGTATAAATACTCGAGAAAAATTTTTTCAAGAAATAGAGGGGGAATTACATAAAAATCAAAACAAAACAATCCTTTTGGCCATGCACCACCCTATGTTTACTAATGGAATACATGGTGGTAAATATGCTTTAAAAAATCATCTTTATCCTACACAAAGTAATTTTCCTTTACCCATTTTTTCATCATTAATTGCTCAAATACGTTCGCAAGGTGGAATTTCAAAACAAGACCGATATAATGAAAAATATAATGAATTGATGCAGCGACTTTCTGTTATAGTAACAAATACAGAACAAGTAATACTCCTATCTGGTCACGAGCACAATTTACAATATATTGAAGATGGTAACATTAAACAAATTGTATCTGGAGCAACATCTAAGGAATCCTCTGGTGCTCTAGGAAAAAATGGTCTTTTTAGTTATGGCGGTTTTGGTTTTGCTGTTTTAGACATTTTTAAAGATGGGTCATCAAAAGTCAAATTTTATGGAATAGAAGGAGAAAACACACCAAAATTATTGTTTGAACATAAAGTAAATACATCAAAAATTGCATATAAAGAACCCCTCTTTCCTAATAATTTCCCAAAAACAATACGATCCTCTGTATATGATATAGAAAGAACAGATAAATCTGGTTTTTTTAAAACCATTTGGGGGCAAAGATACAGACAAGTTTATGGTACAAAAGTAGAAGCAAATGTTGCCTTGCTAGATACGCTTTATGGTGGCTTAACTCCTGTAAGAGCTGGTGGTGGTCACCAAACAAAATCGTTACGTCTTGTGGATAAAAACGGAAAAAATTACAATATGCGCGCTATTAAAAAAAGTGCAATTCAATACTTACAATCTGTGGTTTTAAAGGACTCCGATATAGCAAAAGATTTTGAAAATACCATTACAGAAGACCTTATCTATGATTTTTATACGGCAGCACATCCTTATGCTCCTTTTGCCATACCTAAATTAGCTGATGCAGCCGGTGTTTTGTATACCACTCCAATACTTTATTATGTTCCAAAACAAAAAGCCTTAGGACAATTTAATGAAGATTATGGAGACGAATTGTATATGATTGTAGAGCGACCTCACGGAAAATACAGAGGAAAAGAAATATTTGATTATGCCGATAATATAAGAAGTACGGATGAACTTTTTGAAAAAATATTGAAAAGTGAAAACAATGTACTCGATGAAAAGGCCTACATACGTGCAAGACTTTTTGATATGCTTATAGGCGATTGGGATAGACATGCCGACCAATGGAGATGGGCGGAATACAAAGGCGATGACGGAGTAGATATTTTTGTGCCTATTCCAAGAGATAGAGACCAAGTATTTGCTAATTTTGACGGTTCTTTTTTAGAGGTCCTTCGTTCCCTTGTGGGAGCAAGCAGACAACTTCAAGTATATGATTCTGAATTAAAAAACACCAAATGGTTTAATGCAGCTGGAATGAAATTAGATAGAGCATTGCTGCACAACACCTCTTATGAAGATTGGATTAAAGAAGCTGAATATCTTCAAAAAAACATAACAGATGCCATCATAGAAGAAGCCTTTCTTGATGTGCCAAAGGAAGTTCAAGAGCAAACTCTAGAAGAAATTAAAACAAAACTTAGAGGAAGAAGAGAAAATATGGTGAAAATTGCTGAAGAATATTACCAAGTTTTTTCCAAACTACAGGTTGTTACAGCCACTAATAAAGATGATATTATTGAAATTACCAGAAAACTCGATGGAATTACCAATATTAAAGTATATAGAAATATAAAAGGTGTTAAAAAAAATCTCCTTTCTGACAAGGATTTTAATAAAAAGGAAACCAAAGAAATTTGGGTGTACGGTTTAAATGACACAGATTCCTTTATTGTAAAAGGAAAAGCTAAAAATCCTATATTAATTCGCATAATAGGAGGTCAGGGAAAGGATATTTATGCTATAGAAGAAGGTAAAAAAATTCGTGTTTACGATTGGAAATCGCTGCCAAATACAATAGAGCAAAAAGGTGGTGCTAGATTTCGTTTTACCAATGATTATGATAATAACAACTATGATATAGACAAAAAAATAACATCCTCAAACACTTTATTGCCAAGAATAGGTGCTAATCCGGATGACGGATTTTTAATAGGAGTAACAAATACATATACCCTAAATGGTTTTCAAAGAAATCCATTTTCGCAAAAACATAGTGTAAAAGGAGGGTATTATTTTGCAACGAATGGTTTTGATTTACATTATATAGGTGAATTCGCAAAATTTTTAAACTCTATAAATTTATTAGTTGGAGCTCAATATACTTCCCCCACATTTGCTAGAAACTTTTTTGGATTTGGAAACGAAACAAAAAACCAAGAGGATGCTCTTGGTTTAGATTTTAATAGAGTGCGATGGCGAATCCTAGCAGCAGAAATTGGTTTAAAGAAAAATGGCAATTTTGGAAGCTCCTTTCAGTTAAAAGCTAGAGGAGAAACAGTGGATATTGAAATCACCCCAGATCGATTTCTTTCACAAAATCCGATTGTAGGCATTGAGGATAGAACTTATTTTTTAACTCTAGAGTCCGCATATACCTACAAAAGCGTTGACAATGCTTTAAACCCAACTCGAGGCATGCTTTTTGATTTAGTTGCAGGAGGAACAACTAATTTGGAAGAATCAAAAACTTTCGGCTATTTAAAACCACGATTAGGATTTTATAATGCCATTTCTACAAACAGAAAACTAGTTTTAAAAACAGATGTTTCTGCACAAATTCTCCTAGGTGACGATTTTGAATTTTATCAGGCAGCAACGCTTGGCGGAAACACAGGTTTACGAGCTTTTAGAAATGAACGTTTTACAGGTAAAACCTCGTTTCTTTCAAGTGCAGACTTGCGATATAGTTTTAATTCCTTCAAAACGGGATTACTTCCTTTACAAGTGGGTGTTTTTGCGGGTTATGATGTGGGTAGAGTTTGGTATAGAAGCGAAAATTCTGAACTATGGCATAACTCGTATGGAGGTGGATTTTGGATAGTGGGAGCAGACAATATCAGCGCAACATTTAATGCTTTCAATGGTGCGGATGGGGTGCGCTTATCATTTGGACTTGGTGTCGGGTTTTAAAAAAATAAAAAAAATAGAAGAAAGTGGGGAAACCGCTATTCTTCTATTTCTTTTTTATTAATAATGCTAAGAGTTTCTGATCGAAATTTATTTTTAGCAAAATCCAATGTACGAATTGGGAATGGGATGTTAATTTTATTTTCGTTATAGGCTTTCTTAATAGCCATAATGCCTTTGCTTTGAGTTAAAAGAATATCTTTTCGGTCTTTGGCATTTACCCAAAACCGAAGGAGATAATTTATGGAGCTGTCTTCAAAACCAGTATAGAAAAATTCAATCTCTTCATTGGCATTTTGTGGAAATAGTTCTAGGATTGCCTCTGAGGTTATTTTTTTTACAAACTCTAAATCACTTTCATACCCAACACCACAAGTAATATTTATTCGTGAACGCTCTGTATGTGAATAATTTTTAAAAGGAGATTCAATTATTTTGGAGTTAGGAATCAAAACAAAATTATTGTCTGCTTCTAAAACGGTTACACTTCTCAAATTAATATCGATTACCCTGCCCTCATGGCTGTTGGTTTCAATCCAATCGCCTATTTGAATATTTGGTAAAAACGAGAGAATAACACCTGAAAAAGTATTGTTTAAAGTACCTTGAAGTGCTAAACCAATAGCTAGACCTATAACGCCGGCACCAGCAAGAACAGAAGTTAATATTTTATCAAGGTCTAGTATGCCAAGGGCAATAAAAAATCCGATAACTACAATTACAACAAAAGTGGTTCTGGCTATGATACTTTTTACTGATTCCTGACCAACTTTTTTTAGTAGTATATTCTTTAAAAACTTGCTAAAATACTTGCCTAAATTCCAAAAAAGGATAAAAACCAGTATGGCAAGAATAAAATTAGGAACTTTTAAAATAATTTCTTCTCCCCATCCGGAAAGTTTTTCTATTAATTTTTCTAGAGCATTTCCTAAGTTAAAATCGGTAAACATATAAAATGTAAGGGTTGGTTATTTTATGTTTTTGGATGGTTTTCGGAGGCATTCATTCGCCAAGCATCTAGCATCCAACTGGTTTTTTCTAAATCTCTAATATAAGCACCAAGTAAATCTATGGTTCCCTCATCTCCGGCTTTAACGGCTAATTCAGAAGTTTTTCGCATTTGTTGAATTAAAATACCATGGTCTTTTAGCAGCGTTTCTACCATTTTTAGGTCTGTCAAATCAGAATTAGATTCATTTAAATTGGACATTTTTAAGTATAAGCTAAAATTGCTAATAGGCTGAAAACGAAGAGTTAATATTCGTTCTGCCAGTTCATCAATTTTTAAAATCGCATCGTCATACATTTCCTCAAACTTGATATGCAAATTAAAAAAACTTTTGCCTACTATATTCCAGTGAAAGTTACGCAATTTTTGATAATATACGTGATAGTCTGCTAATAGAATATTTAGCTCATTTACCGTATTTTTATTTTTCTCTTTGTTTAAATTTAAATAGTTCATAAATTTTTTAAGTATTTTTATAAAGTTACTTCTCTTTTATTTAGAACACAAAAATAGGAATAGGTTTAATAGAAGTTTAACGTATCGAAAAAAAAGATTTGTTAAACATAAAGGAGTAGTATAAAAAATGTATTTAAAAAAAGTATATTTTTAATTTTATTCCGACTAATATTCAAATTACATTTTTCTATGAATTATCGGTTTTTAATCTATATTTCCTATGCTTACGGAATTCCAATAGGAAAACCTCTTGTAACTGAAATTCAGAGCAGAGGTTATAGTGTTAAATATTTTGCTGAGGAAAAAGAAACAATTCTTTATTTTTCTGACTTGAGTAACGTTTTATTAACGGTAAATGAAGTACTTCAATACGATCCGCAAATTGTTTTATGTTCAAGTAATTCTGTACCTGATTTTTTCCCGGGAATTAAAATACAAATCTTTCACGGATTTTCAGTAGGAAAACGCAAAGAAAACAAAGGGCATTTTAATATACGTGGTTGGTTTGATTTGTATTGCACTCAGGGTAAAAATACAACTGAAAAGTTTAAAAATCTTGCAGAAAAATTTGGCTATTTTGATGTTGTGGAGACAGGTTGGTCTAAAGTAGATGGACTTTTTCCACTACAAAAAATAAGTAAAAATGAAAAACCGGTAATATTAGTTTCTTCCACCTTTACACCACGATTAAGCTTGGCACATTCTGAAGAAATATTTAATGAAATTAATAAGTTGTCCTCTTCAGGGAAATACCTTTGGATGATTGTCTTTCACCCTAAAATGGATAAAAAAATAGTTGAAAAATTTAAGCATTTAGAAAACGAATTTCTCACTTTTTATGATACTACAGATTTGATTCCATTATATAAAAAAGCAGATGTTATGTTTGCTGACACTACTTCTGCTATATATGAATTCTTATTGCAAGAAAAGCCTGTTGTTACCTATCGTAACAATCGACCCGGAAATCACTTATGCAATATTACACAGTCCCATGAACTTACCATGGCATTACAATATGTTCTTAAAAATCCGGAGGAATTGATTGAAAATATAAAAAAATATAATTATGAAATGCATCCTTACAATGATGGAAAATCAAGCAAACGTATTGTTGATGCCGCGATTGATTTTTTATATAAAGATAAATCTTATCTAAAACCGAAACCTTTAAATTTAATTAGAAAAATTAAAATTCGCAAAAAATTAAATTTTTTCACATTCAAGTCCTATCTAAAACCACCTACTTTTTTTGAAAAAGGAATGTCATAATCATTTATTATATCACTTGTTGTAAACGTTTATTAAGGCATACCTATTTATATTTAAATTAAGTATCTTTCTTCCCCTTAAATTAAGATTTAATATTATAGATGAAACTACAAGAAAGACCTAAAATAACCGCTTTACTTATAACTTATAACGAAATAGTACACATCCAACAAGTGCTTGAAAATTTGGCTTTTGCCGATGAAATAATTGTGGTAGATTCTTATAGTACGGATGGTACGGTAGAAGTAATAAAAGCATATAAGAACATAAAATTAGTTCAAAAAAAGTTTAATAATTTCACAGAACAACGAAATTTTGCCTGTTCATTGGCAACAAACTCTTGGATATTGTTTATAGATGCCGATGAACGAATACCACAAATATTAGGTGATGAAATTTTAAATACCGTATCCAGCTCAAATGCATCAGCCGCCTACTATATAAAACGTAAAATTTTTTTTAACGGAAAACAACTTCGATTTGGTGGACGTCAAACAGATAAAATACACCGATTATTTCAGAAAGACAAAGCACATTATCGTAAAGATTTGTTAGTGCATGAAAAACTTGAAGTTACTGGTGAAACAGGAATTTTAAAAAATTATTTAAACCATTTTCCATATAAAGATTTTGCACATTATGAAGCTAAAAGAAAACATTATGCAAGGTTGAAGGCAAAGGAACTTTTTTTAAAAAAAAAGAAATCTAATTTATTTCATTTTTGTATTAAACCACCGTTTACGTTTTTTCAACATTATATACTTAAATTGGGCATATTTGATGGTTATCCAGGTTTAGTTTTGAGTTATTTAAATGCAAAATATGTGTATAAGCGATATACCTATTTAAATAAATTTTATGCCGCTAATTCAATAGAAACCAACTACAATTAATTAGGGTTGGAATAAAGAATAACTATAAAAGTACTTTTGAAATGGAATACAACCCTTCTAGGGTTTTAAACCCTAGAAGGGTTAATCGCTAAAATTTAAAAGAAATGAGGATTAAATTTCAATTGGCTTTCTATTGAAATGCAATTAAATTTATGGAATATCTTTAAGTTCCTTTTTAAATATTTAAAATATGGTTTTATAAAACCTTTTCTATTTGCTTTTGCAAGGCACTTATTTTATCACGTAATCTTGCCGCTTGTAGGAAGTCTAGTTCTTTTGCAGCGGTTTCCATGGCTTTTCTGGTATCGCGAATTTGTTGTTCTATTTGAGGTTTTGTAAAGTATTGTGTTTCTGCTTCGGCAGCTTGTATTTCCAGTTCTTCAAAACTATAGTGAGGTGTTTTTGGCTTGCTTAAAGCATTATCTAGGCTTTTTTTAATTTGAGTAGGAGTAATCTTATTTTTTATATTATAAGCCATTTGCTTTTCCCGCTTGTAATTGGTAGCGTCTATTGTGGCTTGCATACTTCTTGTAATTTTATCAGCATACATTATTGCTTTTCCGTTGATGTTTCTAGCAGCTCTTCCAACCGTTTGTGTAAGAGAGCGCTCGCTTCTCAGAAAGCCTTCTTTATCTGCATCTAAAATGGCTACTAGTGATACTTCGGGCAAATCCAAACCTTCTCTAAGCAAATTTACACCTATTAAAACATCAAAAAGTCCTAATCGTAAATCTTGCATAATCTCCACGCGTTCTAGCGTATCTACATCACTATGGATATAACGGCAACGAATGTTGATTCTAGTCATGTATTTTGTCAATTCCTCTGCCATCCGTTTTGTTAGTGTGGTTACTAAAACTCGTTCGTCTTTTTCTACACAAAGTTGTATTTCTTCCAATAAATCATCAATCTGGTTTAGACTTGGTCGCACCTCTATTGGTGGATCCAGTAAACCTGTGGGGCGAATGATTTGCTCTACATATACGCCGCCACTTTTTTCTAATTCATAATCTGCAGGAGTTGCACTTACATAAACCACCTGATTTTGCAAGGCTTCAAATTCTTCAAATTTCAAAGGACGATTATCCATAGCAGCAGGAAGTCTAAATCCATATTCCACTAAGTTTTCTTTGCGCGATCGATCTCCTCCATACATTGCACTAACCTGCGGTATGGAAACATGACTTTCATCTACCATCATTAAAAAATCGCTAGGAAAATAATCTAACAAACAAAAAGGGCGTGTGCCGGGCATTCTTCCGTCTAAGTAGCGAGAATAGTTTTCAATTCCACTGCAATATCCAAGCTCACGTATCATTTCTAGGTCAAAGTTGGTACGTTCTTCCAGTCTTTTTGCTTCTAAATGTTTTCCTATTTCTTTAAAGTAATCTACTTGTTTTACTAGGTCTTGCTGAATTTGCCAAATCGCTCCTTGCAATACATCCGGAGAGGTAACAAACATATTTGCAGGATAAATATTTAGGCGTTCGTATTTTTCAATAACAGCATTGGTTTTTATGTCAAACGCTTCGATTTCTTCAATTTCATCACCAAAAAAATGAATGCGAAAAGCATCATCTGCATAACTTGGGAATATATCTACTGTATCGCCTTTTATTCTAAAATTTCCCCGATTGAAGTCTGCTTCTGTTCTAGAATACAAACTTTGCACCAGTTGATGTAGTAATTTTGTTCTTGATATAACTTGCCCCTTTTCAATAGAAATAACATTTTTCTTAAATTCTACCGGATTTCCGATACCGTATAAGCAAGACACTGAGGCTACAACTAGCACATCGCGTCTTCCTGAAAGCAGAGAAGAGGTGGTGCTTAAACGCATTTTTTCAATTTCTTCGTTTATGGAAAGGTCTTTTTCAATATAGGTTCCGCTACTGGGTATGTAGGCTTCCGGTTGGTAATAATCGTAATAGGAAACAAAATATTCTACAGCGTTTTCCGGAAAAATCTGTTTAAATTCTGAGTATAACTGAGCGGCTA
>MNYN01000061.1 GCA_001873105.1 Flavobacteriaceae bacterium CG2_30_34_30 | reverse complement strand
AACGACGGGCATTGCGTTGTTGTTCGGTTTCTGTTGGAGGTACTGGTTCTGAAAAAATACGAAAATCTCGGTTGCTAACTACGCCATTCATGCCTTTAATATTGCCTATCATATCGTTGTTGAATACACCTATGATTTCCCAACCTTTTTCTTTGGCATAAGCAGCAAGACCGGTTCCGCCAAAAAGACCTTGTTCCTCGCCCGAAAGACCTACATACATTATACTGCTTTCAAATTGGTATTTTGAGAGAACTCGTGCAGCTTCTATCGTGCCTGCCATTCCGGAGGCATTGTCGTTTGCACCTGGAGAGTCGGAGGTAAAATCGTTAGGGTCACTCACGCGCGAGTCAATATCACCACTCATTATAATATATCGGTTAGGATATTTTGTTCCTTTTTGAATGGCTACAACATTCACTACCCAAACATCAAAAGGAATGCGAGCATTGGTATTTGCTTTAACCAAATCTTTTTGGTAAAAAACGTTTAAGCAGTTGTTGCAATCTTTGGAGATACTTTCCAATTCGCTTTTAATCCAGCGACGAGCAGCTCCTATACCACGAGAGTTTGACACGGTATCGCTCAAGGTGTGTCGCGTACCGAAATTGACTAATTGGGTCACATCCTTTTCAATCCTTTCAGAGGAAACATTGGAGATAATGGTATAAATTTGTTGGTCTGTCTGTGCCGTTGAAATGAAAAATGCAACGAAAATAAAGGGGAGAATGAATAGTTTCATGAACTTGTTTAGTTTTGAAATAAATATATAAATTTAAAATTAATTGCCGCCTTTTGAATTCGTTAAAGTTACAAACTAGTTTATTTGGTAAATTGTTATTTTTTCAAAGATATGACTTTGGAGTTTTTAATAGGAATGTATTCCAAGTTTTAAAAAGATTGTTTGTTGTTTAGTATATTTTTTATTTAAATTTAACAAATACAAATCCCTTTTATGTATCAAATTTTTAATGATATAAGCTTTGAAGATATTTTATATGTTTTAAATAACCCTTGGTTTCTTTCGGAAAGTGAATGGGCACTTCAAGATAATAAAGGTATTAAGAATGCATTTGATTTTGCGGTCAATAAGCTTAAATTATGTGATATAGATGGATTGTCAAAAATTTGGAAAACCGCTGACGGTCAACCAATCGCCATTTTAGGATTTTATGTTATAGGTATTAAAAAATATGAAACTTTTTTTCTTGCCAGTAAACTTATGGATAATCACGCATTGAAAATAAGTTTTGACCTTAGGAAAATTCTAAAGGATGAGATGGCAAATTATTTAGGGTGTACTTGTATCATTTATTCTACATCAAACCACCCGAAACAAATGACTTGGTTCAAATTTCTTGGTTTTACTTATGTACCGGAAAGGAATAAAGGTGCCGCCCGTTATTTTGAGCTTGCATCCAGGTAAAATACAGTTTTGTAGGAATTTAAGTACTTAAAAAATTTAATGATTTTAGAAAAAAAAATAGCAACTCTATTAATCGTCGGATAAATAATATAAGGCCTTCGGACAGAAAAAGGTATCATTCATTTAAACAGATGTACATTATATCAATCATTTAAGTATCTTAACTTTCTAATAACCAACAAAAACTATTCATAATGTGCAAAACAGATCCAACCACAGTAACCATTACCATTAGTGCAACCAAAGCAAATCCGTTTCCACCCACCATTTCAGATGGCGTAAGTGTTGGAAGTACACAAACCGAGGATGATAACTTAACTACAAACGTCAAATCCGGCTATATTGTTGTTTTTCAAAAAGGGGGAGATATAGGAGGAATTACCGGTATCTACGAAACCGGAGGCAGTGATGTATTCAGTACAGACCCCCAGCTTCAACCTGATGGCACTTGGAAAGGAATCATTGGTGCTTTTCCTGCAAATACCATTGAATCGTATGGCATTAGCTATACGGTAGATGCAGTTACATACAATCAGGATCCAAAAATTAGGATCAATCAATAATGTAACTATGTTCTTCAAAAGCAATAGTAGGTGTGTTTTAGTAGCTTACCTCTTGCTTTGCTTACAAGTTAGTTTTGCTCAGGATAGGAAATTGGCGGACAGCTTGAAAGTAATTTATGAGGAAGGAAATATCACTGGGGTGGATAAACTTGAACTTCTGCGCAATTTGTCTTTTAATACCGCCAATGATATAGAAGAATCATTGAATTATTCTAAAGAATTAATCACCTTAGCCACTGAGAGTGGAAATTTCAATTATCTCTACAGGGGCTTTAGCCAAAGAGGACAAGCTTATCAACGAGCTGGCAATTTGACTATGGCGTTGGAGTCCTTTATAAAAGGAAGTGAAGCCGCTTCAAAGTTAGAGGATAAATCCTTTGAGGGTGGTGCCTATCTTACCATAGCCGATGTGTATTCTAAAATAGGAAATGCAGTTAATGCCGAAAATTATTATTCAAAATCGATTGACATATTACGAAAAACAGAGGATTCGCTCACCCTGGCATCAGCCTTATTAAATGCTGGTGATGAAGCGTTCAAAAACGAACATTTTGAAAAGGCATTGGGTTACTTTGAAGAATCCGGTTTGCTTTTTAAGCAAGTAAACTATCCTATAGGAACAGCGTATAATTTGGGTAATGTAGGAATGGTGTATGCGGAACAGGGCAAAGATGCGCTGGCGGAACAACACATAAATGAAGCTTTGGTTTTGCTGGAGGAATTGGAAGATTATTATCCCATTTCGGTATATCTGACCTATATGTCTGATATTTATTTGAGACGAAAGGATTTTTTAAAGGCTTTGAACTATGCCCAAAGAAGTCTGGATTTAGCTACGCAATATAAGTTAAAAGAACAAATTAGCGATGCAAACTTAACCCTTTCCAAACTCTATGAATCAAACGGAAATCAAGTAGCTTCTTTAAAACATTACAAACAACACATTGCGTATCGTGACAGTATTATTAATTTAGAAAACGTACAGCAAATAGCAGATTTACGAACAGATTTTGAGGTTTCACAAAAGCAAATAGAGGTTGACCTTTTGGAGCAAAAAAGGAAAACACAGCGCATTGTAACCTTTGCTACCGCCATAGCCTTATTTTTTATTGGAATTTTAGCCATACTTTGGTATAGGCGTTATTTGTTTATCAGAAAAACTAAAAAAATCATCGAGGAAGAGCGAGACCGTTCCGATCGTTTATTGCTAAATATTCTTCCGGAAGAAACCGCCAATGAATTAAAATTAAATGGCAAAGTAAAAGCGAAAAAACATGAGGCAGTTACTGTTTTATTTACTGATTTTAAAGGGTTTACCAGCTATTCGGAAAACCTGTCACCGGAAACCTTGGTAGAAACCGTTGATTTTTATTTCTCAAAGTTTGATACCATTATAGAAAAGCACGGATTAGAAAAAATTAAAACCATAGGCGATGCCTACATGTGTGCCGGCGGATTGAATGTATCAGAAGACAATCATGCCCATAAAATGATATTGGCGGCAAAAGAAATTACTGCCTTTGTTGAGGAAACAAAAAATAATATAGCTATCAATGACCTAACTTTTGATATTAGGATAGGCATAAACTCCGGTCCTGTAGTGGCAGGGGTAGTGGGTAGTAAAAAGTTTGCGTACGACATTTGGGGAGATACCGTAAATGTTGCCTCCAGAATGGAAGCAATGTCGGAACCCGGAAAAATAAATGTAAGTCAAGGCACCTATGAATTAATAAAAGATACATGGACGTGTGAATATCGCGGTGAAATTGATGTAAAAAATAGGGGCAAACTGAAAATGTATTTTGTGGGTTAGATTTTTTTAAATACTAATTACCAATTTTTTAAAAAAAATGCCCCAAAAAATAAAGTAACCCTTCAAGGGTTTTAAACCCTTGAAGGGTTAGATATGGTTTTTAAAAAGGATACATATTTTCTGCAATCACTTTTTCTGCTATCGTTTTTCTTAGGCCGATAATGTTTGGATAATTGGTATATTTTGTAAACCGATTTAAACCCATAAGCATCATTTTTTGTTCGTCGCCCA
Organism: Flavobacteriaceae bacterium CG2_30_34_30; assembly: GCA_001873105.1. GTDB lineage: Bacteria > Bacteroidota > Bacteroidia > Flavobacteriales > Flavobacteriaceae > Planktosalinus. Next base: position 11,916 of record MNYN01000061.1, on the reverse strand, counting down.
CTGCAAAAGATAAAATTCCAGTTTTAGCTGCCGAGGTTACTTTCTCTACTGCGTTGTAAAGATTTAACTTGGCCATCGCAATTTGTTCTTTCTGCTTGTCTTCACCAAAACGTTTTGCATTTTTTTCGGAACGTAAGATGGCAGATTCTGCCATATAAATTTCAATTAAAATGTCAGCAGCATTGAGCAATAATTGTTGTTGTTCTTCGATGTCTTCACCATATTTTTTAACAGCACCACCGGCAACCATTAAGAATACTTTTTTTAATTTCACAACCATTGCTTTTTCTTCAGAAAACAGCTCGGAATAATCGGGTGCATCAAAAGATGGAATTCCCATTAATTCTTCTCCTACAGCTGTAGCAGGACCTAGTAAATCTACATGCCCTTTCATCGCTTTTTTAACGAGCATGCCCACGGCAAGCATTCGGTTGATTTCGTTGGTTCCTTCATAAATTCTTGCAATACGTGCATCTCGCCACGCAGCCTCCATAGGGGTATCTTTTGAAAATCCCATTCCGCCAAATATTTGGATGCCTTCATCCGAGCAATTTTGAATGTCTTCGGAAACGGCTACTTTTAATATAGAACATTCAATGGCGTATTCTTCTACACCTTTTAGTTCTGCTTCTTGATGGGTATTGCCTTCGGCTTTTCTGGCTACAATGCGATCTTCAATATTTTTAGCGGCACGATAGGAGGCACTTTCACCTACATAAGCAGCGGTTGCCATTTCAGCAAGTTTTTGTTTGATAGCACCAAATTGAGCAATTGGCGTTTTAAATTGTATGCGTTCATTGGCATATTTTACAGAGTTGCTAATTACTCTTCGTTGTGCATCTAAACAAGCTGCAGCTAATTTAATTCTTCCTACGTTTAAGGCATTCATTGCTATTTTAAATCCTTCGCCACGACCGGCAAGCATGTTTTCTACTGGGACTTTTGTTTCATTAAAGAACACTTGTCGGGTGGATGAGCCGTGAATTCCTAATTTTTTTTCTTCTTCACCGGTAGAAATTCCATTTGACGGATCATTTTCTACAATAAAACCTGTTATGTTTTTGTCGTCTTCTATTCTTGCAAATACAATCATGGTGTTACAGAAACCGGCATTGGTAATCCACATTTTTTGTCCGGAAATGCTATAGTATTTTCCATCAGCTGAAAGCACAGCTTTTGTTTTACCACTATTAGCATCGCTACCTGCTCCGGGTTCTGTTAGGCAATAAGAGCCAAACCATTCGCCGGTTGCTAGTTTAGGCACATATTTTTGTTTTTGTGCTTCGGTGCCATAAAGAGTGATTGGCAATGTACCTATACCGGTATGCGCACCAAAAGCAGTACTAAAAGACCCAGTGGCTCCCGAAATATAATCGCAAACCAGCATGGTAGTTACGAAATCCATACCTAGACCGCCATAAGCCTCCGGCACGGTTATTCCCAGAAGACCTAAATCGCCTGCTTTACGCATAACCTCAATGGTAAATGCATAATCTTTATTTTCAAAACGGGCTTTATTTGGCCAAATTTCTCGGTCAACAAACTCTTTTACAGAGTCGCGCATCATTTTTTGTTCCTCACTAAAATCTTCAGGAGTGAATACATCTTCACAGGCGGTTTGTTTTACGATAAATTGACCTCCGCGTAGAAGGGAAACTTTATTAATTGAATTATTTTCCATGGTACTTTTGTTATTATTTATCCATATTAGAAAAGAGAAAATAGAATTGAGAATATAGATTTTGTTAGTTCAAGTTATTTTGAAAACTCATAGTCATCTTCTGAAATTCTTCAATTTTATTTTCTACTACTTCAAGTTGATTTTGATTAATATATTTTCTATGATTTGCTATTAAAAGTTGTGTGCCAAGTTCAAATGAGGAGCCTAAAGCTATATCAAGAAAGTGGCTAAATGCTTTGTTTGTTGTAGAAGAGCCTTCAGCTACATTGCTAGGAATAAAAACAGAACAGGAACTAATTTGAGAACTCAAATCATATTTTTCATGTTTTGGAAATTCTATTAATAAGTCTAAAATATCATTTGGAATTTTCAACCCTAATTGCCAAATCTTCAAGTTTTTGTAATTATGTCGCAAACGTTTCATCTCTTCTCTCTTTTCTCTTCTCTATATTCTATTTAAGAAACTCATAAACTCCCGCCGCTCCTTGTCCTGTTCCAACACACATAGTAACGATGCCGTATTTATTGTTTAGGTTTCTTTTGCGCATTTCATCAAAGAGTTGAACAGAAAGTTTCCCTCCGGTACATCCTAGAGGATGTCCTAATGCTATGGCACCACCGTTTACGTTTACTATATCTGAATTAAGACCTAGTTCGCGAATAACTGCTATAGATTGCGAAGCAAAAGCCTCGTTTAATTCAATAAGTGATATATCCTCTTGCTTTAATCCAGCTTGTTTTAGTGCTTTAGGTATTGCTTTTACTGGTCCAATTCCCATTAAGCTTGGTTCAACACCCGCTGCAGCATAGCTAACCAATCGTGCTATTGGCTCCAGATTCAATTCTTTTACCATTTCTTCACTCATTACTATGACAAAGGCAGCTGCATCACTCATTTGTGAGGAGTTTCCTGCAGTTACACTACCTCCGGCGGCAAAAACGGCGGGCAATTTAGCAAGTATCTCTAAACTTGTACCTGCTCTAGGACCTTCATCCTTCGTTACGGTATAGGATCGTGTTGATTTTTTTCCTTGTTCATCTACATAAATTTGGTTTACGGTTATAGGTACTATTTGCTCATCAAATTTTCCCTCTTCTTGTGCTTTTAAAGCTTTCATGTGCGAATTAAAAGCGAAGGCATCTTGGTCTTCTCTTGATACTTTATATTTATTGGCAACGGCTTCGGCAGTATTACCCATTCCCCAGTAATAATCTTCATGACCTGATTTTGCTATATCGTAGCTAAGCTCTGTTTTGTATCCTGACATAGGTACTGCACTCATGCTTTCTGCACCACCTGCAATAATGCAATTAGCCATACCAGATTGAATTTTAGCAGTTGCCATAGCAATAGTTTCTAATCCGGAAGAACAAAATCTATTCACAGTAACTCCTGGAACATCAATGGTTTTTAAACCCATTAGTGAGATAAAACGTCCCATATTTAAACCTTGTGCACCTTCTGGCATGGCGTTTCCTACCATGACATCATCAATACGAAGTTTGTCTAATTGTGGTATTTTTTCCATCATAAACTGAATGGTTTCTGCGGCTAATTCATCAGTTCTTTTAAAACGGAATACGCCTTTTGGTGCTTTTCCAACTGCTGTTCGGTATCCTTTTACTATGTATGCTGTTTTCATATTTAATAGTATTAAGATTTGAGTATTAAGTATTAAGACTTTTATACTCAAACTTTATTAGTTATTGTTTTTTAATGTTTTTTGAAAGGAGAAATTCATATTTGAAACTTCTACTAATTGGTTGATAATTGGTTGTACAACTTCATCGTTAACTAGTTTTAATCTTTTAGCAAGTATTAATTGTGTTATTAATTCAAAAGTAGAGCCGTTTGCAATCCCAAGAAATTGAACAAATTCTTTATTAGAATTTCTACCGGAACCTTCAGCTATATTGGAAGGAATCGATACGGCACATTTTTTTACCTGATGAATTAGATTGAACTTTTCATCTTCAGGTAACTTTAGGGAAATTTCATAAACTTCAACAGCAATATCCATTGTCTTTTGCCATATTTTAAGTTTTTCGAAATTGTGCATGTTTTATAGTATTAAGATTTGAGAATTAAGTATTAAGACTTTTATGCCCAAACTTTATTTTTTTTATTTGCTTTATTTTCCGTCATAATATTTTTGTATTAATACTTCCGTCTTAATACTTCCGTCTTAATACTTAATACTAATTACGAAGCGGTTTCCCTGTTTTTAACATATTTTGAATTCTTTCCATGGTTTTTCTTTCTGTAGTAAGACTTAAGAAAGCTTCTCTTTCTACATCTAACAAATACTGTTCGCTTACCAATGTTGGTTCTGACAAATCGCCACCTGCCATAACGTAGGCAAGTTTGTTTGCTATTTTTTTATCGTGTTCACTTATGTAGTTACTTGCAAGCATAGAATCGGTACCGACAAGAAACATGCCTAGTGCTTGTTTGCCCAACACTTTAATATCAGTTCGTTGTATTGGTTTTGTGTAACCGGCTTCGGCAAGAAGTAGCGCTTGTTTTTTTGCTTCGGCAAGTTGGCGGTCTTTGTTAACCACTACAATATCTTTTCCTTTTTGAAGAATACCTAAATCATATGCTTCATAAGCAGAAGTAGAAACTTTAGCCATTGCTACTGTTAAAAAATATTCTTGGAGTCTGTTTAATTCAACATCGTTTTTATGGAAGGTATCAGAAGCTCTTAATGTCATTTCTTTTGATCCTGCTCCTCCAGGTATTAACCCTACACCAAATTCTACAAGACCGATATAGGTTTCAGCAGCGGCAACTACTTTATCGGCATGCATGGTCATTTCGCATCCACCGCCTAAGGTCATGCCGTGTGGTGCAACTACTACTGGAATAGAGGAGTAGCGCACACGCATTATGGTATCTTGAAACATTTTTACTGCCATATTCAGTTGGTCATATTCTTGCTCTACCGCCATCATAAAAATCATTCCAATGTTTGCACCTACAGAAAAGTTTGCTGCTTGATTTCCTATAACTAACCCATTGTATTCTTTTTCGGCTAAATCAATAGCTTTATTCATGCCCTGTAAAACTCCTGCACCAATAGTGTTCATTTTAGATTGAAATTCTAAATTAAGAATACCATCGCCCAAGTCTTGTATAATTGCCTCATCATTACTCCACACTTTTTTGCTTTCACGAATGTTGTTTAAAATAATGAACGCATCTTGACCAGGCACTTTGGTTTGTTTCTTGGACGGAATGTCATAAAAATAGGTAGCTCCGTTTTTTACGGTATAAAAAGTTTTATTTCCGGAAGCCAGCATTTCGTTTACCCAAGGTGCAGCTGAAAGGCCATCTGCCTTAATAAGTTCGAGACCTTTTTCAACCCCTATAGAATCCCAGATTTCAAAAGGGCCATTTTCCCAACCGAAACCTGCTTTCATGGCATCATCTATTTTGTAAAGTTCGTCAGATATTTCTGGAATTCTGTTAGAAACATAAGCAAACATTCCGGCAAAGTTTTTTCGGTAAAATTCGCCTGCTTTATCTTCACCCGCTACTAAAATTGGAAAACGATCAATAGGTTTGTCGATGGTTTTTGTTTTTTCTAAGGTTGCAAAATTTACTTTTTCGGAGGCTTTATATTCTAGGGTATTGAGGTCTAGTTCTAAAATGTCTTTACCCACTTTTTTATAAAAACCTTGTCCTGTTTTGCTTCCCAACCATTTGTTTTCTACCATTTTTTCAATAAATGATGGGAGTTTAAATAGATCGTGTGCTTCGTCTTCTTTGCAGTTTTCGTAAATTCCATTTGCAACATGAACTAAGGTATCAAGACCAACTACATCCACAGTACGAAATGTTGCTGATTTTGGACGACCAATTACTGGACCAGTAAGTTTATCAACCTCAGTTACTGAAAGTCCCATTTCTTTTACTTGGTGAAAAAGGCTTTGGATTCCAAAAATTCCCACACGGTTTCCTATGAAAGCAGGAGTGTCCTTTGCGATAACCGATGTTTTTCCGAGGAATTTTTCGCCATATTCATTAAGGAAGTCTAATACTTCTTTAGATGTTTTTGGACCAGGAATAATTTCAAAGAGTTTTAAATAGCGGGCAGGATTAAAGAAATGCGTTCCGCAGAAATGTTTTTGAAAATCTTCACTTCGGCCTTCACTCATAAAATGTATAGGAATTCCGGAAGTATTTGAAGAAATTAATGTTCCGGGAGTGCGGTGTTTGTCTAAAGTTGCAAATACTTGCTGTTTGATGTCTAGGCGTTCAATAACCACCTCGATAATCCAATCAACATCTTTTACTTTTGCAATATCATCTTCTAGATTTCCGGTGGTGATTCTTTTAGCAAAATTAGCATGGTAGGTTGGTGATGGTTTTGATTTAATGGCTCCCAATAAGGAGTCATTTACGAGTCGGTTTCTTACGGCTTTATCTTTTAGGCTTAGCCCTTTTTTCTTTTCTGTTTCATTAAGCTCACGGGGAACAATATCTAAAAGCAAAACTTCTACACCAATGTTGGCAAAGTGGAGGGCAATACCGCTTCCCATAATACCGGAACCTATTACGGCTACTTTGTTTATTCTTCTCTTACTCATAATGTTTATTTACTAATTCGTTAGTATATATTTTTTTATTGGCAATCATTTCATTGATGGTTTCCATCACTTCAAAAAAAATATTCATTTTTTCTACGGAAACTTTATGCTGCACAGCATCGTTAAATTTTAATACGCGATCTCTAGAATATTCTCTCTTTTCTTTACCAAAATCGGTTAAGTGTATTAAAACACCTCTTCCATCTTCAGGATTTGGTTTTCTGGTGATTAATCCTCGGTCTTCCATAGCTTTTAATGTTCTTGAGAGACTGGTGGCCTCCATTCCCATTTTTGGACCAAGAGAGGTAGAAGGAGTGCCTTCTTCGGGATCGATGCTTAACAGTGCAAATCCGGTTGCCATAGTACTGTCAAATTTTGCAGCCTCTTCATTATACATTTTGGTAACTGCTTGCCAAGTTGTTCTTAAGACGTAATCTATGGTTTTATCTTTCATTTAAAAAGAAATAATTAAATGCTAAGTTACAAAAAAAATACTATGCGTGCATAATAAAATAATAATAATTTTTCATAAAAAAACTCCACTAAAGGAATTAGCGGAGTTTAGCAGTAAAACGATTACAAGGGTGTTACCCCATTTTGCCATTAACAGCAGCTATAGCAGCTCCTAATATTGCAGAGGATACAATCGAAATGCCGGCATCCATAGCAAATAGTTCATATGTTGCTTCTGGGTTCATTGCCATATTAAAAAAATTAAATATTAAAGTAGTAAATATTCCTATAATTGCCCCTGCTTGTGCACCAGTGGTTATGGTACTTATTTGTGCCCATTTAGTATAAATATAGGCAATAAATAAACTATACGATAAACAGCCAAGGAATATTAAGAGCATTGCTTGCATGCTTTCTTCTTGGGGGGGAAAGAAATCTTTAAACAAGATACCATAAAATAACCATCCCAGGAGGAAATAAACAATTCCCCCAGCAATACCGGAAACTAGAAAGTTTTTTGTTTTCATTTTTTTAATGTATTAGTTAGTTACTAATAAAAGTATGAAAAAAATGCAAAACATGTTAAAATTGTATTAATTTTTAATCTAAGGTATGTTTTTAGTTCAGAAAACTTGGTATTTGCAAAGCCTAATGGATGCCATAAATCTTAACATACAAATCTTTATACATTTCCTTCACAATGCGTCTTTTTAATTTCATAGTAGGAGTAAGGTGTCCTTGTTCAATACTCCACACATCGGGGGTGAGTTCAAAACGTTTAATTTTTTCCCATTTTCCAAAGCCTTCATTGTGGAGATCCACTTCTTCTTGAATGCGGGCTATGACTTGTTCGTTTTCGCAGAGGTCTTTTAAGGTTGTTCCTATGTCTATTTTTTTTCTTTTAGCCCATTCTTTTACAAAGTCAAAGTTGGGCTGTATGAATGCTGCCGGCATTTTCTCACCGTCGCCTATCACCATAATGTGCTCAATAAACATGGATTGTTTCATTTCATTTTCAAGTAGTTGAGGTGCTATATATTTACCGCCAGATGTTTTAAACATTTCTTTTTTACGATCGGTAATTTTAAGGAAACCGTCTTTATCCATTTCACCAATATCGCCTGTATGAAAATATTCGTTTTCTACTGCTTCTGCTGTTTTTTCGGCATCTTTATAATAACCTAACATCACTTGTGGTCCTTTTATTAGAATTTCGCCATCTTCAGCAATTTTTACTGTTGTTTCTCCTATAGGTTTGCCTACTGTACCTATTCGAAACATGCCATTTCGCATATCATTTACCGATATTACCGGCGAGGTTTCTGTAAGCCCATATCCTTCCATGATAGGCATCCCTGCAGCAGCAAAAATTCTAGCGAGTCTTGGTTGTAATGCTGCACTTCCTGATACCATAAGACTTAATTTGCCTCCTAAAGCTTCTTTCCATTTACTGAAGATTAGTTTTCTGGCTATTTTTAATTGCAATTCATACCAAAATCCATTTGCACCATAGGGTTCATATTTAAGGCCTAATTCAATAGCCCAAAAGAATAATTTCTTTTTTAGTCCGGTTAATTCAGTTCCTTTGCTATAAATTTTATCATACACTTTTTCAGACAACCTAGGTACCACAGTCATCACATGTGGATGTACTTCCTTAAGGTTGTCGGTTATTTTTTCGATGGATTCTGCAAAATAGATGGATACGGAAAAATATTGATAGATGTACAAAATCATTCGTTCAAAAATATGGCAAACAGGCAAAAAGCTTAACGCCACAGAGCTGCCTTCTTGAAATGGAATTCTAGGAGCACTGTGTAATACATTAGATACTATGTTGTGATGGGATAACATAACGCCCTTTGGTTTTCCGGTGGTTCCTGAAGTGTAAATGATGGTTGCTAAATCATTTGGTAGTACTTCACTTTTTCGTATTTCAACTTCTTCCTGTAATCTGGTGTCTTTTTCTAATTTTAGTAATTCCTTCCAGTTTTTACATTTGGGGATGGTATCAAAGGAATATACTTCTTTTAAGGTGGGAACATTTTTTCTTATTTTCATTACTTTGTCATAAATTTCTTGATTAGAGACAAAGCAATAAACAGATTCGGAATGGTTTAATATGTATTCATAATCTTGTTCACTAATAGTAGGATAAATGGGTACATTTTGTGCGCCAACTTGTAATATGCCAATATCTAAAATATTCCATTCACTTCTGTTAGTAGCTGAAATAACCGCTATTTTATTGTTCTTTTGAATACCTAAATGGATTAATCCTCTAGAAATAGAATTGGCTTTATTAATGTATTCTTGAGTGGAGGTCTTTACCCATTCGTTCTCATACTTTGTTACAAGACAATCAGGGAGGTTATTTTTATAGAGTTGGTAGTATGGAAAATCAAAAAGGCGGGTTATTTTTATCATATTAAAAAAACTTAGTTGGTATGCAAATTAAGAAAAATAACTAAAGAAATTCATTCTAAATTAAAAAAAGAGTTACTCCTAACTTTTCTATAGGGGTAACTCTTTGTCTTCATAAAAATTCTATTCTTACTTTTTTATAAATTTTAGGGTTTCTGAACCATTTTCAGTGTGTAAAACCAAGAAATACATTCCTGAGGAAAAATTACTGTAGTTTATATTTTGGGTACCATTGTTGTTTTTTTGTTCAAAAATAAGTTGCCCTTGCAGTGTATATAGTTGTAAATCGTAATTATTTATGTTTGTTTGAATATTTAAAACATCGGTCACCGGATTGGGGTAAATTGCAAATGGCAATTTAGAAAGGTCTGCTACTGAAAGTACGGTATTTTCTAATAGGTTCACTTTTAAATCATCAAAATAAAAGCCGTCTGCTTGTACATTATTATCGGTTACAAATTGGAAACGAGCTAAAATACTTTCTCCTAAATAATCACTTAAATTTATTTCTTCTAATACCCATTCGGTTTGTGTGCCGTCATATAAAGGTTCGCCGGTAGGTTGTCCGTTGTTTGTACTGCCCGGATTCGTGAATTTTCCGCATTGTGGAATCCATGTACTTCCGTTGTTGATGGAAATTTCAAATTGGGCATAATCCCAATTGTTTTCAATATCCCATTTTGCATAAAAGGAAATAGTTGCACCTGTTGCCGCAGCTAAATCAATGGGACTGTTTAGAGTGATGGTTTTGTTTTGATTGGCACCGTAATTTCCACTTGGCGAATCTGTAATTGAAGAGGAAGGCGATACAAATGTTTGCGTAGTAATACCCCAACCATTATTTGTGAAATTGGTCGTGACACTATTCCCGTTGTCTTCAAAGATAGTTAAGAGATTGCCAAATTTTTTGGTAATTAAAGTTCGATCTTCATAACTTCCATTAAAAACCACCAATTCATAAACGATATCGTCACCACTGGTTGTGCCAACTTCAAGTCCAATAGGAATACTTCCGGAAACATTTTGTAAGACAGCTAAATTATTAAAATTTTGCGCAGCCCCTACAGATGCTATGTTGGTGGAAATTGGATTGATACTAACGGTAAAATTGCCGACACTGGATAGTCCATATTTAGTTAGGGCAAAAGTGGCATTAAAATTAGCTGCACCTCCAATAAATTCAGGTGTAGTATCGGTAATGGCAGCATAATTAGAGGTTAATTTTGCTGCAGTAATATTAGTAAACATCATTTCTTTGCAAATGCCAATAATAGCAGATTCAGGCGGCCAAAATTGAGGGCCAATCTCGGGTGTGAAAGCAAATATTTTATTGTGGTCTTGTGTTTGACCATACATAAAATCATCAGAATCACCTGCTGCTGGGTATAATTCAGCAGAAATAATGTTAGCATACCCACTTTGTGAAACCATAATTTCCGAAATTCCTCTATAGGTAGTATCATCGGGAGTGGGAACATTATTGGCATATCCAAAAGGATATAAAAGGAGTTCACCCGAAGTATGTGCGTTTAAGGCAACAGTAAAGTTGTGATTGTCCACAAAGAATTTTACGGCTTGGTTTTCCGGTTCAGAAAATGGATTACTACCGGCATAGGTTTCCCCATTCGTATTTTGGGATGTCCCAGTAGTATTCCAAACGCTTTGGTTTGGGTCGCCATTAATCCAATAGTCATAATTTCTATTGTTGTCCACACCAAAAGTGCCATTGCCATGGTTCCGTCTGTTTTTTCTCCACATACCGCCGCCATTTGGATTGGTAGTTTCATTTCGAATGTAGCCATCGGGATTTACCACAGGAATAAAATACAATTCTGTATTATCCACAATATTTTTAATTTCATCGCTAGTGTTGTAATTTTCAAGCAAATACCACATAAAAAAGATAGTTTGCGATAAGGATGCCGGCTCTCTAGCGTGGTGTATTGCAGTGTAAAGTACTTGCGGCCTATTATTAGAAGACTGCGGATTATTTGTTATTTTAGTCCATTGCAGTGCACGACCTTCTTCAGTTTGAAAGGTTCCTACATTACTTCTACCGGAAATTAAATTAGGATAAAGAGCATGCATATCGTCTAATTCTTGCAGCATTTCAGCATAGGTTAAATAACCGCCCATGCTGCCATTGTTGTAGTTTACTGGTGTTATATAGTTGATGTTTCCACCAGTAACGCAGGAATTATTTTTTGTGTTGCTATAGCTTTTTGTATTTAAATTCTGTTCTACATAAAATTTTTGAACATCTTCAATTTCAACATCCACTTGAAGGCCGAGGTTTCTTGCTGTTTGAATTTCAGTATCCGAAAAATCGGAGATTAGAAAATAACCTGGTTTGTGGTTCCCATGATCCATAGGTACACCCATGCTTTGAAGTTGTTTTAAATTTTCAGCAGAATTGTAGTGTATTTTTGCACGGTGAAATTTTTCTGAGTTTTCTTGGCTAAAACTAACAAAAGAGATAAAGAGGAGAAGGGTGTAAAGTGTTTTTTTCATTATAAAAAAAATTAGGAGTTAAAGGTACTGAATTTCAAGGTCGTAAAAATACAATTAACTTACATTTTTCAGAGATATTTTGTGAAATATTATTTATTAATAGTAGTTTCCAGCCACTTTCTAGCGTTTACAAAAGCCTCAACCCAAGGCGACACTTCATCGTTTCTGTCTTTAGGATAGTGTGCCCAATTCCAGGGGAAAGTTGAGCGTTCAAGATGAGGCATCATTACCAGATGTCTGCCATCATCGCTAGT
>MNYN01000069.1 GCA_001873105.1 Flavobacteriaceae bacterium CG2_30_34_30 | reverse complement strand
ATGAATTTTAAAGCTCAATTATTGTATTTTTTGAGCTATATTTACTTCTTATATGAGCTACAATAATAAATTTACAAATTATGCTAGATTCTAGGAGGGAAGAAATACTTGTTTTTTTTAAAGTAATTCCTTCCATATCGTTAAATGAAATCTATGATAGAAAAACAGGCTATTAGCAGATAAAGAAAAGTTAATTACTTTCCGATACAGAAATTAGCAAAAATATTACCCAATACATCATCATTGGTTATCTCTCCGGTAATTTCTCCAAAATGGTATAAGGCTTGTCGAATGTCTATCGCTAAAAGGTCGCCGGTGAGGTTTTTATTTAATCCTTCTTGTACTTTGTTTATTTCTTCTAGGGCTTTGAGTAAAGCATTATAGTGTCTAGAATTGGTTACTATGGTGTTATTGTTTCGCAGGGCTCCGGTGTTTATAAAACTAAGTAGTTTTTCTTTAAGTTGGGTAACGCCTTCCTTCTTTTTTGCTGAAAGTAAATGAAGGTTAGGTATTTGAGCGTTGAGCGTTGCGATTTGAGAGGCATTCAGTTTGTCTATTTTGTTTGCAACTACTAGAAGTGGTTTTTCAGGAAAGCGGGATTTTATTTTTTCCATTTCCTTTAAAAAGGCAGTGCTACTTTTAATAACTTCTTCGGCATCTAGCAATAGCATGGCTATTTCTGCTTGACCTATTTTTTCATAGGTTTTTTTTATTCCTAAACTTTCAATGACATCCTTTGTTTCACGAATTCCGGCGGTGTCGATAAACCGAAAGCCTATTCCGCCAATGCTTATTTCATCTTCTATGGTATCTCTGGTTGTGCCGGCAATTTCTGAAACAATAGCTCGTTCCTCGTTAAGCAAGGCGTTAAGTAATGTTGATTTTCCTACATTAGGTTCGCCAACAATGGCAATAGGGAGGCCTTTTTTTAATACATTGCCAATAGCAAATGAATCGATAAGTCGTTTTAAAACAGTTTGAATTTTAGTGATTAAGGTTTGAAAAGCGTCTCTATTAGCAAACTCCACATCTTCTTCTGCAAAGTCAAGTTCCAATTCAATAAGCGATGCAAAATTAAGTAGTTCTTGCCGAAGAAATTTAATTTCATTGGAAAAACCTCCTCGCATTTGTTGCATAGCTATTTGATGAGACGCACTATTTTCACTCGAAATCAAATCGGCAACTGCTTCTGCTTGGCTCAAATCCATTTTTCCGTTTAAGAAAGCACGAAGGGTAAACTCACCTGCTTGCGCAGCGCGACACCCATTTCTAATCAATAATTGAATAATTTCCTGTTGGATATAGGAACTGCCGTGACAGGAAATCTCAATGGTATTTTCACCAGTGTACGATTTTGGTCCGTGAAAGATAGATACTAAAACTTCATCTAAAATATGTTTACCATCCACAATATTACCTAGGTGCAAGGTGTGACTGGGTTGTTTTTCTAAATTTTTATTTTTTTTGCTTTTAAATAGTGGAGCAACGATTGTTATAGCGTTATTACCTGAAACTCTAATAATAGAGATTGCTCCTGCACCTGCGGGAGTAGCTAAAGCAACTATGGTGTCTTGATGTGTCATTGTAGCAAAAGTACAAATTAGCAAACAGTTTCTGCTTGTTTTAAATAAAGCTTTTTTTCTTGCATAGTGTTATTTTATTAACCTTTAAGAAATATAATTTGTAAAAAGTTATATCTTTACCTTGAGGCTGAAAATGAATAAGTTAACTAAGTATGGTTTTATTTACTTGAATTTCTCTTCCTAAAAAAATGCAAAACATCCATAGTACATCTATATATCGAAAACCTTTTATTATTGGAGTGTTTGCATTTTGTGTTTTCATGGCGATTACGCAATATCTATCTTTTCAAAAATTCTTACTTAATGTTTCTAATGAAAAGCAAGCCACTATTCAAGAGCTAAATAGGGTTACAGATCAATTTCAAGTTTCTTTAAATAATTCACTTTCTGTTACCAAAACTCTTGCTTTTATAGTGGAGAATTATGGCATTCCTAAGGATTTTTCTAAACTCGGGAAAGAACTTTTAGAACAAAATTCAAATGTTGATGCAGTACAATTGTTACAAAATGGGGTGATAACTCACGTGTATCCTATTCAAGGTAACGAAGTAGTAATAGGATACAATGTACTTAATGATACCTTACGTACTAAAGAAATAATGAAAGCCTATGAACAAGGGGATTTGTTTTTTGGAGGTCCTTTTGAATTGCGCCAAGGTGGAATGGCTATCGTTGGAAGATTTCCCATTAAAAATACAGGCAGCTATAATTTTGCCGCTGTCATTATTAAATTATCCAGCTTACTTAAAAATTCGGGAATTTCTGCTTCTAATTCATCCGGTAATTATCTCTTTCAACTTTCAAAAAATAACCCAAATACCAATATAGAAGAATTTTTCCTTCCGGAAATGGATGCTAATCAGTTGAAAGAGTCTGTTTTTTTAAAAATTCCAATAGGAGATTGGAAATTATATACCGTTCTAAAAAAGTCAAATCGCTGGGATGGCGTAATAGAATTAATTATTTTAGGTTTTCTTCTTTCCTCTATAGGGGGGTATTTATTTTGGCATATTTCTAATCAACCTATTTTACTAAAACAGCAGGTTATCGAAAAAACAAAACAAATAGAGGCTAATAAACAGCTCTTTAAAGCATTGATTGAAAACAGTCTGGATGCTGTAGCTATTTTAAATGAAGAGGGTTTTAATATGTATGCCTCACCGTCCATAATTTCTGTTTTAGGGTATTCTAAAAAGGAAATTTTGAAAATCAATTTATTTGATATTCTTCATGAAAAGGATAAACCTCTTGTAGCTGAAAATTTGCAATTTGTTTTGGAAAACCCTAAAACGTCCATTGTAGGTCTTATCTCTAGAATGAAACATAATGATGGTACCTGGCGTTGGGTAGAATCTACCTTGACAAATTTATTAGAAGACCCGAATGTAAAGGGTATTGTTATTAATTTAAGAGACATTACTGCTAAAATAGAAGCCGAACAACAAAGAGATTTTGAACATAGAGATAAAGACGCACTCATTAATTCAACCCACGATTTAATTTGGAGTGTAAGTAGCAATTTTAAATTAATAGCAGGAAATAAAACGTTTTTAAAAAATATAAAAGAATATATTGGGGAAGAAGTTGCTATAGGAGATCCAATTATTTTTGAGCAAGCTAATTTTAATAAAGAGTATTTAGATTTTTGGAAAAATAATTATATCAGAGCACTTCAAGGAGAATTTTTCACCATTGAAACGGTAATACCGGCATTTCAAAATAGGGAAGAGCGTTTTATGGAAACAAGTTTTAACCCCATTTATAATAAGGAAATTATTGAAGGTGTGGCTTGTTATTCCAGAGATGTTACGGAAAACAGAATCTTTCAAAAAGAAATTATTGAAACCAATGCAAAATTACAAACCGCCCAAGAAATTGCAAAATTAGGATACTGGGCGTTAGATTTAAAAACAAAAAATTTATTTTGGTCTTCGCAAGTATATACCATTTGGGGGGTACAAGAAAAAACTTTTGAAGTTACTTTTGAAAATTTATTACTCACCATACATCCGGATGACAAGAACTTGTTTTTAAAACATCAAAAAGAAGCACTATTGGGGTTGCATCCCATGCACATAGAACACCGCATTGTAATGCCTGATTCCAAAATAAAATGGGTGCGTGAAATAGGACAGCTCATTTTTGATGAAAAGGAATTACCCATTCGTTTTGAAGGTACAGTACAAGACATTACAGAACAAAAAATAGCAGAAATTGCATTAAAAGAAAAAAACCAATTTATAACTTCAGCTATAGATAACTTACCCGTTGGTATTGCTATAAGAGACATGAATACCGGAATTTTTACTTTAATGAATAAAAATTTCATCGAAATTTATGGTTGGCCTAAAGAAGAATTGGCAGATGTAGAAACCTTTTTTAGGAATGTGTATCCGGATGAAAATTATCGAAGAGAGATACAAACACAAATTTTTAATGATATTGAAAGTAAAGATATAAAAAGAATGAATTGGGAGGGTATTCAAATTACTACAAAAAATGGAAAAAAGCGGTTTGTAAATGCGAAAAATATACCACTTTATGAGCAAAATATTATGATTTCCACAGCTTTAGATGTTACCGAAAAAATACTGGCGGAAGAAGAATTACAAAAAAATAACGAGCGCTACAATTATGTAACCAAAGCAACTTTTGACGCTATATGGGATTGGGATATAATCAACGAAACCATATATTGGGGTGAGGGTTTTCAAACTATATTTGGTTATAAATACCTTAAAAATAATTTTAATGCGTGGACTGTAAATATTCATCCGGATGATATAGAACGTGTTACAAATAGTTTAAATGCTTCCATAGCCGGTGTAGAAAAAAACTGGACAGAAGAATATCGTTTTAAAAGAGGAAATGGCACTTACGCTTTTGTAAAAGATAAAGGGGTTATTATTAGAGAGATGGAAGGTAAAGCCATACGGATGATAGGAGCAATTCAGGACGTTAGCCAACAAAAAGAATATGAAAAACACATTTTAGATGTCAATGAAAAGCTACGCAATTTATCTGCCCATTTACAAAATGCAAGAGAAGAAGAGCGAATTACCATTGCCAGAGAAATTCACGACGAATTAGGGCAGCAACTTACCGGAATAAAATTTGACGTATCTTGGTTAAAAAACAAAACTGCAACTCTATATCCTGAGGGTGCTGAACGAATAGCACGTTTAATAAACAACATCAACCTAACCATAAACCAAGTTCGTAAAATTGCCAAGAAACTACGCCCGGGTGTTTTAGATGATTTAGGTTTAGAAGCCGCTATGGAATGGTTTGTACAGCAATTTGAGGAACAATCAGGTATTTTGTGTACTTTAGAAACTAAAAATACTGTAAGTAGATATAATAAAGAAGTAAACACCACTATGTATCGCATTTTTCAAGAAGCGTTGACCAACGTAATGCGTCACTCAAAAGCAACCAAAGTTGACATACTCCTTTTTGAAGAAAATAAGCATTTGGTATTAGAAATTCTAGACAATGGAAAAGGAATAACCGAGTCTGAAGAAAGCAATAATTTATCGTTAGGGATAACCGGTATGAAAGAAAGAGCAACTATGTTAAACGGCAGTTTTTTGTTAAAAAAACGAAAAGGAGGAGGAACCCGGTTAAAAGTTTTAGTACCTTTAAGTGTTGAAATAGAAAACAAATGAAGGTTTTATTTGCAGACGATCACGCCATTTTACGAAAAGGTCTCATCGAAATTCTAGGAGAGGCTTATTTAGGACTTCACTTTTTTGAAGCCTCTAACGGCATTGAAGCACTTCAACTTATCAGAAAAGAGCCTTTAGATTTGATCTTATTAGATATTTCTATGCCGGGTAGAAATGGATTAGAAACTTTAAAACAAATACGCGCTGATGGCATTACAACACCGGTTTTAATCTTAAGCGTACAACCAGAAGACCAATATGCTATACGCGTGTTAAGAGCCGGTGCATCCGGTTATTTAAACAAAGATAGCGCACCCGAAGAACTTATAAAAGCAGTTAGACAAGTGATGCAGGGTAAAAAATATATCTCCTCTCAAATGGCGCAAAACCTTGCGCAGTCTTTTTCTGAACCATCTGATAAACCCCTATATGAAAATCTTTCCGATCGCGAATTACAAGTGCTTCAATTTATTGGAAAAGGCAAAACAGTATCGGAAATTGCCAAAGAAATTTCTCTTACAGTAAATACTATCAGCACCTATCGAGCACGGATTCTAGAAAAACTGCATTTACATAATAATGCAGAATTAACGCGTTATGCAATAGATAACCATCTGGTCTAATCTTTTTGTAGGGTAAACAACTACACTTTCTTCACATGCTATACTATTTCTAAATGCGCTCTATTGTTGTTAATTTGTCTTATTACATTTAGTTATTTTATTTATAGTTTAAGTTCAAAATTTTTCAAGGGCTTCTTGATAAAAATTCAAATGTCCCCAAGTTTTTTTAGGAAGCCTTTTTTAAGGTGAAAGCATTTTAAATAAAAATAAAGCACTCACTATTGTACTGAATATTTAAAAGAATTTTGACAAATACTTAGGTAGTTTCAGAAGTTTTTTTGATATAGGGAAATATTCAATACAGAGTGCTTTTTTTAATTTTAGGTACTCTATTGAGTTCTAAAAATTACATAAATAATTATTTTTTTTGTTTTTTAATTTCTATTTATTTCTAAAACAAGCCGTTTAAAAAATAATAGCACATTTTAAATACAAACTTTAATAGCCTGAACATGAAAATTTTTAATACATACAAACTGTATCTCCTTGTCTTTATATTAAACACTTTTCTTTTACAAGCACAAATTGGCATAGGTACCACAAATCCAGATGCTGCATCTATGCTAGATATTCAATCTACTTCAAAGGGAATATTGATTCCAAGAATGACAACCAGTCAAAGAACTAATATTACATCGCCTGTATCCGGCCTATTAGTATTTGATTCAATTACACAAAGTTTTTGGTTTTTTACTTCAAGTTGGACAGAGTTGGTTGCTGGAAGTTCAACTACTTTAAATGATGCTGATAATGACACTAAAGTTGAGGTAGAGCAAAATCCTGACGAGGATAAAATACGTTTTTCAACTTTAGGTACAGAGAGAATGATTATAGATAACGCAGGTAATACCAGAATAGGTGATGGCATAAATAATACATATATTGAAGTTGATGGTTCATTAAGTTATGAAGGAACCGCTACAAGATGGGATGATTTAAAAGTGCCTGTTAATGCAACAAAAGAAGGGGAGTTCAAAAGACCTGATTGGAACATATTTTTGGGTAATACTTTGTTGCAATGGTTTAAAGATGAAAGCAATGCAGATAATCAACAAGAACTTTTTTTTAATGTCCAAATGCCACATGCCTGGAAAGAAGGTACAGATATTTTTCCTCACGTACATTGGGTGCCAAAAACTACAATTACCGGTAAGGCCGTAACTTGGGGTCTTGAATATACTTGGGTAAATGTTGGTGAATCTTTTCCTGCAACTACCACCATTACCGGAAGCGGAAAAACTCACGATACAAATAGTAATAATCACATTATTACACCTATAGGAACCATACCTGGATCAGGAAAATCCTTATCTAGCATGTTAGTATGCCGAGTTTTTAGAAATTCTGTAAATACACTTGATACGTATACTAATGATGCGGGTTTATTAGAAATAGATTTTCACTTTCAAATTGATAGCGATGGAAGTAGAACAGAGTATACCAAATAAATAAATTTATTTGCTATACTTATATATTAGTAATTGGCTGTAAAAGCTTTTTCAAGTTTGATATCATTTTAACTTAATGTGTATTTCGTAAACTTTATACAATATTTTTGTGTACAACTCTATAAATAGTGGAATAAGTTTAAATGAATATTTAGGTGTTTATTTTATAAAAAAACATTTTGTAGTATATTGACCTACAAGTCTTTCATTCTTTCCTCTATTTTTATATGTTATTTTATATCGCAAATTTGTCTTCTATAAGCAAATATCCCCAAAAATGAATTTAAAAGTATTATCGGTAGATGATTCATCAACCATTGAAAAACACTTAGCCTATATTTTAAAAGATTTAAATGGCATTAAATGGGTGGGTCACGCCTCTTCTATAAAAGAAGCAGAAGCTTTGATTATCAGTAATAATCCTGACGTAGTATTATTAGATATCATGGTGAATGAAGAAAGTGGATTTGATTTGTTAGATTCTATAAAAAGAAACAGAAAACACATAGAAGTGATTATGCTTAGTAATTTGATAGATTGTATTTACATTAAAAAAAGCAAAGCGATGGGAGCATATCAATTCATCGATAAATCGTTTGAATTTGAATCGATACCTAAACATTTAATGGATGTTTACAACAAAAAATATAAGAATAACTAGTCTGAATAATTTTAAATTTTGAATACTCTGCTTAAAAATAAAAAACCTGTTTCTTTTCGTATTGAAAAAAACGAATTAATTTCTCCTATTAGGATTATGCAAACGATAGATGTATTAGAAGTTATAAATGACATCCGGCATCAAAACGTAAAAAATCCTATAGAAGGTAATTTTTGTTTAATAACCGATCGCGAAGGCATTATACAATATTTGCATCCAGACTTTTTAAGTTACTTAAAATTAGAAAGCTCTTCCATTAAAAAAAATTGCATTTTAGATTGGATACATCCTGAAGATGTTACTGCTACCATTGAATATATTATAAGACTAATTCAAGAAAAAACAACAAATATCATTACAGAAATACGTTTCAACTATGAAAAGAATGTCTATTTACCCTTAAAATGGAATATTTCTTACTTTAGAAACTTACTTTTCTTTAATATTTTAGACACTCCTGATTTATTACTGAGTGAAAGAAATGATACTTTTATTTCTTCGGTAATGAAAAGCAAACTTACTTTACAACATGCAGAGGAAATTATTTGGAAAAATCAAGTGGCAAAAACTATTTCAGAATATGATAAGCACATGTTTGCCTCTATTGCGTATTGCACACAATTAGAATAATTAATTGATCAATTTTTTTGTAGTTAAAACAACCACAACTTTTATCCAAAACCACCTATTTTAACTTTTATAAAATGTGACCAAATTTGTGTTTAAATAGTTTTTAAAATGCAGTTAAAAGTTCTATTTATTGATGATTCAAAAAAGAATATACAATACCTTAAAAGCATGTTCTGTGCCATAGGTAACATCCAAATTATAGGGCAAGCTTTTACAAGAAATGAAGCTGAATTTTTTTTAAAAAGTGAAATAATAGATCTTGTTATAATGGATGTATTTTTAAGAAATGAAAATGTTCTTGATCTTGTAAGTTTTATTAAAAATAATTATAAAAAAACCGAAATAATTGTCTTGTCAAACTATGCAGACATCTTTTACAAAAAAAAATGCAAATCATTAGGGGCTTTTGCTTTTTTTGATAAGTCTTATGAGTTTGAAAAAATTCCGGAATGCCTACAAAAAATTATACTTACCAAAAACAAATAAAAACAAACCAACTTTTTTTTATAAAAATGCTTCCCCAATCTTCCCCTTCAATTTTAATTAATGATGTAGAGGTAAAACCTCGCCAAATAAAAATTCTTTTATTTGAAAAAGAAGAATCCATTAAAAATTTAGTTTATCAGCAACTAAAACTTTTTAAAACCTTTACTTTTAAATTGGTTTCGGTTACTTCTGAAAATGAATTTAAACGGCAACTTAAAAAAGTAAAACCAAATTTAATCATTTCAGAATATTCTTTAGAAAATACTATTGGAAAAGAAGCCTTAACCTTTTGTGCAATGATTTATCCTGAAATTCCATTTCTGTTTATCATTGATTCACTAGGAAAAAAAACCGAATTGGAATATCTGAACGCCGGAGCCACAGATTTTTTATTGAAAGAAAATACAAATAAATTACCACCTATTATTTTTAAGGCTTTAAGACAAAGTGAAGAAAAAAATACCTTAAAAAATCTTAAACAAAAAAAATGGGAAGAATCCCAGCGTTTTAAAACCCTAACC
This sequence comes from Flavobacteriaceae bacterium CG2_30_34_30, assembly GCA_001873105.1. Taxonomy (GTDB): domain Bacteria; phylum Bacteroidota; class Bacteroidia; order Flavobacteriales; family Flavobacteriaceae; genus Planktosalinus. The sequence continues at coordinate 11,143 of MNYN01000069.1, read as the reverse complement.
GAGTTTTCTAACACCCCTGTTTTGGTGTATAATTTAAAAGGAATAATACAATATGTAAGTCCTGCCATCACTCAAGTTTTAGGGTACAGTGTACAAGAATTTTTAGGCACCAATGTGGAAGATTATAATCATCCAGAAGATTTAGAACAAAGAAGAAGTATATTTAAAAATCTTAAAAAGAATAGAGAAAGATTTGCTAAGATTGAAGAAGAGCGATTATTACATAAAAAAGGACACTATATTTGGGTTAGAGCAGTAATAAGCGACGCAAGACTTAAACCGGGCATTAAGGGTTTTATTTCTAGCTTTATTGATATTACTGAAAGAAAAATAAAATCGGAAGCTCTAGAGAGTACCATTGATCTTTTAAAAGAACAAAATAAAAGAATGCTTAATTTTTCGTATATCGTATCCCACAACTTGCGTTCGCATGCCAGTAATATTGAATCTATAACAGGATTTCTAGAAACAACAGATGATGAAATGGAAAAAAAGGAGATGCTAACACATTTAAAAAACGTTTCTAAATCGCTAAATAACACCTTATATAACTTAAACGAGGTAGTTTCTATACAATCTAAGACCACTTTAAAAGTCGAGAACATTAAATTAGTGCCGTATATCAAAAATATCCTCTCAAGCATGAAAAATTTGATAAAGTCCACAAATGCTGTTATTCAAATGGAAATTCCCAAAAACACCAAAGTTTATTATAATAAAGGATATTTAGAGAGTATTTTACAAAATATTTTGTTAAACAGTATTAAATATAAGCATCCAGACAGAACCCCTGTTATTTCTATTTCAAGTTTGGAGATACAAAATTTTTTCATTTTATCTATAACCGATAATGGAATAGGCATTGATTTAAATAAAAATGGTAATAAACTTTTTGGAATGTATAAAACATTTCATGGAAATAAAGATGCTCTTGGTATTGGTTTATTTATGAGTAAAAACCAAGTCGAAGCAATGGGAGGAAAGATAGAAGTGGAAAGTACATTTGGACAAAGTACTACCTTTAAAATTTTCATAAAAAGATGACAAAATCCATTTGTATCATAGATGATGATGAATTGTATAAATTGTTATTAAAAAAAACAATTCTAAAACTAAACCTACCGGTTTTTGTTACTTGTTTTGCTAATGGGAAAGAGGCTTTTGACACTTTTTTAAAAGAAAAAAACGCCCAAGAAAACTTACCAGATATTATTTTTTTAGACATTAATATGCCCGAAATGGATGGTTGGGAATTTATGGATGCCTATTTGGATTTTCAAACAACTATTTCCAAAAAAATCACGATTTATATTGCAAGCTCCTCCATTGCTTTTCATGACATCGAAAAAGCAAAAAAATACACTGAAATTTCCGGATATATTGTTAAACCTATTCATTCAGATACTATAAATAAAATTCTTCAAATTTTATAATGTAACATAGTACCTTTTTTTGCGTCTTATTAGTAATCATTCATCAAAAACCATCTATTATGGAAGTCATCAATCCACAAGGCACAACAGCACTAAGAGAAGACAAACAACTTCTTGTCATCACTCATTTATCGCAATTATTAACTTTTATCACTGGTTTTGGAGGCCTTATTGTTCCCTTAATACTTTGGCTAACCAATAAAGATAAAGTAAAAGGCATGGATAAGCACGGTAAAGAAATTGTTAATTTTCAATTAAGCCTAATTTTGTATTTTATTATTTGTATTCCTTTAATATTGCTTCTAGGATTGGGAATTCTAGGGTTTATTTTTCTTGGTTTTATCGGTTTGGTTTTCCCTATAATAAATGCCATTAAAGCAAATAATCAGGAAAAAACAGATTACTTTATTACAATTCGTTTTTTTTAAAAGAAACAAAATCAGTTGAAATCATATTTTTATTTATTCATGGAGATTCTCTCTTTTGGAGAAAGGTTGGGGAGAGGACAATCTATAAAATGAAATAAAATGTAGGATTTTAAAGGGATATAAAAATACATCAGAACAGATTTTTATTTTCAAAATAGACAAAAAAACCGCAATTTTTTCCAAAAAAAATTGCGGTTGGAACTGTGAGGTTAAACAAATAGAAACAATAAAAGTTCCTACTTAATTGTTCAGCATTACAGGCATTACAAGCATGGTTATATGCTCTCCTTCATCCAGTCCATCTGCCGGAGTAAGAATACCTGCTCTGTTGGGTAGAGACATTTCTAAAGAAACCTCGTCACTACTTAAATTGTTTAGCATTTCGGTTAAAAAGCGGGAGTTAAAACCTATTTGCATATCGTCACCGTGATAACTGCACGTTAACCGTTCTTCTGCTTTGTTTGAGTAATCGATATCTTCCGCAGAAACATTTAATTCAGCTCCTGCTATTTTTAATCGAACTTGGTGTGTTGTTTTATTTGAAAAAATAGAAACCCGTCTCACCGAATTTAAAAATTGGTTGCGATCAATTACTAATCTATTAGGGTTTTCTTTAGGAATTACTGCCTCATAATTTGGATATTTTCCATCAATTAAACGACAAATCAATTCTGTTTTTTCAAAAACGAATTTTGCATTTGATTCGTTATATTCAATAAGAACATCTTCTTCATTTCCGGCTAAAATGGTCTTTAATAAATTCAGAGGTTTTTTTGGCATTATAAATTCGGCAGCTTCTGATGCTTTTACATCTTCGCGGGTATATTTAACAAGCTTGTGAGCATCTGTTGCTACAAAAGTTAAATTTTCAGTAGAAAACTGAAAAAATACGCCACTCATCACTGGGCGTAAATCGTCGTTTCCACTGGCAAAAATTGTTTTACTGATGGCGTTTGCTAGAACATCTGCTTGAATGACCGTGGAGCTGGGATTGTTAATTTCCACAGCTTTAGGAAATTCTTCACCATCAGCATAGGCAAGGGCATATTTACCGTGATTGGAACTTATTTCAATCGTGTTATTGTCTTCTACCACAAAAGTAAGAGGTTGTTCCGGAAAGGTTTTTAAGATGTCTAAAAGTAACCTTGCCGGCACTGCGATACTTCCTTTGCTAGCACAATCTACAGCTAGAACACCTGATATCGTTGTTTCTAAATCGGATGCTGAAATACGCAAGGAGTCTTTACTCAATTCAAACAAAAAGTTATCGAGAATTTGAAGGGTATTGTTGGTGTTTATAATTCCGCCTATAACTTGCAGTTGTTTTAGTAAACTAGAACTGGATACTATAAATTTCATGGATATATTTTTAATTAAAAAGTCTTTTCAAAATAAATTAGTGCAAATAACACTAGCTACAAATATATTGCAATAGGATTTAAACCCGAAACAAACTTATTAACAATAGTTAGGTATATTTTCTCTTTCTTAGAAAAGAAAATAGAAAACCAAAGATAGCAAGTAAAACAATGGGAAGCAATAAGTTAAGTACTTGCCATTTGGTTCGCTCCTGAATTACTTTTTGAGGGTCTAAAAATGCAATGGAAATTTCTTTCGTTCTAATGTTTATAAGTCCGGTGTCATCGAGCAAATAATTAACTGTATTCAGCAGAAAGTCCTTATTTCCATAACGCGTGTTGGTCCATTTATCAAAGCCTAATTCTATGGGTCTGTTACCTTGCATTTGGTTTTTAATAACATCGCCATCGCTTATAACTACCATTTTGGATTCTTTTCCTTCCTCTATGGAGTTAGGTATGGTAAAAGGTTTTACTCTATTTTTGTAAACAGAAGTAAAATTTCCTTCTAAAAGTACGGCTAATGGCACTTCACCCGCAGAAAAAAGATCCATGTTTGGTCCTTCATTTACCGCTTTTAGGTTGTTTTCAATTTCATCGAGCGTTATTTCAACAGGAGTCCCTACGAGTCTGGTTATGGGAGAGCTACTTAATAAAATGGTTTTTTTTATGCCATTATCTAAAGTGTCTAAGGCATTTGCATAATCAAATTTTACTGCTTCTATATTGTTAACGATGGGGTGGTTATTTGTGCTAGAAGAAAGTGGAGCATAAAACCAAGGAAATCGTTCATATTGGCTTTGTGATTCTGTGCCGGTGGCTAAAACAATAGGAGCAGAGTACATATCATTCACTAATACCGTGTTGATTCGCACGCCATATTTAAAGAAAAAATCGGTTAAATTCAAATCATTTCTAAAAGCAAATGTTGAACCTGTTTCAAATAGGCTATCCATTTCCATAAGCACTTCGTCCACTAGCCATAGACTTTTTCCACCATTCATAGTATATTGGTCTAAAATATACTTTTCAGCCTCAGTAAATGCTTGGGTGGGCTTTGCAGAAACAATTAAGTGGTATTCTTTTATCTGCTCTAAAGTGCGCAAGGGGTTTGTAGCGGCAGAATCTAAAGTAAAAGCAGCTATGCGATAATAATCTCGTAAGGTAGTGAAAAAATCGGCTATGTATCTGTCGTCCAGTTGTCCATTTCCTTTTAAAACAGCAACTTTTTTGGTTTTTGGAAGGATTACTTTGTTGAAAGCATCGGCAAATGCATATTCTAGGTTTTGCACAGAATTGGTAATTCGTTCTTCGCCGGTTGCTCCTAATTGGTTTTTAAGAAGGGATACTTTTGTAGCTCTTTCTTGATAAGAAATTATTGCCCAGGGATAAACTAATTCCTGTGTTATTTTTCCACCTTCTTGCACACTTACCTGAGCCGGTGTAATACCAAGTTGTGCCAGTTGTTTTTGGGTTTCTGAAGTATTTTCTTCACCATCCATAGGATCGACAAAGTTGTATTTAATGTTTTTGTTATGGGAAGCAAATTCTTCTAAAATTTGAAGGGTTTCTGTTTGAAGTCGTTTAAATTCTGCCGGAAAATTTCCTTCTAAAAGTACTTCAATTACAATAGGCGAATCTGCATAATCAACCATTTTTAAAGAGGCTTCTGAAAGTGTGTAGCGTTTATCTTGTGTTAAATCAAATCGTTTATATATGCTATTTGACATCCAATTAATAGCGATAAGCACCACTATTAAAATAGCTAGGGATTTTAAGTTGTATTGATTTTTTTGCATTATTTTTTTTGAAGTTTAAAAATAGTTAGACCTAAAAAAAATAAGGCAATACTAAAAAAATAAACACCATCTCTTGTGTCAAAAACACCTCTTGCAATGCTATTAAAATGTGCTTGCATTCCAAGTTTTGAAATAAAATAATCATGGGTACCGAATAGGGAATAGTTTGCTAGACCTTCAAAACCATAATACATAAAAAAGCAAAGAAATACGCCAATGATAAACGCTACAATTTGGTTTTCAGAAAGCGTAGAAGCAAAAATACCGATGGCGGTGTATGAAGTAACTAAAAAAAGCAAACCTATGTAAGCACCAACAGTACTTCCGACATCCCAGTTACCTGAAGGTTGTGCTAATTGTGAAATGGTTACTACATAAAGTAAGGTAGGGATAAGAGCAAGGAGTATTAAGATAAAAGCACCAACATATTTTCCTAAAACAATAGACCGAATGGCGATTGGTTTAGTTAAAAGAAGTTCTAAGGTTCCCATTTTTTTTTCGTCACTAAAACTACGCATAGTCACAGCCGGAATAAGAAGGATGAAAATCCAAGGAGCCAATTGAAAAAAGAAAGTTAAATCGGCAAAACCGGCATCTAAAATATTAAAAGGTTCCTTAAAAACCCAAAGGAACAATCCGTTTACCACTAAAAATATCCCAATAACCAAATAACCGATTGGGGAAGCAAAAAAGGAGTTTATTTCACGTTTTATAATTGCAATCATACTATTTACTAACAAAATTTGTATAAAAAATCAGGTGTATTAATTTCATGCTTCAAAACTTACAAACACGCAAACTCATCCACACTCCAAGCCTGTGCTTTAGAACGAAAAAATGGTTTTGTTGTTGCCCATACTGTTTTAAACAAAGCACTGTTTCTATAGTTTTCTAAATCGCCTTCGTTTCCCCATTTGCTATACGTAAAAAAGACTGATGTATTGTTTTTATCCCGTAATAATTTAAGCTGTAAACAGCCGGGAAAATTTCTTATTTTATTTTTTACTAGTTCAAAATTTTGAAGAAATGCTTCAATATTTTTGGGTTCAAATTCCATTTTTACGATTCGTGTAAACATATTGCGTTTTCTTATTCAAAATTAATGGTAATAGTATCCCTAAAATACAGACCAAATAGGGTAGAAGCACTACCTACGGTCTGGGGATTGCTTTTATATATTGCTAATTCAAGATAACCGGAGGCATTCCAAATAGCTAATTTTTTACCATCTTCTTCTCTTTTTTCTGGGGCTATATTAAAATTTATGGCGTCGCTATATTTAGAAAAAACTTCTTTAAACTTTACGGTTCTTGCGGTAATTGTAAAGGGTCTTCCTTGTCCAATTTTTTCAAAAAGAGACTTTGTAATGTTGGTTACCACGTTTCCATAGTTGTCAATATAAATGACATTACCTACCATTTGATTATCATTGTCATTAATTACCGGGGAAATTCCTATAAGTTGTTTTATTTTTTGAATTTCTTTACCTATCACACCTAAAGCCCCACCTCGAGCAATATGGCAAGCTACTTTAACAAAAACTTCCAAAACCGGAAAATCACCAGAAACTCGATTGTGGATATTAATTTCAACGATTTTCGTTGGTTTTAGTTCTTGTGTTATTAAAGAAATAATACCATTATCTGCACAAATAAAATAATGTTCATCAAGATAAACTGCTAAATGGGTGTTTTCAGGAGTTAGTTCAGAATCAATTCCTATAATATGTATTGTCCCTTTCGGGAAATTTTTATACGCATTTTGAATGATGTAGGCAGCTTCTGAAATATGAAAAGGAGAAACAGAATGCGAGATATCAACAATTTTAGCATCTTCTAATTCTTTATAAATAGCTCCTTTGACCGCACCTGCAAAATGATCTTTCTCTCCAAAATCGGTTGTAAGGGTAATAATTGGCATAAATAATTGTTGATATTTTTTTAACCTCCTTAGGTAGTTGTAACCACAAAAATACGTTAGATTTGTATAACAAACTGAATTAATTGTCAAGAAAACTTAATTAAATTCTATAGCTTTTGAACGAACTCATCCTAGAAATTACCGAGATCAGTCCAAGTGAATTGTTTGGACAACAAAATGCCAATATTAACCTACTAAAATCCTACTATCCTAAACTAAAAATCGTTGCCCGAGGTAATCGTCTTACCGTTTTTGGTGATGAAGATTTATTAGAAGAATTTGACAAAAAATTCACCCAGCTGATGGAGCATTTTGTAAAATACAACAAACTAGACGAAAATGCCATTGAACGAATACTAACCAGTAATAGTAAAGAAGAATATGAAACTACTGAAAGTAGTGGAGCAACACTTGTACACGGAGTAGGTGGGAAGCAAATTAAAGCGCAAACCGCAAACCAACGAAAATTGGTGGAACTTATGGTAAAAAACGATATGGTTTTTGCTGTAGGACCAGCAGGAACAGGAAAAACATATACAGGAGTTGCTCTTGCCGTTAAAGCATTAAAAGAAAAACAGGTAAAAAAAATTATCCTAACACGTCCCGCCGTGGAAGCAGGGGAAAATTTAGGATTTTTGCCGGGTGATATGAAAGAAAAATTAGACCCATATATGCAGCCATTATATGATGCCTTGCGTGATATGATTCCTCATGAAACGCTAGCATCTTATTTGGAAAAAGGAATAGTACAAATTGCTCCTTTAGCATTTATGCGTGGTCGCACATTAGATAATGCTTTTGTTATACTTGATGAAGCACAAAACACTACCCATGCGCAAATGAAAATGTTTTTAACCCGTATGGGTAAAAATGCTAAATTTATGATTACAGGAGACCCGGGACAAATTGATTTACCGCGAAGAGTGATTTCCGGACTCAAAGAAGCACTATTGGTGTTAAAAGAAGTAAAAGGAATAGGTGTGGTTTACTTAGATGATAAAGATGTTATTCGCCATCGCTTAGTAAAAGAAGTAATTGCAGCCTATAAATCCATTGAAAATCTTGAATAATTTTAGAATGAAAAATACTATTACGGCAACAAATTTTAAATTTCCAGGACAAAAAAAGGTATATCAAGGAAAAGTGAGAGATGTATATACCCTAGAAAACAACTTACTTTTGATGGTAGCCACCGATAGATTGAGTGCTTTTGATGTAGTGATGCCAAAAGGAATACCTTATAAAGGGCAAATCTTAAATCAAATTGCCACAAAAATGATGGATGCCACTAAAGATATTGTGCCAAACTGGCTCATAGCAACACCTGATCCAAATGTGGCAATAGGAGTAGCCTGTGAACCCTTTAAAGTAGAAATGGTAATCCGAGGCTATTTAAGCGGACATGCTGCTAGAGAATATAAAGCTGGCAAACGGATGCTTTGTGGAATTACATTACAAGATGGTATGATAGAAAATGATAAATTTTCTAAACCTATCATAACACCAGCTACTAAGGCAGAGGCGGGAGACCATGATGAAGATATATCCAGAGATGGTATTTTAGATAGAAAAATTGTTTCAGAAGAAGATTATGTGGTTTTAGAGGATTATACCCGAAAACTGTTTCAAAGAGGAACAGAAATTGCAGCAAAACGTGGGCTTATTTTAGTAGATACCAAATACGAATTTGGAAAAACAAAAGAAGGAAAAATAGTATTGATAGATGAAATTCACACACCCGATTCCTCCAGATATTTTTATAAGGAAGGGTATGAAGAAAGGCAAAAAAAAGGGGAAGCACAAAAACAATTATCTAAAGAGTTTGTTAGGCAATGGCTTATTAATAATGGTTTTCAAGGTTTAAAAGGACAGCAAGTTCCTGAAATGTCAGACGCATATATTACATCGGTTTCTCAAAGATATATAGAGTTGTATGAAAACATCACAGGAGAAACTTTTTATAAGGCAGAGGTGAAGAATATAATCCAAAGAATTGAAAAAAATGTTTTGAATTATTTGAATAGAACAAATTAACACAAAAAAGGGATAGAAGTTAATACTATCCCTAATTTATGTCAAAAAAAAATTATTCAAAATAACTAAAAGAGTGTCCATTTTTTAAATTCAGTAAACTTTCATATATAAGTTTAATAACATTTTCTACATCTTCCCGGTGCACCATTTCAACGGTTGTATGCATATATCTTAAGGGTAGTGAAATTAAAGCAGAAGGAACACCTCCGTTACTGTAAGCAAAAGCATCTGTATCCGTACCCGTAGCTCTAGAAGAAGCCATTCGTTGAAAAGGAATTTTGTTTTTCTCAGCAGTATCAATTAAAAATTCTCGAAATTTGTTTTGAACCGCAGGAGCATAGGAAATTACCGGGCCATCTCCAATTTTGGTTTCTCCTTCAGTTTTCTTTTCAATCATTGGAGTAGTAGTATCATGACAAACATCGGTAATTATGGCAAGATTAGGTTTTATGGTATTCGTTATCATTTCTGCACCACGCAACCCTATTTCTTCTTGTACAGAATTAGTGATATACAAACCAAAAGGTAATTTCTTTTTATTCTGTTTTAATAGACGAGCCACTTCGGCTATCATAAATCCCCCCATTCTATTATCTAATGCCCGACAAACAAATTTGTTTTTATTCAACACAAAGAAAGTATCCGGATAGGTAATCACACATCCCACGTGTACACCAAGCTTAAGCACTTCTTCTTTCGTAGCACAACCCACATCAATACAAATGTTTTCTAAGTTGGGAGCTTGTTCTTTTTCTTTGTTTCTTCTTGTGTGAATTGCAGGCCAACCAAATACACCTTGAACAATTCCATTCCTAGTATGAATATTAACTCGCTTAGACGTTGCTATTTGGTGGTCACTTCCTCCATTTCTAATTACATATATAAGACCATTATCTGTAATATAATTGACATACCATGAAATCTCATCGGCGTGTCCTTCAATAACAACCTTATATGCAGCTTTTGGATTAATAATTCCCACGGCAGTGCCATAGTTGTCTGTAATAAATTCATCTACATAGGGTTTTAAATAATCCATCCATAATTTTTGACCATTCCATTCATATCCGGTAGGAGAAGCATTATTCAAATAGGATTCTAAAAAAGTAAGCGATTTTTTATTTAAAATTGATTTTGCCATAGTGTTTTTATTTTATCGCATAAAATTACCAATATTAATAAGAAATTTATTACTCTACTCAGTTAAATGTTTAATTTTGGAACGATTTTAGATTTGCTAAACCAAAAACAATTTCATACAATGCATATTTCCATAAAATTTAGTATATTTTCTATTTTAAGTACGTTTATAGGAGTTTCTCAAGAAGATGATGCTTATCGATATAAAAAGACAGATTCTACGGAATATATTTATATGATAATTGATGGTGATACGTTACCTCGCCAGTTTATTGATTTAGAAGAAGTTGTTTTATTAAGTAAATTAAAATTTGCATCATCTGAAGAAAGGAGAAATTACCTGATCCTTAGAAGAAGAACTCGAAAAGTATATCCCTATGCAAAATTAGCATCAGATAGACTTTATACCATGAATAGAAGATTAGAAACAATCCATTCAAAAAGCTTAAGACGCACCTATACAAAACGAATTCAAAAGTACATTGAAGAAGAATTTACTGAAGAATTAAAAAAGCTCACCAAAAGCGAAGGAAAAATTCTTGTGAAACTCATTCACAGACAAACAGGAGAAACTGTTTTTGATTTAGTCAAAGAACTTCGAACAGGTTGGCGAGCATTTTGGTACAATACAACCGCCAATATGTTTGATATCTCGTTAAAATCAGAGTTTCATCCGGAAGAGATAAAAGAAGATTTCCTTATAGAAGATATCTTACAAAGAAGCTTTCAAGAGGGAATACTTGAAGTACAACTCCCGGCAAAGCATATAGATTATTTTGAATTATCCGATAGATGGATGCATAAGAAGCCAAAATAAATTTTTCAACTTTTCGTTAATTAATAACATCTTTTTACCTATCTTAGTAGTCCGGCTAAAAATTTTATGTGGGGCAATTAGAACGCTATCAATGTTTTAAAATGAAGATTGAAAAATAAACACAAAATCTTTTACAAAACCCTTGTGAAACAGGAAAAGGGTTCTATATTTGCAGCCGCTTAGAAAAGGAAAAGAGTTATAAGCGAGACGTTCA
>MNYN01000023.1 GCA_001873105.1 Flavobacteriaceae bacterium CG2_30_34_30 | reverse complement strand
ACTTTTGGGCAAAAACAAAACGCAAATTAAAGTGTATCGCAATATTCTGGAACAAAAAAAATTCCGCTTTCAATACCACACCCATTTTCATGTAAACAGTAAAGGCAAAATGTTTCACTACATCTACGACATTGCCTGGATGGAATTCTCTGACGACGAAATTCTTCTTATTAAAAAACGGTAAGGCAGCTTTGCTTTTTGTGATAAATAACTTGAAAAAAATGTAAGGGGTCTCGATACAATCCCACCATAATGCTACCGCATGAAGACGGAATCACTCGACCTGACAGTATTGTCATGTCGAGTGATTTTTATGTAGTAAAGCGAGGCAAGCGAAATAAAAATAGTATCGAGCCATATACCCAAGATAGTCTAGCTATTATATTTAATATGAAGAGTTATTTCAGGACAGATCACATCATACCGTCATTGCGAGAGCAGCGAGACAAAAACCATCACACCATCACACCATCAAATAATTAAATAATGAAAGAATCAAATCATCAAAAAACCCACTATTGTCTTTTTTAAAAAGGTTTTAAATATAAAAATAAGAGGATTCCTAGCCACATTACAATATCTTTGCAACAGTTCAGCGATTGTCGTTTTCAATAAACAACGCTCCATTAGACATCTTTATTCATAGAACTGCAAACACAAATTCACAACACCTGTAAATGAAAAAAATGAAAATACTTTATGCAAACATCGAAGGCAGCGGAAAACCTTTTATTTTTCTCCATGGCTTCCTAGGTATGGGCGATAACTGGAAAACCCTAGGGAATAAATTTGCAAAAAACGGTTTTGAGGTACATTTGGTGGATCAAAGAAATCACGGGAGAAGCTTTCACGCAGAGGCTTTTAATTATGAAGTGATGGCTGAAGATATTAAAAATTACTGCCATGCCCATAACTTAGAAAAAATAATCCTGTTAGGGCATTCCATGGGCGGAAAAACAGCGATGCTTTTTGCTGCAAAATACCCGGAAATGGTTTCTAAACTTATTGTGGCTGACATTGCCCCTAAAAGCTATCCGCAGCACCATCAGGATATTTTAAAAGGTCTTTCTTCTTTAAACTTTAAAAAAATGGAAACCCGCGAAGATGCTGATGTGCAACTAAAAATGTACATCGCTGATGTTAGTGTACGCCAATTTCTATTGAAAAATTTGTACCGAAAAACAAAAGACCAATTTGCCTTGCGAATAAACCTGCCAATATTAATTAAAAATATAGATGAAGTAGGGGTAGCGCTTCCTGAAGAAGCAAAATACAACGGAGAAGTCATGTTTATGCGGGGCGAACGTTCCGGCTATATTGAAGATTTGGATATGTTGCAAATGCAAAAGCACTTTCCAAAAGCAAAATTAATTAGCATTCCTAAATCCGGTCATTGGCTTCACGCTGAGAATCCGGAAGCATTTTTCCAAGAAGTGATGAAGTTCCTTATTTAAAATGCAATAATTTTACTACTTTTAGAGAATACTAACGCATAAATCCCATAAAATGAAATTACTCATTCAATTGTTATTAACAGCCATTGTTGTAATGGTCTTGGCAGAAATCCTTCCCGGTGCACATGTAAATACATTTACAACCTCAATAATCGTTGCAGCTGTGTTGGCACTTTTAAATATTACTGTAAAACCATTATTGGTGTTATTGACCCTCCCGGCAACCCTAATCACATTTGGTTTATTTCTTTTAGTAATCAATGCAGTGATAATTTTGCTAATTGATTGGTTGATTCCCGGTTTTAGCATAAACGGTTTTTGGTGGGCACTACTTTTTAGTTTTTTGTTGACATTAGCACAATCCATCCTGTATTCGTTTGTCGAAAAGAAGTAAAAAATTACCATAAACCAAAGGTTTAAAGCTTTTGTAAAAACGATTAATTGTCGTATTTTTGCACCCGTTTTTGAGCATGATTCTTTCTGAACATCTTAAAAACGGGTTATTTATTTAAACAAAAGGTTCATGAATATTACAAAACAAGACATCGACAGTCTAAATGCCATCTTAAAAGTAGATATTTCAAAAGAGGATTACGCCCCAAAAGTAGAAAAAGTACTTTCCGATTATAAAAAAAATGCTAAAATCGCAGGATTTAGAGTAGGACATGTGCCTATGGGAATGGTAAAAAAACAATATGGAAAAGCGGTTCTATTAGAAGAAATAAATAAATTAATCCAAGAGGCGCTGCACAACTATTTAACCAAAGAAAAATTAGACCTATTAGGCAATCCTCTTCCAAAAAATGAAATGGATATCAATTGGGAAGCAGATAATTTTGTATTCGAATTTGAATTGGGCCTCGCACCCCAGTTTGAAGTGGATCTAAAAGCGAAAGCCGTTACCCAATACAAAGTGATTGCCGATCAAGAAATGCTGAACAACCAAGTAAAATCCATTCGCAAACAATACGGAAAACTAATTTCTAAAACCATAGCAGAAAAAGGCGACGAAATTACTGGAGTTTTTAAAAATGAAGAAAAAGAAATCAATAATAAAACGACGTTTTCTTTAGATAAAATTAAAGGGAAAAAACAATTGGAGCAACTAATAGGTGCAAAAGTGGGCGATGTAATTTCTCTGAAAACAAAGGGGTTATTTGAAGACGAACACGACAACCAAACCTTTTTAAAAGTTGCACACCACGACGCACATGGGTTGGATATTAAAGTAACATTAACCATAGAAGAAATCAATAAAAGAGAAATGGCAACGTTAAACCAAGAACTTTTTGATAAACTTTTTGGAGAAGGTATTGTAACTTCGGAAGAACAACTAAAAGAAAAAATAAAAGAAGACGCCGAAAAACAATTTGAACAACAAGCAGACCAAGTTTTATTAAATACTGTAGTGGAAAGCTTAATTGAAAATACCAAATTTGATTTACCCGGAGCTTTTTTAACCAAATGGATTCAAAGAGGTGGCGAAAAAGACCTTACCGAAGAAGAAGCGAAAGAAGAATATAACCGTTCTGAAAAAGGACTCCGTTACCAGTTGATAGAAGGAAAATTAATGGCTGAAAACAACCTTATAGTAACTTTTGAGGAATTGAAACAGTTTACTAAATCCATGATAGCAGCCCAAATGGCACAATATGGACAAATGACTCCACCGGATGAAGAAATGGATGGCATAGCCGCCAGAATTCTAGCCAATGAAGAGGAAGTAAAACGCTTGAGCGAACAATTAAATAGCCAAAAACTACTGCAATTTTTCAAAGAAAATGCAAAATTGAAAGTAAAAGAACTTTCTTATGACAAATTCGTAAAAGAAGCATATTAAAAATAGAAACGATAAATTACTTATATTTAGCCGTTGCAAACACGTTAACGCCTTTTATGAATAATAGTAAAGTGTTTATGCAATAGACATACAAAATACATAATACAGCAACCAATGGATTACGGAAAAGAATTTGAAAAATACGCTACCAAACACCACGGAATAAGTAGCACATACTACAGCAAAATTATAAGTAGTATGACCCCATATATTATTGAAGAACGCCAAATGAACGTCGCTCAAATGGATGTTTTCTCTCGATTAATGATGGATAGAATTATTTTTTTAGGAACACAAATTAATGATGAAGTAGCAAATATCATTCAGGCACAATTGCTTTTTTTAGAAAGTACCGATGCTTCTAAAGACATTCAAATTTACATCAATTCCCCTGGTGGAGGGGTATATGCTGGTCTTGGTATTTATGATACTATGCAATTCATAAAACCCGATGTAGCTACCATCTGTACCGGAATGGCGGCTTCCATGGGTGCCGTTTTATTATGTGCCGGTGAAAAAGGAAAACGCAGTGCCTTGCCACACTCTAGAGTATTAATCCACCAACCCATGGGCGGCGCACAAGGCCAAGCAAGCGATATCGAAATAACCGCCAGAGAAATATTGATTTTAAAAGAAGAATTGTACCAAATTATCTCAAAACATTCCGGTCAAACCTATGATAAAGTATATGAAGACGGCGATCGCGATTTTTGGCTAAAAGCCGATAAAGCGCTAGAATATGGAATGATTGATGAAATTTTAACAAGAGAAATAAAATAACAACCTTATAAGTCCCTCTCCTTTGAAGAGGAATTTAGGGGGAGCAATAACCAGAAATCATGGCGAAAGAAAATTTAGAATGCTCCTTTTGTGGCAGAAAAAAAGCCGAAACCAATCTGTTGATTGCCGGCTTAGACGCGCACATTTGTGACCGATGTATAGAGCAAGCCCACGGAATTGTTATTGAAGAAGCCACACACACTTCCAAATCAATACTTTCTAGTGATTTGATGTTAAAAAAGCCCAAAGAAATAAACGACTTTTTAAACGAATATATCATAGGGCAAGAGCACACAAAAAAAGTAATCTCTGTAGCCGTTTACAACCATTACAAACGATTATTACAACCCGCAACAAACGATGATATTGAAATTCAAAAAAGCAATATCATTATCGTAGGTCAAACCGGTACGGGCAAAACCCTAATAGCAAAAACCATTGCCAAGATGCTTAATGTTCCTTTAGCAATTGTAGATGCAACCGTGCTAACCGAAGCAGGATATGTGGGCGAAGACGTGGAAAGTATCTTAACGCGATTGCTCCAAGCCGCCGATTACAATTTGGAAAAAGCACAAAACGGTATTGTTTTTATTGATGAAATTGATAAAATTGCCCGCAAAAGTGACAATCCATCCATCACACGTGATGTTTCCGGCGAAGGAGTACAGCAAGCACTTTTAAAACTCTTAGAAGGTACCGTGGTAAATGTCCCACCAAAAGGAGGACGAAAACATCCCGACCAAAAGTTTATTGAAGTAAATACCGAAAATATCCTTTTTATTGCCGGCGGTGCTTTTGATGGCATTGACAGAAAAATAAAACAACGCCTAAATATGCAAGCGGTTGGTTTTAGTGCATCAAAATCGGAACACCAATTAGAACGCGATAATTTGCTGCAATACATCATTCCAAAAGATTTAAAAGACTTTGGTTTGATTCCGGAAATTATCGGCAGGCTTCCTGTATTAACACATATGAATCCTTTAGACAAGGAAACCCTTCGCGCAATTCTAACAGAACCAAAAAACGCTATTATCAAACAGTATGAAAAACTCTTTGAAATGGACGGCGTAACCTTCACCATAGAGGATGAGGCATTAGATTTTATCGTAGAAAAAGCTATAGAATATAAACTAGGCGCCAGAGGACTTCGCTCGCTTTGTGAAGCCATTCTAACCGATGCTATGTTTGAAATGCCCGGAACAGAAGATAAAATATTGGAAGTATCTAAAGAGTACGCCGAAAGCATGCTAAACCAATCGGCCATTAAAAAATTAAAAGCGGTTTCTTAATTGTAATACCCAAAGGATAAATTTATAAACCTGGACTAAACAGGTTTAAATTTCCCTTTTACGCTTTCTCGTTTTAATGTAATCCTCCACAGCTTCTTTGGTGGTGAGCCAGTTTCGGCCTTCTTTGTAAGCGTCAATTTTGCCCTGCCGTGCGAGCAGACTGATATATTCCTGACCATAAGGCAAACGTTCTTCTTCTACAAGGTCTGAAATAACCCTGTAATCTGGATCTAGACCAGGGAGTGATTGTAAATAGATATTTAATGTGCGCTCAAGTGCCTGAGACATTAAGAGCATAAGCTTACTATAGTTGCCATGATTTGCACTGTTTAAAGCGTCATAATATTTTTTTCGGTCATTGGTCAAAATGATGGCAGGAGGAAAGCCTTCTTTCATTAAAATCAAATTCATACAAAGCCTTACCGTTCTTCCGTTTCCGTCAAAGAAAGGATGTATCCATACAAATTTATGATGAAAAACCGTAGCCAACTCAAGGGTGTTCAACTGCAATGGGTTTGTATGGACAAAGTCAATAAGCTCATCAAGCAGCTGAGGTACCTTCAAGGCATTGGGAGGAATAAAATTTGCTCCTGCTATCCTCACGCCTCCAGTTCTTAAACGTCCTGCAAAATCATCCTCAATGCTTCGCAGCACTAGTTGATGCAGTGCGAGGATGTCTTTACTGCTAATTTTATAGTCGCCGGAAACCATTTCATACAGATAATGAAGTGCAGTCTCATGATTTTTGGCCTCAAAGTGCTCTTTTAAAGACTTTCCTTTAACGGTAATACCTTCCTGAAGGACGAGTTGGGTTTCCCTTAAACTCAGGGTATTTCCTTCCATGCTGTTTGAGTTGTATGTCCACTCAATAGAAAGTGCTTCCTTTAATTTTTGCAAAGCAACCTGTGGCAAAGGCCTGCTTTTTTGTAAAACTAAAAGTTTATCAAATAGCCTTGTAAAGGTGTTTTGAAAATCATCTCTGTATGTTACATCTATTTTCCACATAATATCGGATACAAATATATACATTTTATCCGATGTTAAAAATTATTTTCCAAAAAAAAAACCTCCAATAAAATGAAAGGTTTTTAAGAAGAACTACAGCATAAACAAAATATCGGTTTGGGGTGTTAACTCAAACCGTTATTATTAATTTTAGTATCCTGTAAACTTAAAATACCGTTTATAAATCAGCTTCTGCGTTTCTATGCAAACCGTGAACCAAAAAAAAAGTCCTGATACAACAATCAGGGCTTTTTTATGCGAAACATGTTCTTATGCTTATGGTTGCGCAATAATTGTACTTCTTCTTTTGTGAAAAATTTCCTTTTGCATCACCTCTTTCTTGTCTTTAATAGTAAAACTAGTTGCTTCGTCTTGCGATTTTTGCAATTCTTGCACTGCAACAGTACTTCCACATGAAGTCAAACTTATAGTGAAAATTAAAACTAGTGCTACATAAACTATTTTTTTCATTCGTTGTTATTTTCTAAAAAATTACAGGGCAAATGTATCTAGTAAGAAAAGTACTACCAAAACTTTTAGATGAATGGATGGATATATTCGTTGAACTACCAGATGAATTTTTTTTACCGATAAAGCGTATAAAATCAACGATTTAAAGCGTTAAAACTAGAAAAATAATGACGTGTTTTTTTGTGGTTTATACTTTTAAACGGTTCATTTCTAACAATTCCTCAATATAATTGCGGGTATTGGATAGTCGCGGCACTTTATGTTGACCACCTAGTTTGTCCTTTTTCTTTAACCAATCGTAAAATAAGTTGTGCCTGCCTACAATTATTTTTAATGGGTTCAATGTGGTATTATGAAACCGTTTTGCTTCGTAATCGCTATTTACTTCTTGTAAGGACAAATCCAATAAGTGCGAAAATTGTTCTAAATTTTGGGGAGGGGTTTTAAATTCTATAATCCATTCGTGAGCACCTTTTTCTCTGCCTGCCATAAAGATGGGTGCAACGGTGTATTCCACAATTTCTGAATGGGTGGCTGTGGTAGTTTTTCGTAAAGCATCTTCAGCATTTTCTATAATCAGCTCTTCCCCAAAAACATTAATATGGTGCTTGGTGCGTCCTGTAACTTTTATCCGATAAGGGTTTGTGGAGGTAAACCGCACTGTATCGCCTATTTTATATCGCCACAATCCGGAATTGGTGGTGATGATAATAGCATAATTTTTTTCTACTTCCACTTCACTAAGAGGAATAACCTTCTCTGAATTCGTTCCATAGGTATCCATAGCGATGAATTCATAAAATATACCATAGTCCAGCATCAACAACAATTCTTTGTTGCTATTTTCATCTTGTATGGCAAAAAATCCTTCGGAAGCATTGTAGATTTCATAGTACCGAAAATTTTCTTTAGGTAAAATTCTATTGTACTGCTCAATATATGGGTTAAAACTAACCCCACCGTGAAAATAGACCTCTAAATTGGGCCAAATGGAAAATAAAGTATGTTCGCCGGTGGTTTCCAAAACATTATTTAACAAAACTAACATCCAAGAGGGCACACCGGCTAAACTGGTTACGTTTTCTTGTATCGTTTCGTTTACAATGGCTTGCATTTTGGTTTCCCAATCGGCCATTAGTGAAACTTCATTACTTGGGGTGCTGCTGAATTCTGCCCAAAAAGGCATATTTGCTATCAGAATGGCCGACAAATCTCCAAAAACAGTACCGTTATTGTTGTATAAATCTTTGCTTCCACCCAGGCGTAAACTCTTCCCTAAAAATAATTGCGAATTGGGATTGTTATTTAAATACATACATAGCAAATCTTTACTTGCTGCATAATGACAATCCTCCAGAGCATCCATACTTACCGGAATAAATTTACTTTTAGCAGCAGTGGTGCCACTAGATTTGGCAAACCATTTAATGGGGGTAGGCCAAAAAATATTAGACTCACCTAGCCGCGAGCGTTCAATAGAAGGTTCCATTTCTTCATAGGTGGTAACGGGAACGCGTTCTGCAAAAGTTTTGTAGTTTTGGATGGTGGCAAATTCATATTGGATACCAATTTCTGTATTTTTTGCTTTCATCAACAAATTATGGAGTAACTCCTCTTGTACCTCATTGGGGTACTTGAGGAATAAATCAATTTGATGAAATCGCTTCTTTAAAAACCAAGAGGCAATAGAGTTAACAATGGGAATTGGCATAAAAAAAGTATCTTTATTGCTGCTAATAGATGTGTAAATTTAAACTTAATTTTTTGTAATGCAATACCATGGTGTTTTAACTAAAATGCAAACGGAATGTACCCACCCCGTTCAGTACTACTTAGTGTTTGAAAATGACTTTCTTAACCTCAATCAAGCCCTGGGAAAAAATATACAAATTACTTTTTCAGGCTACCAATGTCTATCTTGCGGGTTGGATAAAAAAATATTCCGACAAGGATATTGTTATGACTGTTTTTACAGCATACCCGCAGCCGGCGATTGGATTATGCATCCGGAATTGAGTACGGCACACCTAGACCGAGAAGATCGCGATTTAGCTTATGAAAAAAGAGTGCAGCTGCAACCCCATGTGGTATATTTAGCCAACTCGAGTAACGTAAAAGTAGGAGTAACAAGAAAAAGTCAGATTCCCACCAGATGGATTGATCAAGGTGCTCATGAAGCCATAGAAATTGTGGAAGTCCCAAATCGCTATTTAGCAGGAATTACCGAAATTGCTTTAAAATCCCACGTTTCTGATAAAACTAATTGGCGAAAAATGCTGACTAACAACATTTTAGATTTAAATTTAGTAGAAATAAGAGACTCGTTAAAACGCTTTATTCCCAAAGAAACACAACAATATTTTATCCCAACAAATACGGAAACCAATATGGTGTTTCCTGTTTTAAAATATCCACAAAAAATAAAAACCTTAAACTTAGAAAAAACACCTTCTTATAACGGCGTGCTAACAGGCATCAAAGGGCAGTATTTGCTTTTTGATGACGATACAGTTTTTAATGTGAGAAATAGCGAAGGGTATGTGGTAGATTTGGTGATTGGATAGACCAATAGTCTCAATTCAACTATTAATTTTATAAAGGAGTTAACAACTGATCAATTCCTAAAAGCAAGACCTCCATGGTAACATTTAACCGTGTTTATTTTTTATTTTTCAGTTTACTTTTAGTTACTGAAATTGCTATTGCATGGTATGTTCCGGATGGATTTATTAGACATTATTTCGGAGATGCATTGGTAGTCATACTTATGTATTGTTTTATTCTTTCCTTTTTGAAACTACCGGTTATACCCACTGCTCTTGGGGTATTATTGTTTGCTTATGGTATAGAAATCCTACAATACTGTAATCTTGTGGATAAATTAGGTTTGAACGAATTTGGTGGAGCAAGTATTGTATTGGGCAGTACTTTTGATTGGATGGATATGCTAATGTACACTTTAGGAATTTCCTTTACCCTTGTAGTGGAAAAATGGCGGAATAATCTATCAGTAAATTTTAAGTTCTGAAGGTTGTATTAATCTAAATATTTTTTGACGCTTAGGTCAGTTCTGCCCTAAAGTAAAAAAGGTTTCCAGGTTACCTCTCCCTTGGAGAGGTCTGAACTGCCTTTTTCGGCAGTTCCGGGTGAGGAAAAATATAACCCCGATATGTTGAGACAATATTTGGATTTTTCAACCAATTTGAAAATACGAGATACCCCTATGGCATGCCACAGGGATTGTCAGTTTCAATTTTTTTTTAATCTACCAACCGTTTTTCAATATAATTAGAATTCATAACGGCTAACGCTCCCATATAACTCATTTTAAAGGCGATTAAGTCGCCCACTTTGTACTTTCTTTTAGCATGGCTCAAATCCAGCACTAACATATCGGAACTTGCACCAATAAGCCTAAGGTCTGCTTCTATAGGAAATAAAAATTCTGTCTTTGTAATATCCAGTAATCCAATATCTAAAATGGCTCTTTTTTGGGTTTTTCCGTAGTCACTTTCCTCAATTTTTAAAGTATGTCCGGAAGGATTTGCATCTAAAACGCCATAAGGAGTCATCGGTTTTTCGGTAATTTCTATTATTTCGGCGTGAAGTAAAAAAACGGTATCGCTCATGCCATCAATAGTTTTATTTTCAAACAAATCAATACCAAAAAATAGGGTTTCTCCTATTCTAAAATGATTGATACCTTGAGGAACTTGTCCTTTCATTAAAAGAGGAACCATGACAGAAGAACCACCGGAAACGCCGGCAATTTTTTTTCCAAATTTAGCTTCAATCAATTGCTCATACAAACTTAATTGAATAAGCTTGTCTTTACTTGGCATGACACCGCTTAGGCAATTTAAGTTGGCTCCTATGCCCATTACTTCAATATTGGGAAGCTCAAAAACCTTTTTATAAAAATCGATCAAATGTTCGCCCATAATACCTTCACGGAGGTCTCCCAACTCAATCATAATAAGTACACGATGGGTTTTGTTTTGTTTGATAGCTTCTTCTGAGAGCCACTGCAGGGTTGTAAATTCTGTGTTAAAACTTACATCGGCATATTTTACGATTTCCGGAATGCTTTTTCTGGCAGGGGGCTTGATGTAAATGGTTTCAGCCTTTGGTTTTATGGATTTAATGGTTTTTAAATTCCCCAAACGGGCGTCACAAACTTGTTCGTTTCCCAGAGAAAGAAGATATTCTAAATATTTTTTGTTTCCGCAAAGCATTTTTAATACAGGTGCCCATTCTATGTTATTCGCTTCAAATAACTTTTGAAGAAAATGATAGTTTTTTCTTAACGAGGATTTACTTAAAGTAACAAATGCCATAGTATATAAGTTGTGACCAAAAGGTCTATTTCTTCACAATGAGATACAAAAATAAGGAAATTAAAATGCCTATAAGAATCGGGTCAAATCCGAAGGGTATTTCAACGGACAAAAAGGTGAGTATTAAAGTTGAAAAGCCCCCGAAAAGCATCGCTAAAAGTGCAGCTAGCGGTTTTTTCTTTTTTGACCAAAGCATGCCCAGCACCGGCACCAGCAATCCAGAAACCATAAAAGCATAAGAAAGTAACATCAGGTCGAGTACACTGGTCATATAACTGGCAATGAGAATTGCTGCAAATCCGATGACAAATGTTGCCACCTGTGAAATTAAAATAGCCCTAGGATTATCTTCTTTTAAATTGAGTATGTCTGTCACAAAATTGCCTGAGGAAGCCAGTAAGCAACTGTCTGCAGTGGACATTATCGCTGAAAAGTAAGCCGCCATCATCAGGCCCAATAGACCTGCGGGAAGTATGTTTTTAAGTAAAAGTGGCAAACCGATTTCCGGATCCATAGTTGCAGCCTGAGCAAAACCATCAGCGATGAATAGTCCTTGTTCCGCACCCACACGTGCTAAAAGACCCAAGGCAATACCCATAAATGCCATAACCGGCCATTCAAAAAGTCCGGCAATATACCAGGCTTTTTTAGCAGTTTTTTCGTCTTTACAAGCATAAATGCGCTGGTATAAAGTCATACCCACAAACCAAATCGGTACAATGGTGATAAACCAGTTTGCAAACTGTACCCAACGGAGGTTTGTTAATGAAAAGAATTTATTTGGTAAAACGCTTTGGATAGCATCCCAACCGCCCAATTTAAAATATGCAAAAGGAATTCCAACAAAAATCAATCCTATTATTAATATGGACCATTGAAAAGTATCGGTATAAATTACTGCCTTGATTCCACCAAAAACTGTATAAACAATAGCAACAGCACCCATAAGGTATAACGCATCCAGTAAGTTAAGAGCAGGAAACGTCCCTACTGCGAGTTTGGCTCCTGCCAATAATTGGGAGGAAGTAAACCCAAGATACCCGATGAAGGAAATTACCCCGGCAACAAAAGCCACGGTCACTCCATAATTTTCTTTCAGCAATTGCGGAAATGTTAAAAGTCGTAGTTTGTGACCTTTATGAATAACCTTAGGAATAAGGAACACCGCACTAAGCCAGGCACCAATTAATCCAGTGAAAAGCATCCACGAACCAGAAATACCCATTACAAAACCCAGGCCACCTAAGCCAATGGAAAAGCCGCCGCCCACATCTGTAGCGACTACAGAGAGGCCCACATGAAAGCTTTTCATATCCCTACCCCCTACATAATAGTCTTGGGTGTTTTGGTTTTTTCGATAGAAGTAAAATCCGATGCCCAGAACGAGTGCTAGGTAAATTATAAATACAAGAATGTCTAAAAAAGGCATAACCTATTTTTTTAGCCGCATTTCCAGGTATTTGTTTTCAAAACCCAGTTTTTCATAAAGAAATTTAGCGGGATTGTTCGGCTCTACGTGAAGGGCAATGCTGCCATCTGTCAATTCAATGGCTTTTTGCATCAGCTTTTTGCCAATGCCTTTACCGCGCGCATTTTCATGAACGGCAATGTAAACAAGTATATTTTCAGGAATATAACCAGACATTCCTGTTTGGTTTACTATGGTAATTCCTTGAAGCCCCTCATGGTTTTTAAGCAAAAGGGCAAACCCCCCCATTGCTGTTTTTGGTTTTCCCAAGGCGTAGTGTAAACATTTTAAAATGTGTTCTTTTGGGTCGCCGTAAGCTCCTAAGTGGGTGTGTAAAAAATCTACTATTTCTTTCGTCTGCCCCTCATCGGGTTTTATGTTGGAATTATAGATTGTAAAGGTGTTCATAATAGTATCTATTGGTCTGCTTCATCCCTTAAGTTTTGGATGTATGCTGCTTTGCCTACTTCTTTTCTTCGTTCTACAGATTTTTTTGTAAACTGTTGGTTTTCTCTTACTTTTTGAAGCACTTTGGTATCGCGGTATTTTCTTTTAAAACGTTTTAAAGCGCGTTCAATATTTTCTCCGTCTTGTACTTTTACTATAAGCATGGTGTTGTCGTTATTTTATAATTATTTTTTTTCAGATCGTTTCTGAAAATAAGATAGCCTTAATGGGTATTGAAAAAGGATTTTTGGCCATCTCAGTGTAAGAATTACGCTGAATACCAGTCGTGATTTTGACAAAGATACTAAGAATAAAGCAGAATAGCATGGAGTATCTTTGTTTTAGGTAGTTTTTAACTTTTAAAGGAATGTATAATAGGTGGTTAGAGATAGCTTTTACGGGTTATATTTTTTACGAGGTTTTTTATAACAATTAGTTTTATGAAATTCTATGCATCCCTTTTATAGAAAAAGCTATTTTTCCTTCGTAAAAAAGACGGGTAACTAAAATTCTTTTTCTTAATTTGCCGAAAAATAGGAAACCACCCTTTCCGAAATTCTACTTCTGAAAGGGTACTCTGAACAATACATACTTTGCACAAAACATACATAGCCTTAGGCAGTAATCTGGGAGACAAATTTTTGAATTTGCAGCTTGCAGTTCAAGCTATTTTTGAAAAAATAGGTACGGTGACTAAAATTTCACCAGTTTATGAAACCGCTTCTTGGGGTTTTAAATCCGAAAATTTTTTTAACGCAGTGCTTGTGGTAAAAACTTCGTTTACCGCACGAGAGGTTTTAGCGTATTTGTTAGAAATTGAAAAAAAATTAGGAAGAACCCGTACTTCACAAGCCGGCTACCAATCCAGAATTATCGATTTAGACATACTGTTTTATGACGAGGAAATAATAGAAATGGAATCCCTTCAAATTCCACATGCCCAAATACAAAACAGACGATTCGTATTACAACCTCTGGTTGATATAGCGCCCAATGTATTTCACGCAAAATTAAAAAAAACGGCAGCAGAGCTTTTGCAGCAATGCAACGATACGATTGAAGTGGAAAAACTACCTCGTTGGCTGAAAAATCCGCTTACTGAATACAACTTAGCTTCCTTTAACTTCATGGCTATTGAAGGGAATATTGGCGCCGGAAAAACCACATTAGCTACAAAAATAGCAGACGATTTTAATGCTAAATTGGTTTTAGAACGCTTTGCCGATAATCCTTTTTTGCCAAAGTTTTATGAAGATAAAAGTAGATTTGCTTTTCCGTTAGAAATGTCTTTTTTAGCCGATCGCTACCAGCAAGTACATGACGATTTAGGACAATTAGATTTGTTTAAAGATTTTATTGTTGCTGATTATGATATCTATAAATCGTTGATTTTTGCTAAAGTGACCTTGCAAGAAGAAGAATACAAACTGTACAGAAGACTCTTTGAGTTGATGTACAAAGACACAAAACGTCCAGATCTTTATATTTTCTTATTCCAAAGCACAGAAAAATTGCTGGATAACATCAAAAAAAGAGGAAGAATTTACGAACAATCCATCTCTACAGAATATTTAGAAGCAATTCAAAAAGGATATCTGGACTTTATCAAGACAAATTCAGAAAACCAAATAAAAATCATTGATATTACCAATATGGATTTTTTGAAAAGCCGAAAAGACTATCTGGAAATTTTAAGGCAAATAAGCCAAGAGGAATCCAAGGAAACCGATAGGAGTTAAACGAATTTCATTTTGCAAAACAAATCCCAAACCACCACGCCGGCACTTACCGAAATATTTAAGGAATGTTTGGTGCCATATTGAGGTATTTCAACAACAGCATCAGAGGCATCCACCACTTGTTGAGCCACGCCTTTTACTTCATTGCCAAAAATAATTGCATATTTTTTTTCTTTATCGGGTTGAAAATCCTCCAGCATTACGGAATGTTCTGCCTGTTCAATCGCTAAAATTTGTATGCCGGTTGCTTTTAGTTTTTCTACAAGGGTTAGCGTATCTTCAGCATATTCCCAACTTACAGTATCGGTTGCGCCAAGAGCGGTTTTGTTAATATCTTTATGAGGAGGTGTTGCAGTAATGCCGCACAAATAGATTTTTTCTATCAAAAAAGCATCGGCAGTTCGAAATACCGAGCCTATATTGTTTAGACTTCTAATGTTATCTAAAATAATAATAAGTGGCGTTTTTTTTGCCTCCAGAAATTCTTTTTCGTCTAGGCGAACTAATTCGCTGTTTTTTAATTTTCGGTGTTTCATTGCCGCAAAAGTACCCTTTTATTGGTTACTTAAAAATCTATGAGGTATAGCTTACTTTTCTTCTGTTTTTACTTTTTTGTATTCTTCTGCTCTGCTTTTTAAAAATTGAAGAATTTGTAGGTTCTCTTTATTAATTATACTACTAAAGCTAGGTTGTGCTTCACAAAAGTAAAGAAAATCATATACTGCATCTGCATCAATTTTTAGTTCTTGTGTGATGTAACTTTCAGGAAAACTTTCTAAAATACGTTCAATTCTTCTTTTTTCTTTATCCAGTTCTATGTGAGCTTTTAACATTTTTGTTTTTCCCGAAAGGCCATTGATAATAGGGTCCAAGATTCCCGTGGTTGCTGTATATAATTTTCTTTCTGATTGGGTTAATGGGATTATTTCTACATTCATTATCCCTAAAGTAACTGCGCTAATTGGAGCCTCGGTTTTTATATTTTTTGCGTCCTGAGCAATATTTCCGGAAAGGCTATGCCTTTTAAGTACAATCGCATCCAGTTTATTGGTGGTGTTTTTTAATGCCACTTTCATTTTTTTTGACACATAATGTTCTAAGGTAATTACTATAGTTACTTTTTCAAATTGAAGAGCCGATACAAATAAAGTATCACTTAAGGAAACGGCTAAAGTAAATTTTCCTTCCTTATTTGCAAGAGTTCCTTTGGAGGTGGAGAGGTTAAAAATTTGCACACTTTCAACATCTTCCCCTGAGTCAGCAAATACCTCACCTTCCACCATAAACTGCTGCGCTGAAGCAATGGCTGCCAGAAAAAAAAAGCAAAACGTTAAAAAATAATTATGTTGCAGAATACTAAGTTTGTATTAGACGATACCAAAATAACTTAATTATTCATTAGAAAAGTATTAATAAAATCACAAAGTACTTAGAATTAAACCTGTTAAGAGTACTATTTTAAAACCTCATTAAGTATCAAAAAAAAACTGAAAATGCAATATGAAAATAGGCAAAAAAATGTTGATAAAATATCTATAAAATAGGGCAAGGCGTTTTAAAAACGAAAGAAGAATTATTACCTTAGCTAGGTTCAGAAAGACCTGCATAATGGCAAAAAAAGAGACCCCATTAATGAAGCAATACAATACCATCAAGGCGAAATATCCCGATGCATTGTTGTTGTTTCGCGTAGGCGATTTTTATGAAACCTTTGGCGAAGATGCCATTCGGGCAGCGCGTATTTTAAACATTACGCTTACCTCAAGAAATAACGGTGGTGATCAAACCGAATTAGCCGGTTTTCCGCATCATTCAGTAAACACCTATTTACCAAAGTTAGTAAAAGCAGGTTGTCGTGTTGCCATTTGCGACCAATTAGAAGACCCTAAGTTGACTAAAACCATAGTTAAAAGAGGCGTTACAGAATTAATAACTCCAGGAGTTGCCTTCAGCGAAGACATTTTATCCTCTAAAAGCAATAATTTTTTAGCAGCCTTGCACTTTGGAACTCATGAAATAGGAATTTCCTTTTTAGATATTTCCACAGGGGAATATTTAACTTCTGAGGGAAATAAAGAGTACATCGATAAATTACTTCAAAATTTCAATCCGAGTGAAATTCTAATTCAAAAACAAAAAAAGAAATCGTTTTCAGCAGCTTTTGGTGATGATTTTCATTTGTTTTATCTCGAAGATTGGGTTTTTCAAGAAGACTATGCTCTGGAAACCTTGAACAACCATTTTAAAACCAAATCGCTGAAAGGCTTTGGTGTAGATCATTTGCACGAAGGCATCATTGCTTCTGGTGTGGTCTTACATTATTTAAGTGAAACCCAGCACCACAAGTTAGAACATATAAACAGCCTTACCCGAATTGCCGAAAATGCGTATGTATGGATGGATCGGTTTACCATTCGCAATCTAGAGCTATACCATTCACACGCTCAAAATGCAGTTACTCTTTTACAGATTATCGATAAAACCATCTCTCCTATGGGCGGAAGAATGCTAAAACGTTGGTTAGCACTTCCTCTAAAAAATAGCGAGAAAATTGTGGAGCGTCATGAAGTGGTAAGCCATTTATTAGACCACCCTGTATTTCTTCAAAAAATACAACAACAAATAAAACGGATAAGCGATTTAGAACGCTTGGTATCTAAAGTCGCTACTGGAAAAGTGAATCCCAGAGAAGTTATTCAGTTGAAAAATTCGTTAGAAGCTATAGTTCCTGTTAAAGCATTGGCGCTTGCTTCTGAAAATGACTCCTTGAAAACTATAGGCGAAAAGTTACACAACTGTGCGTTGCTTCGGAATAAAATAAAAGAAACGTTAAATGAAGAAGCCCCGGTAAATATCATAAAAGGAAAGGTCATTGCTGTTGGTTTTTCGGATACTTTAGATGAATTACGAGCCATTTCCAAAGGGGGAAAAACGTATCTTGATGAAATAGTAACTCGCGAAAGCAAACGTACAGGCATCACCTCCCTTAAAATAGATTCTAATAATGTTTTTGGGTATTATATAGAAGTTAGAAACACGCATAAAGACAAAGTGCCCGAGGAATGGATTAGAAAACAAACCCTTGTAAATGCAGAGCGTTACATTACTGAAGAACTAAAAGAATACGAAAATAAGATACTAGGTGCTGAGGAAAAAATCTCCGCCCTAGAACAAGAATATTTTGCAAAACTAGTTTTCTGGCTAACCGATTATATAGAAGAAGTACAACAAAATGGAGCACTCATCGCACAGTTAGATTGTTTGTGTTCCTTTGCACAACAGGCTAAAGAAAACAATTACACCAGACCGCTTCTTGATGATAGTTTAGAAATTGACATCCAAGAGGGTAGGCATCCTGTCATTGAAAAACAATTACCCCCGGGCGAGCCTTATATAGCAAATGATGTTTTTTTAGATAATGAAGAGCAGCAAATCATTATGATTACCGGACCTAATATGAGTGGTAAATCTGCCATATTGCGACAAACAGCTTTGATTGTTCTTCTGGCACAAATAGGGAGTTTTGTGCCTGCAAAAGCAGTACGCATGGGTTGTGTGGATAAAATATTTACTAGAGTAGGAGCGAGCGATAATATTTCCATGGGCGAATCCACTTTTATGGTAGAGATGAATGAAACAGCTAGTATATTGAATAATATTTCAGAGCGCAGTTTGGTACTTCTTGACGAAATAGGAAGAGGGACAAGTACCTATGATGGTATTTCTATAGCTTGGGCAATTAGTGAATATTTACATGAACATCCTTCCAGACCTAAAACTTTATTTGCGACCCATTACCATGAGTTGAATGAAATGACAGAAACTTTTAAACGTATAAAAAACTACAATGTTTCAGTGAAAGAGTTGAAAGACAATGTTTTGTTCCTAAGAAAGCTTACACCCGGAGGATCTGCGCATAGTTTTGGTATTCATGTGGCAAAAATGGCAGGAATGCCGCCGCAAGTTTTACGTCGCGCGAATAAAATTTTAGAAAAATTAGAAAAATCCCATTCTTCTGAAGCATTAACGGATAAGATGAAAGCCCTTTCAAAAGAAGAAATGCAGCTTAGTTTTTTTAATCTGGACGACCCTTTGCTCGAAGAAATAAGAGAGGAAATACTTGATATGGATATAGATACGATTACTCCGGTAGAAGCATTGATGAAATTGAATGAAATAAAGCGCATGCTGGTTCGCAAGGATACTATGCGTTTAAAAAAATAACTTTATAAGAGAATCACTTTTTTACGAAAACCCTTTGGTATTGCTAAAAAAGTTTTAAATTTGCAACCGCTATAAAGGAGAAAAAATAGTTACAAAGTTCTTAAAAATTTTATAATGCGAAAATAGCTCAGTTGGTAGAGCGCCATCCGCTAGAGGCGGATGAAGATCGCGGATTAGTTTTGATAAAACATAAAAAAGTTCTGAAAACATATTGATGAGATACCCGCATACGCGAGTATTAAAATTGCGAAAATAGCTCAGTTGGTAGAGCGCCACCTTGCCAAGGTGGAGGTCGCGGGTTCGAATCCCGTTTTTCGCTCTATTTTAAATCCGCTTACTTTGCGGATTTAATTTTTTTTAAATTCCATGCTCGGATGGTGGAATTGGTAGACACGCTGGACTTAAAATCCAGTGGGCAGAAATGCCCGTGCGGGTTCAAGTCCCGCTCCGAGTACTTTAAACCCTTGTTAATCGTTTGATTTTCAGGGGTTTTTTGTTAAATATCCCTAAGTTTATCATGCACTATCAAAACTAGATTTATTTTATAAAAAAAATGTTTATCAATTTGTAGTACATTTATTCATAAAACTTTTTTAAAGGGATTAATTCAAAGTAGGATAGTAATCCAAAAAGGCAACGACAAAAGCTCCAATGTTTTTAACTCTAAAAATATAACGTTTATTTTCTCAAAAATAATAATGTTTAAGCAGATATAATGAATGTAAAAAATAGTTTAGAGGATGTATTATTTAATGGTTTATATTTCCATTTTACATGCAGGTACTTGTATTTTAAAAAATGGAATAAAAACTTACTTTAACACAATGAATACAACGTTTAATACTATTTTTTTTATACTATGTTTTTTGTTTTATAGTAGTATAAGTAATGCACAAAACACTAAAACTAATGTGGGCGTTAGTGTAAAAGCTGAATATACTTTCGGAAATCAAAATCACCAATTTAAAGTGGGTACATTTGTTTTTGGAGCTGTAAATATTGGGAATTACGGGATAGAGAGTGGGGCAGCTTTTAGTACCTATTTATTTTTAAAAAGACATGGCGTTAAACTTCCTGGAATTGCTTATTCATATGAGCTTTTTGGTATGACAGGTTGGGGTAAGAATACTAATTTATTAGGTTCTACAATAGCACTTTTACCTACAGAATCTATCTTTAATCCTAAAGGAAATGGGGGGTTTGGAGGGATTGGTTTTGGAATAAATAAAGATATTCTTCCCGATACCTTTAAAAAATTTAATTCTCGAAGAGGTAATTTCCTTTTGCGATATAGTACTAGCGATTATTCGGTAAATATAAATTTTTCAAACGACATGAATTTTTCATTATTTAAAGGTCAAGGCACTGATCTTGGGGCAACAGGAAGTTTAAATATAACAGTTGCTCAAATCAATAGATATGAATTGCGAAGGCTTGGTGTAGGTCTTGATGTATTTACC
This sequence comes from Flavobacteriaceae bacterium CG2_30_34_30, assembly GCA_001873105.1. Taxonomy (GTDB): domain Bacteria; phylum Bacteroidota; class Bacteroidia; order Flavobacteriales; family Flavobacteriaceae; genus Planktosalinus. The sequence continues at coordinate 26,965 of MNYN01000023.1, read as the reverse complement.
CCTGAGCCAAACTATTTGCTAGCTCCTAGAAACTTAAAAAATTCAGATGATGATTGGCGAAATGTTTGGTTTAACACTAATCCTTTTGAAGACCTATTTCATGCTAATTTGTATGTAGATGTTCGTTTTCAAGAAAATGCGTATGCTTGGGCAGCTAAAATTGGAATGGACAGCCCAAAAATTGGTGCTTATGTGCAAAATGTGATTCATGATAGTTTTGGTTTATTTCCCAGATTTTCTTGGCCGGTAGAACAAAAGGCAACATTTTTTTATGAATTTACAGCAAATTTAAATGCTACGATTACAAATGAGTTTAATCACTTGCAGAAATGAAAAAAAGGCAAAGTTGTTTTTATGTATTTATATTTTTTATAAGTGTATTTTTCATTTCATGCAATACATTTAAAACCTATTACGGCACTACTTTCCAACACATAGATTCAAAAAATATATTAAACACGTATCGGTTAAATTTAAGCAATCAAAAATTAACAGAAATGCCTAAAATGGTTTCTAATCTTAAAGAATTAAGAATGATAAACCTTTCAGGAAATGTGGATTTGAATTTAGAAAAATCCTTTAAAATACTGGCCACTTTGCCAAAGTTAGAAGTAGTTTTATTAGACAGTATGGCACTTACTACCCTTCCTGATAATTTTAAATTGCTTTATAAAATAAAGCAACTTTCATTAGTTCATAACACAGAATTGGACCTAGAGAAAACAATGGAGTTGCTGCAAGATTTTGATTTAGAATTTTTAAATTTAAGTAATAATAATTTAAATATTTTACCGGCCGGAATGGAAAAATTAATAGCATTGAAAGACCTAAAGTTATCCAATAATAGCATGCACTTATCTGAACTGTTTTTCACCATTTCTAGTTTGCCAAAATTACGCTCTCTGTGGTTGGATAATAATCAAATTCAAACCCTACCTTTCGAAATTTCACTTTTAGATAAACTTGTATATCTTTATTTGGATGACAATATGCTAACGGAATTTCCTAAAGAAATAAATCGATTAGAAAAATTAGTTGTACTTCATGCTTCAGGAAATAATTTTAAGAAACTTCCAGTAGAATTGACAGAAATGTCTAGGATTAAATTTGCAATAATGTCCAACAATCCCATAGAAAGTATTCCGAAGGAATTTGATAAAAGAAACTATTCTTTGTTGGCTTTAGTTATGGATGGAAACCATTTAAATATCGATGAAAAAAAAGAAGCCAAAAAGATGTTTAGGCGATTCTTTATTTTTTCAGCGCGCTAATATCTTAATTTATTTAAAGGGGTGTTTATAATAAAGATGATTTTACTTTTCAATTTATTGAAAAAGTTTAAACGCCTTGAGTGTAAAAGATATTTATAGCTCATCACTAAACATATTTCTAACTTCCTCTTTAGCTTCTTCATCTAAAGTACTTTTTGGTTTTCTGACACTTAACCTATAAGAAATATAAACTACCAGAAAAACAATAGGTAATATAAAAGGAAGGGAATCCCAAAAATCATATTCGTCCATGTATTTTACTTTATAACTAATCACCCCGGAGAGCTGAAATAAAAACATGGTAAAAGGTACTAAAATAGCAAATCGCCACCAGTTTTTTGATGTTAAAAACCAAATTCCGGTTATAAGCACAAAAGTAATCTTAGTAAATAAGGCATGCAACAAGGATTGCACATTGCTAAAGGATCCCGATTCAATCGTGCCAAAAAAGGTGTCCCAATGCGTTTGATCGGCAGGGGCGAATTTATACACATAAAATAAAAAGGGCGATGTTATCAGTATTAATGATAAAACGCCCCCTTTAATTAAATTTTTCCGTCTATCCTGTTGGGGGATATTCATATTTTGCTTTGTCTATGTTTTGTTCATCAGAATTGTACGATTCTGGCGTACAACTCACCCCAAGGGCGAGTAAAGCTAAAATAAAAATTAATTTTTTCATAATAATAGGGATTAAATTATTTTACGATGTAAATAAACGTATAAATCTGTATTTAATCGTCTAAAATAAAAAATAAATATTAAAAGTTATTAACAATGTTAAATATATAAACAAAAAAAAACCCCACAAAGTGGAGTTTTCTAATTTTTTGAGGGGACTTTTCTTATTCAGTACCTCCTTCAACTTCTTCTGCAGCTTCTTCAACAGCTTCAACAGCTTCAACTTTAGCTTCTTCCACTTCTTGAACAGCATCTTGAGTTGCTTCTTCAACAGTTTGTGCAGCATCTTCTGCTTTTTTCTCAGTATCTCTACAAGCAGTTATTGAAACTGCAAATAAAAGAGCGAAAACTCCTAAAAGTATTTTTTTCATTTTTAAAGTTTATATGGTTATTACACCACAAATGTATTACTATTTTTTTAACGTTTTCAATTTTTATTGTATTTTTTTAACAAATATTAACGAATATTTACTATGGATAAATTCCAAATAAAATGAATAATTATTACATAAATTTGGAATATGTCCAAAAAAAACCGTTATATTTATCCTTATTATTGAAGAAAAGAAGAAAACTATTGGTTTTTAAATAGATCAAGAAAGTTTTTAAAATAGTTTGTTATATAAATAAAAGATGAAAAAAAATATCTCCATAGAATGTTTGCGATTGAAAGAAATTAGGAAAGAAAATAACTATTCACAAAAATCTTTTGCTGATTTATTAGATGTTCCATCCACTACAGCAGATATAGAAAGAGGTAAATCAAAAGTTTCAGGCAGTGTTGTGGTAAAATTGATACAAAACTTTAATATTAATCCTCTATGGCTTTATGGAAAGAGTAAACAAAAATTTCTGGAGAAAATAGACAAAGATATTTCGCCAAAAGTGATTACCATAAATTCGCAACAAAATGAAAATATTCTGCTTGTAAGTCAAAAAGCTGCCGCCGGGTATCCTCAAAACATACAGGATTCTCAATGGTTTGAACAATTGCCTGCTTTTGATTTGCCTTTACCTCAATATCGAAATGCCACATATCGTGGTTTTCAGGTGGAAGGAGATAGTATGATGCCAAATATACGTCCGATGGATTGGGTAATAGGAAGAGCGGTTACTGATTTACGTGATATTTCTGATAACAGAGTGTATGTGATTGTTTTAAAAGATTCTCTCTTAGTGAAGAAAATTCAAAAATTGCAAGACATGTCTAAAGTGAGACTTATATCTATAAATACCGAATATATTCCTTTTGATGTGCAAGTAAATGACATTCAGGAAATGTGGCAAGTAAACAGTAAATTGACCTTTGGTGTTACTGAGCCCGAGGATAATCATTTGCTTCATCAACTTCAGGAGTCCATGCGCGATTTAAAAACACAAATACGTAATTTCCAAAAATAAAAAAAGAGCTGCAAAAAAAGCAGCTCATTTTATGTAGAACAACTAAAGAAATTAGTTATCGTCTCCTATTTTGTCAATTTGTTTGTCAATTTCTTTGTTTACTTCGCTGTCTGCTCTCTCTGCAGCTCTTTCCAATGCACCTTTACTGTCTTCTGTTTTTACTTCCACTTCTCTGATTATTTCCGTAGTTTCGGTTTTAGTTTCTGTCTCTCTACAAGACACAAATGCTAAAGAAGCTGTAAAAATAAGTGCAATAGCTAAAATTACTTTTTTCATGATGTTAGGTTTAATTTATAAATAGGAAACAAAACTACTCTAAATTAAACGGTTAGTACAAAAATTGGGAAACTATTAATGATATTTTTTCAAATATTTAAGAATAATTTGGGTTGCCCCTGTATTATTTGAAACATATTCACTGCTAATTTTTCCTGTTTTTTCTCTAAAAGTTGTATCAAAAATGAGTGTATTTAAAATTTTTTCCAAATCTTTGTAATTTGAAATAGAAAATAATCCTGCTCGATTTTTTAAAGCGTCAGCTTCCGGAAATTTATTGATTTTTTTTCCAATTACAATCGGTAATCCAAAAGTTGCAGGTTCAAGAATATTGTGCAATCCGGTGGTTCCCATCGCACCTCCCACATAAGCTATGTCAGCATAACTATATATTTTTGTCAATAATCCGATGGTATCGATTATAAAAACCGAATAGTCACCAAGATTTTTTCTTTCTTTCTCGGAAAATAAAACACACTTCTTTGTGATGCTCTCTTTTAGTTTTTGAATAAGATGAGGCTTTATGTTATGTGGTGCAATAATGTATTTTATTTCTTCTGAAGTTTGGTTTATAAATTCCACTAACAAATCTTCATCTTCCGGCCAGGTGCTTCCTGCTACTATACAAATATTATTTTGTTTAAAATCCTGAATAAATTCTAGAGTATTATCTTGTTCTATTTGTTGATAAACTCTGTCAAATCTGGTATCGCCACTTATGGTTACTTTTTTAATACTAATGCTTTTCAATAATTCTTTAGACCGTTTATCTTGCACAAAAAAATGATCAAAAACCGCAAGTGATTTTCGCATCCAACTTCCGTAAGGTTGAAAAAACAGTTGATTTTTTCGGAACAATCCGGAGATTAAAAGCACAGGAATATCTTGTTTTTTTAGGGCAAAAAGAAAATTTGGCCAAAATTCATATTTCACAAACAAAGCCATTTTTGGATGCGTCAATGCTACAAATTTTCTTGCATTTTTAGTGGTATCCAGTGGCAAATAACAAATTACATCGGCTTCAGCAGTATTTTTTTTTACTTCATATCCGGAAGGCGAAAAAAAACTCAAAACAATTTTGTGATCTGAAAATTCTTTTCGGATTTCTTTTAAAACCGGTAGTCCTTGTTCATATTCGCCTAAGGAGGCGCAGTGCATCCAAATGGTTTTATCTTTAGGGAGTATTTCTTTTTTAAGTGAACCAAAAACGTCTTTTCTTCCACGAACAAAAACCTTCATTTTTGGCGAAAAAAATTGTAAAACCCATACAGCAAAAGCCCCAATATGTACTAAAAAATTATATACGATATGCATAGCAGAGTTATGTGGTGCTAAAATACAGTTCTTTCGCAAATTACATTGTTTCTCGTTGGCATTTTTAGTATTTTTGTGGTCTTACCTTATTAAAATCCTATGAAGAAAATACAAATGGTTGACCTGAAAGGGCAATATGAAAAAATTAAAGAAAGTGTAAATTCCTCTATTTTAAAAGTGCTAGATTCAACAGCATTTGTCAATGGGCCTGAGGTACATCAATTTCAAAAAGAATTAGAAGCATATTTAGGAGTGAAACATGTAATACCCTGTGCAAATGGCACCGATGCTTTGCAAATTGCAATGATGGGTCTTGGATTGAAACCCGGCGATGAAGTAATCACAGCCGATTTTACATTTGCTGCCACTGTAGAGGTTATTGCGCTTTTGCAACTTACCCCGGTTTTAGTAGATGTGTATCCCGATACTTTTAATATCAATACCGATGCTATCCGAAAAGCAATCACTCCAAAAACCAAAGCAATTATTCCGGTACACCTTTTTGGTCAATGTGCCAATATGGAAGAAATACTTGCCATAGCTAATGAGCATAATCTTTTTATAATTGAAGATAATGCACAAGCCATTGGCGCAAACTATACATTTAAGAATGGAACAACCAAAAAAGCCGGAACGATGGGTCACGTAGGAGCAACTTCCTTTTTTCCTTCAAAAAACCTTGGATGTTATGGTGATGGGGGTGCTATTTTTACAAATGACGATGAAGTAGCGCACCTTATTAGAGGAATCGTAAACCATGGGATGTATGAACGCTATTACCACGATGTAGTTGGGGTAAATTCCAGATTAGATGCTATACAAGCAGCAGTACTTCGAGCAAAATTGCCTAATTTGAATGCCTATAACAAAGCACGTCAAGAAGCCTCACAAAAATATACCACAGCATTTCAGAATTGTAAGCATATTGAAACACCTAAGGTAGTAACCAATAAGCGTTGTCATCAAGAAGCTGGAATATGCAGTACTTGCGATTGCCACGTTTTTCATCAGTACACGCTAAAGATAATCAATGGCAAGCGAGATGCTTTGGCAAAACATTTGGCCGAACTTCAAATTCCTCATGGCGTATATTATCCAATTCCGTTACACAGTCAAAAAGCTTACAAGGACAGTCGCTATAACGAAGCCGATTTTCCGGTGACCAATCAGTTAGTAAAGGAAGTAATATCCTTACCGATGCATACAGAACTGGATGAGGAACAGATTAGGTTTATTGCAAATACCATAATAGAATTTTTAAAATAATTAAATTCCTTCTCTTTTGGAGGGGGTTAGGAGGAGGAATATGAAAATACTAGTTACAGGAGGTTTAGGATATATTGGATCTCATACCGTAGTTGCTTTGCAACAGGCAGGTTTTGAGGTTTCTATAGTAGATAATTTATCTAATTCATCTATTGATGTTTTAGAAGGAATTGCAAAAATAACGGGCATAACCCCACATTTTAAATTTTTAGACTTGCGCGATAAAGGCGAAGTCCATCACTATTTTAAAATACATAAGGAAATAGAAGGTATTATTCACTTTGCAGCCTCCAAAGCAGTGGGCGAAAGTGTTGAAAATCCGCTGCTTTATTATGAAAATAATGTGAGTAGTTTGGTGAATTTGTTGCAAGAATGTGAAAAACAAGGCATATTTAATTTTATTTTCAGTTCTTCATGCACGGTATATGGCGAGCCGGATGGTTTGCCTATTACGGAAGATGCTCCCATAAAAAAAGCTACATCACCTTATGGTAATACCAAACAGATAAGTGAAGAAATACTTTTTGACACTTCTAAAGTATCTGCTTTAAAGGCTATTGCACTACGTTATTTTAATCCCATTGGTGCCCATGCCTCTGTTGAAATTGGCGAATTACCCTTGGGAGTTCCACAAAATTTAGTGCCATTTATTACGCAAACCGCTTATGGAATTCGTGAGGAGCTTTCGGTATATGGCGATGATTATCCAACACAAGACGGCAGCTGTATTCGTGATTATATTCACGTAGTAGATTTAGCTGATGCTCATGTCGTGGCATTAAACAGATTACTGCAAAAGAAAAACACATCCGCTTTTGAAGTTTTTAATATAGGAACAGGTACCGGAAGTTCTGTTTTTGAAGTGATTACTACTTTTGATCAAGTAACCGGCAAAAAATTAAAATACAAAGTGGTTGATAGAAGGCCTGGCGATGTGATTGCAGTGTATGCAGATACCTCAAAAGCTGATAAAGTGTTAGGATGGAAATCCAAGCATACTTTGGCAGATGCGTTATCTTCAGCTTGGAAATGGGAGATGAAAATAAGAAAAGAATAATTTTTTATATGTATATCCTTATTTTTTAATTAAGAAAATTATTTTTTTAAGAAATAAAACTATCTTTAACTTCTAATTTATTTCTTATGAAAAAACTTATTCTCTTCAGCATTTTCTTTATTTCCTTAGGAATTTCTGCCCAAAACACTTACATCCACTGTGGCAAACTAATTGACACTAAAAATGGAAAAGTACTTACCAATAAAACGATTATCGTTTCCGGTAATACCATTAAAAGTATAGAAAATAACTTTGTAAACCCTACCAATTTAAGCGATGTGGTTATCGATTTAAAAACCAAAACTGTGATGCCCGGCTGGATTGATATGCATGTGCATATTGAAGCAGAAACCAGTCCAACAGCTTATCTAGATGAATTTACTAAGAACGAAGCCGATGTTGCTTATGATGCGCAAGAAATTGCAGGACGTACATTAATGGCAGGTTTTACTACCGTTAGAGACTTAGGAGGCAGTGGGGTAAATGTTTCCTTAAGAAATGCAATAAATAAGAAAAAAGTAAAAGGGCCTCGTATTTTTACCGCAGAAAAATCATTAGCCACAACCGGCGGACACGCTGACCCCACCAATGGTGTTAAAAGTGAATTGATGGGTGACCCAGGACCCAAAGAAGGAGTTGTAAACAGTGTTGAAGATGCAAAAAAAGCAGTCCGTCAACGCTACAAAAACGGAGCCGATTGGATAAAAATTACTGCAACAGGGGGTGTTTTAAGTGTTGCAAAAAGCGGTTCAAACCCACAATTTTTTGTAGATGAAATTGAAGCCATTGTAAAAACCGCAAAAGATTACGGCATGAAAGTTGCTGCCCACGCACATGGCGATGAAGGCATGGTACGCGCCATAAAAGGGGGTGTAAAAACCATCGAACACGGCACACAAATGAGCGAATCTACTATGGATTTAATGAAACAGTATAATGCCTATTTGGTTCCTACAATTTCAGCAGGAAAGTATGTAGCAGAGAAGGCTAAAATAGAAAATTACTATCCGGCTATCATAGTACCCAAAGCATTGGCCATTGGTGCACAAATTCAAGAAACTTTCAGAAAAGCTTATAAAAGAGGAGTTCCAATTGCCTTTGGTACAGATGCCGGTGTATATCCTCACGGCGAAAACGCAAAAGAATTTATTTATATGACCGAAGTAGGAATGCCTGTAATGGCGGCTTTGCAATCAGCTACCACTACAAACGCCATGTTATTGGATATGGAAAAACAATTAGGTGCCATCGAACCCGGATTTCTAGCTGATATTATTGCTACAAACGAAGATCCTACAGAAAACATAAACACCGTTGAAAATGTGGTTTTTGTGATGAAAGATGGGGTGGTTTATAAGAACTGAGATTTGAGATGTGAGATTTGAGAGGAGTTTTTTCTATTCAAATTTAGCGGCTTCAGTTACGGCATCTTTATGAATTTTTTTCACTAACCCCTGCAATACATTTCCGGGACCAACTTCTATAAATTTTGTAGCACCATCTGCAACCATATTTTGCACACTTTGTGTCCATTTAACCGGTGAGGTCAATTGGAAGATGAGATTTTCTTTTATTTTTTCAGGATCGGTAACGGCAAAAGTAGTCACGTTTTGATATACCGGGCAAATGGGTGGAGCAAAGCGCGTATTTTTTATGGCTTTTGCAAGCTCTTCACGAGCAGGTTCCATTAAAGGAGAGTGGAATGCCCCACCGACAGGAAGCAGTATAGCGCGCCTAGCTCCTTGTTCTTTCAGCCGTTCGCAGGCTTCTTCTACTGCTTTTATTTCACCGGAAATCACTAATTGTCCAGGACAATTATAGTTTGCAGCCACAACAATACCATCAACATCGGCACAAATAGCTTCTACGATATGGTCTTCTAAACCTAAAACAGCAGCCATGGTGGAAGGAACTGATTCGCAAGCTTTTTGCATGGCTTGTGCTCTTTTTGAAACTAATACTAAAGCATCTTCAAAAGCCAAAGTTTTATTCGCCACTAAAGCAGAAAATTCGCCTAAGGAATGACCAGCAACCATATCCGGTTTAAAACGATTGCCAAGAATTTCCGCCAAAATAACCGAGTGTAAAAAAATGGCAGGTTGGGTTACCTTGGTTTCTTTTAATTCTTCGGCGGTGCCTTCAAACATAATTTTAGTGATGTTAAATCCCAGTATGTCATTTGCTTGTAAAAATCGTTTTTTCGCTTGCTCTGAAGCGTCAAATAGGTCTTTACCCATTCCTGTATACTGTGCGCCTTGGCCAGGGAAGATATATGCTGTCATAGTTTGGTTTAAAGTTTAAAATTTAAGGTTCAAAATTTAAGGTTTTGGTTTTTTGTAGATATATTTTTTAGGTTTCTGATTAACCCTTGAAGGGTTTAAAATCCTTCAAGGGTTGTTTTATTTTTTTCGCAAATACGTTAAATAAGTAAATTCAAATTCATGTTTTTCATCTTTTGGATGGTATTCTTTTTTTACTAATTGCCATTCTTTTTCGTCTATTTCCGGAAAAAAAGTATCTGCTTCGACGGTAGTGTGTATTCGTGTGAGTTCTATTTTTTCAGTATAAGCTAAGCTTTGTTTGTAAATTTCACCGCCACCAATAATACACGGTTGGTCATCTTTTTTTGCAATTTCTAATGCCTCTTTTATGGAATGTACTACCACAATTCCCGCTTTTTTGTAGTTTTTATTTCGGGTAACAACAACATGTATTCTGTTAGGAAGTGGTTTTGGAAACGTTTCAAATGTTTTTCTTCCCATTATTATATGATGACCAGTGGTGAGTTGCTTAAACCTTTTAAAGTCGTCAGGCAGATGCCAAACCAAATCGTTGTCTTTACCTAGAGCATTATTTTCTGCGGCTGCGGCAATAATTGTAATCATTCTAATTCAGGGGGTAGGGTGTTGTTAATATCCTCTTGTGCAAGCGGTTTTTTAGTTATTTTTCTTTCGTGTTCTACTTTATTTTCCAGCTCAATCATCCTTTTGCGCTGTTTTTCTCTAAGTTTGGTTAACTGATTGTTTTCCCATTCTTTTCCCATAAAACTATTGGTAACATACACATTAAAAGCGTGAACTATAAAAAGGAATGCCCATATAAGAATTGCCCAAACAAACCAATTTTTAATAAAAAATTCAGAGCCAACTCCCATGAATTGATTTAGGACAATAATAAAAACCGAACCCACTAAAAAGATGACAAAATGTTGGTTCAGTCTTTTTTTCTGACGAATTCTGTCTTGCGCATACAAAAACTGTTCGCGGTCTTCATTTGTTGTAGTATCTTTGCTTTTTGAAAACATCTTTACTTCGATTTACTGTTTTATCAAAGTTACTATTTTTAATGCTATTTGTGAAATACTTATGAGAGATTTACGAAAAGAATTTCCTGTTGCCAAACATCATCTCTATTTTGATACCGCTTCTACTGGGTTGCTTTATGAATCTTTAATGGATTGGCGTAATGAACATGATTTAGATTTTCTTCTTGGCGGAAGCACTTTTAGAAACGGCCATAAAAAGCTTTTAGATACTGTTAGAAAGCAAGTGGCTACGTTTTTTGGTAGCAAAAAAGAGAACATTGCTTTGATTCCTAACTTTTCTTTTGGGTTTAATGCGCTTTTAGAAGGTGTAGAAAAGCCAAAAAGGGTGCTTTTGCTGGAAAATGAATATCCTTCTATTTCATGGGCGGTGCAATCCAGAGATTTTGAGATTGCCTATGCAAAATTAGATGAAAATTTAGAACAAAACATTTCAGCTGCTTTTGAAAAAAAGACTCCTGATATTTTTGCATGTAGCCTTGTACAATATATCAACGGAATTAAAATAGATTTTGAATTTCTGAAACAATTAAAACAAAAATACCCCAATACGTTATTAATAGCAGATGGCACACAATATTTGGGCACTGAGGTTTTTAATTTTGAAGAGAGTGCTCTGGACGTCCTAGGGGCGAGTGGATATAAATGGATGTTGGCAGGCTTTGGCAACGGATTTTTAATGGTAAAAGAAGAGGTGAAAAACAAAATTTTTCCAAAAACTATTGGATATAATTCCGCCGAAACTATGGAGTCTTCTCTGGAAGAAACCCTCTTTATAAAGCATTTTGAGCCCGGACATCAGGATACGTTTAATTATGGAAGTTTAGGATTTTCCTTACGGTTTTTAACTCAAATAGGAAAGGAAACCATAGCCACTCACTTAGAGATATTATGCGAAAAAGCAAGACAGGGTTTTACAAAGCTTAATTTATTGGAGGATTCTGTTGTGCTTCGAAAAAAGCATTCTACTATTTTTAATATTAAAGGCGATGAAAAGCTCTTTCAATATTTAAAAGCGAACAATATAATTTGTTCGCAAAGAGGTAATGGCATTCGGTTAAGTTTTCATTTTTACAACACCGAAAAAGAGGTTGGCAGTTTGGTGGCTTTATTACAAAACTACTTTAGTCGATAATTTTTACGCCTTTCCAAAAAGCAACATATCCTTTTATTTGTTTTGCTAATTCTTTTGTTTCAGGGTAATACCAAGCGGCATCCGGATTTGTTTTGCCGTTTACTTCTATGGTATAATAGGATGCTTCGCCTTTCCAAGGACATTGTGTATGGGTTTTACTAGATTTGAAATATTCTTGTTTAAGAGAACTTGGCGGAAAGTAATGGTTGTTTTCAATGACTTTGGTTTCTTTGCTTTCTGCGATAATGGTATCGTTCCAAATGGCTTTCATTAGTTTTATTTTTTTTTGAAAATATAATTTTTATAATAATTTTTTTCGTCTGCAAAGGAGGTTTCGATGGTTAAACCTGCTTCGTTAGCCAACCATGTAATAATAGTATCGTCATATTTTTGTGAAATTTCCGTATGAATGGTTTCCCATTGGGAAAATTTAATTTGCAAGTTTAATTTTTTTATGTGTACCTCAAGTGTTTCTTTGGCAACTAAATAACTCTTAGCGGTGCCACTTTCCGGGTCATACACTTCCCAATGTAAAAATTTATGTAAGTCAAAATCGCCATCTAATTCTTTATTGATTCGTAATAAATGATTTTTATTGAATGCTTCAGTTATTCCAGTGGCATCATTATATGCGTCTAAAATGGTTTGGGGATGTTTCTTTTGATCAAACCCGATAAACAATAAGTCTTGTTTGTTCAGACTTTGATTTAGCTTTTTTAAAAAATCGATAGCTTTTGGATGTAATAAATTTCCAATATTGGAACCAAGGATTAAAATCACTTTTTTTCGAGATTTGTAGGTTTTTAATTGTTCTAGAACCTCAAAATATTCTCCTTTTTCTCCTTCCACTTTTAGTTCAGGAAATTCTTTAGAAAGGGTATTTACTAATCCATTTATGGCATTTTCACTTATATCTATAGGAATATACGTAAAGTTTTGTTTTTGTTCTACCAAATGCTGTAATAGGATTTTCGTTTTTTTGCCATCGCCGGCGCCTAATTCTATTAAGTCAAAACCTTGTTCTTCCTCGCTAAATATGGTTACTATTTCGTCTGTATGTTTTTTAATTATGTTAAATTCACAATTGGTAAGATAATATTCTGGCATCTGCATAATATCTTGAAAAAGTTTGTCGCCTTTTTTATCGTAAATATATTTAGAAAGCAAGTATTTGGGATGGGCAGTTAGCCCCTTATAGGTATCTTCTTCAAAAGATGTGGTTAATGTATTTGGTTTTTGTATCATTTGTTTTATGTCGAAATTATTTGGCTAACCTTAATCCTGTAAACTGCCAGCGTAGGTTAGGCTGAAAAAAGTTACGGTATGTCGGTCGTGTATGGTTTTTTGGTGTGGCAACAGAGCCGCCACGCAATACTTTTTGGTTTACCATAAATTTTCCATTGTATTCGCCAATGGCTCCCGGAGGTTTTGTGTAACCGGGGTAGGGTAGGTAGGCACTTTCTGTCCACTCCCATCGCGTTCCCCAATGAAATTGCTTTTGTGCTATTTCCCATTCAAATTCTGTGGGTAATCGGCAGGATTTCCACTGTGCGTAAGCAAAAGCTTCATAATAGGATATATGAGTAAGCGGTGCTTTTGTATTTAGTTTTTTTAATCCTTCTAGGGTATATTGTTGCCAATCTTTATTAATGAGGTGCCAGTACAATGGATTTTCTATCTTGTTTTGTTGCAACCACTCCCATCCATCGGCATGCCAAAGCATAGCATCTTTATACCCTCCGGCATTTATAAATTGAAGATATTCGCCGTTTGTAACCAATCGATTTGATATTTGATACTCTTGAAGATATACGTTGTGTTTGCCTAATTCATTGTCATAACAAAAGGTGTTTGTGTTAGCATGCCCAATGTTATAAACACCTTCGGGAGTAGTAATCCATTCTTGCGGAAATTCTTGTATGGGGTTTTCGTTGTACCAATCAGAATATTTTGGTAGTAATGGGTTGTTTCCTAAAATGTATTTGATATCGGTAAGTAGTAATTCCTGATGTTGTTTTTCATGATGAATACCAATGTATAAAATGTCTTCCATCTCTTTTGAAAAAGAACTAGAAAATAGGTCTTTCATTTGGTTTGTAACATAATGGCGATAGTCATAAATTTTTGAAACGCCGGGTCTTGAAAGATTACCTCGATTGCTTCTTATAACACGTTTACCTAAACTTTCGTAATAGCTATTAAAAACAAAAGCAAAATCGGGGTCGAAAACGGTATAATTTGGTTTGCATTTTTTTAAAAGCAGTTCTTCAAAAAACCAAGTGGTATGTCCTAAGTGCCATTTTGGTGGTGAAACATCTACAATAGGCTGCACCACATAGTCTTCAATTTCTAAAGGTAAACAGATGTTTTCTGTTTCTTTTCTGGTTTCTAAAAAAAAGGCAAGCAAGGTTTCTGAAGGTATCATTATATATTATGAAAAGTGATTGCTTCAAAAATAAGGATAAATCTTTTTATTTAGGCAGATAATAGCGTTAAATGGGTGTTAATAGGAAGTTTAAGATTTTTTATTTTAACAACTTTTTTTCTTGGTATTGAGAAAATGATAGCACTCACATTAATAGTTTAAAGGCTACATTATGATTTCAATACATAATTGATTGCATTCAAAAAATGAATGCTAATATTTAAAAGATGGTCTAAATTTCTACTTTCCTGTCTTAAAATTAAAAGGCACGGTATATTCAATAGCTTTTGGTTTTCCTGCAAACATACCGGGTTTCATTTTTGGAATGGCGAGGATATTTCTTTTGGCTTCGTCTTTTAATTCTTGGTTGTTTCCTTCAACCCCAAGGATTTCTATTTCTCCTTTTGTATTGACTAAAAATTTTACCACGACGCGTTCTTGCACATTTTCTTTCCAAGCATTTGGAGGATAGCGAAAGTTTTTTCTAACGTGTTCATTCAGTTTTTGGTCAAAACAAGCATCTCTTTTCGCCACATCATTGCCTTCACAGCCTGGCCAAATTGGTGCAATTTCTTTAAAGGTTACTTTGTTTTTTTGAACATCACCCCATTCTTGGGTAAAGCCGGTAAAAGATGCAAGTAGGACAAGTAATACAATTAATTTTTTCATCATTTCAATTTGGGTTATATCGCAATAGCTCCTTTAATATGGGGATATGGGTCGTAATTTTCTAATGTAAAATCTTCAAAGGTAAAATCAAAAATATTTTTCACCTCTGGATTGATTTTTATGGTTGGCAAGTTACGTGGTTCTCTGGACAACTGCAAGGTAACTTGTTCTAAATGATTTAAATAAATATGGGCATCGCCAAAAGTGTGTATAAAATCGCCCGGTTCTAAATCACACACCTGTGCAATCATTAAAGTTAATAAAGCATAGGAAGCGATGTTAAAAGGCACGCCCAGAAAAATATCGGCACTTCGTTGGTATAACTGGCATGATAAGCGACTTTTTTTCTCTCCTGAGGGGTCAGGGGAGGACACATAAAACTGAAAAAAAGCGTGACATGGTGGAAGTGCTACTTTGCCCTTTGCTACATTTTCACTAAAGGAAACAGAGGTATTGGGTAATACACTAGGATTCCATGCAGAAACTAACATCCTTCTGCTATCCGGATTTTTCTTTAGGGTTTCAATTATTTCTTTTATTTGATCAATATCTTCACTATTCCAATTGCGCCATTGGTGGCCATAAACAGGGCCTAAATTGCCATTTGCATCGGCCCATTCGTTCCAGATGTTTACGCCATTTTCTTTTAAATAAGCAATATTTGTGTCGCCTTTTAAAAACCAGAGTAGCTCGTGAATTATCGATTTTAAATGTAGCTTTTTGGTCGTTACCATAGGGAAACCTTCGGATAAATCAAATCGCATTTGGTAGCCAAAAATGCTTTTGGTGCCAGTGCCTGTGCGGTCTTCTTTTTGATTTCCGTTTTTTA
This sequence comes from Flavobacteriaceae bacterium CG2_30_34_30, assembly GCA_001873105.1. GTDB lineage: Bacteria > Bacteroidota > Bacteroidia > Flavobacteriales > Flavobacteriaceae > Planktosalinus. The sequence goes on along the minus strand of MNYN01000023.1, from coordinate 11,319 downwards.
AAACGTGTTTAATGAGGTCGTGGTATTGTTTCATAGGAAACTAATTTTTTCTGCAAAATTCTAGGTTTCTAAAATAAAAAAAGGAAATGTAAAATAAAGGTTTCTCCAATTATTTTAATTAAAAACTTATTAACGAAAAATAATAGCTATTACCCAATAATCATACCAGCAATAGTGGCTGATAATAAAGAGGCAATAGTGCCGCCGATAAGTGCTTTCATTCCAAATTCGGAAAGTGTTTTGCGTTGGGAAGGAGCAATGGATCCGATGCCACCAATTTGAATGCCTATGGAGGCAAAGTTAGCAAAACCACATAGCATGTAGGTCGCCATAATTACTGACTTTTCGTAGTTAAGGCTAATTAAATTTGCTGTATTTTTTAAATCTGCCAGTTGAATGTATCCTACAAACTCACTTGCCACAAGTTTAATACCTAATAGTTGTCCCATGAGTGCCATATCCTCTTTGGCAACGCCTATAAGCCACATTAGCGGAGCAAAAATATAGCCTAAAATAAATTCCAAGGAAAGTTTATTATACGGTGTACTATCGGCAATCCAATTATTTATGGTGGTTACATCCCCTAGTTTTTCAAAGCCGTAGTTAATCATGGCGATAAAGGCAATAAAAACGAGAAGCATAGCGCCTACATTAGCGGCAAGTTTTAAGCCTTCGGTAGTCCCGTTTGCAATTGCGTCTAAAATATTAGAACCAATTTTATCTTGAGAAACCTCTACTTTATTGGTTATTTTTTCAGTTTCTGGATATAGCATTTTTGCAATAACGATGGCTCCCGGAGCTGCCATTACCGATGCGGTTAGTAAATGTTTGGCATATAGTATTTTTAATGCTTCATCTTCGCCACCCAGAAAACCTATGTAAGCAGCTAAAACGCCTCCGGCCACTGTGGCCATACCACCTACCATTACTAAGAGCATTTCTGACTTACTCATTTTTTCTAAATACGCTTTAATCATTAATGGCGCTTCTGTTTGACCAAGAAAAATATTTCCGGCTACCGAAAGACTTTCAGCGCCTGATATACCCATTAATCTGGTTAATACCCATGCCATACCTTTAACTACTACCTGTATGAAACCGAGGTAAAATAATACGGAGGTTAGTGCGGAAAAGAAAATAATAGTAGGTAATACTTGAAAGAGAAAAATAAAACCAAAACTATCAATATTCATCATGCCTCCCAGAAGAAATTCGCTTCCTGCTTGGGTAAATTCAAGGATTTTTACAAATACTTTTCCCACAAGTTCAAATCCTTTTTGAATGAAAGGGACTTTAAGCACGCCAATAGCTAAAAATAATTGTGCTGCCAAACCAACAGTAATGGTTTTCCATCGAATTTTTCTGCGGTTGCTGCTAAATAAAAAGGACAAAAGCAATAAAGCGGTCATCCCTAAAACGCCACGCCATAAGCTGCTAAAAGTAAAACCTGCGCTAGGTATTATCTTTTTTTCTACTAGGGGTGCTATAGTTTCTTTAGTAGCATTATCGGCTATAAATTGGTAGGTAACATCGCCTTCGGTGAATACTAGGGTAGTGTCTGTAATTTCTGTAATATGGTATTTGCGAATGGTATCTTTTGGGGTAGTATAAAAAAGTAGCAGTAAATTGTTTTGAAGCATGTAATCGCCGGAAGCATGCAGATTATCTTTGGAAGCGATTTGATATGTGAAGTTCCCTTCAGATAAAGAAAACCTATCTGTTTCCGGATTTATATCAAAAAGCGATGTTTTTTCTTGGTTTGTAATGCTTCTAAATTTCCAATTTTTTTCAATAGTTTGTGCAAAGGTGCTGGAGAAAAGGCATACGAATGCACTTAGAAGAAAGATTTTTTTCATTAGTTAAGTTTATTTTTCTCTTTTGGAAATTTCATCTCTTATTTGTGCTGCTTTTTCATAATCTTCATTATCCACCGCTTTTTCGAGCATGTCATTAAGCTCTTTCATGGAATAGGAAGTATAACTTTGTGAAGTTTTCTTTTTGGATTCTTCATCACCCACCATCAATTGTTCTAAGATTCTTTTTTCGCCTACTTCTTCTTTTTTCTTGGGATTCACTTTTAAATAAATTCCAGCTTTTTCTAGAATATTTTTATAGGTAAAAATAGGGGCGTCAAACCGAAGCGCTAAAGCGATAGCATCGCTAGTTCTTGCATCGACGATTTCTTCAATTTTATCGCGTTCACAAATTATGCTGGAAAAGAAAACGCCGTCCACTAACTTGTGAATGATAACTTGCTTGATAACAATATCAAAACGATCGGCAAAATTTTTGAATAAATCGTGGGTAAGTGGTCTTGGTGGTTTTATTTCTTTTTCTAAAGCAATGGCAATAGATTGTGCTTCAAAAGCACCGATAACTATCGGAAGTTTTCTGTCGCCATCCACTTCACTTAAAATCAATGCATACGCACCGTTTTGTGTTTGACTATAGGAGATACCTTTTATATTAAGGCGAACTAAGCTCATACGAATACAATAAAGATAAAAAGCTGTTTAAACAGGACTTTACCTTATCTAAACAGCCCATTTTAGAGGCACAATTTATAAAAAATTATGCGTTATTAGCTTTAAATTCTTTTAATTTTTCGGTGAGCTTAGGAACTATTTCAAAAGCATCGCCAACTATCCCATAATCAGCTGCTTTAAAGAAAGGCGCTTCTGGATCATTATTAATGACTACTTTAACTTTGGAGGAGTTAATTCCGGCTAAATGTTGAATAGCACCTGAAATGCCAATGGCAATATATAAATTTGCGGCTACAGGTTTTCCGGTTTGTCCAACGTGTTCGCCGTGTGGTCGCCAACCCATATCGCTTACAGGTTTAGAACAAGCAGTTGCGGCGCCTAAAACTTTTGCTAAATCTTCAATCATACCCCAATTTTCCGGTCCTTTTAGTCCGCGTCCTGCCGAAACTACAATTTCAGCATCGGCTATGGTTACTTTATCGGTGGCTTTATCTACCGATTGTACTTGAATAGCAAAATCGCCATCTTCTAGATGTGGCGCAAAATCTTCAGAGGTTATCTTGGTTTGTTTTTCTTTTAAACCGTAGGTGTTTTTTGCCAATTCAATGATTTTTATTTCATTATGGAGTTCCGTTACAGCAAAAGCTTTATTCGTAAACACGGTAGATTTCACTTTAAAGGGCGAAACACTTTCCGGAACAGAAACTACATTGGTTGCCAACGATGCGTTTAAGTTAACCGCTAAAAGTGGTGCTAAATATTTACTATTTGCGCTAGAGGTTAAAACAACCACTTTTGCACTTTCTTTTTCAGCGGCTTGTTTAATGACATCTGCAAAGGCTTTGGCATTAAATTTTTCTAAAGAAGTATTTTTTACTTGAAGCACTTTTGAAGCACCATAATTTCCTAATTCGGCAGTTTCGCCAACGTTTATGGTAATGGCAGTTACTGTCGTGTTTAATAACGCAGCTATGGCGTTTGCGTAAGAGGTAGCTTCTAGGGCTACTTTTTTTAATTTTCCTTGTTCAGACTCGGTATATACTAAAACAGACATGTTTGTGAGTTGTTAAAAGTTAATAGTTATTTGTATTTTCTGAAATCCCATTTTTATATCACTTTGGCTTCGGTGTGAAGTAGGCGGATAAGTTCGTCGATGTTTTCAGCATCAACCATTTTTATGGCACCTTTAGGTGCCGGTTTTTCAAAAGAAAGGGTTTGCATTTCATTGGCAGCAGAAACGGCTTCCACAACATGAAGTGGTTTTTGGCGTGCTTGCATAATGCCACGCATATTTGGAATGCGTAAATCACTTTCTTCTACTAATCCTTTTTGACCGCCAATGACCAGAGGTAAGGTTGTTTTTAGGGTTTCTTTGCCACCGTCTATTTCGCGAACAGCTACCACATTATTTCCATCAACATCTATTTGTATGCAGGTATTTACAAAATTAGCATTGGTTAAAGCAGCCAGCATTCCGGGAACCATGCCTCCGTTATAATCGATAGATTCTCTACCGGCAATTACTAGGTCATAAGCGCCATCTTGCATTATTTTAGCAAGTTGTTTGGCTACAAAAAGGCCGTCGGTTGGGGCGGCATTTACACGAATTGCTTCATCCGCACCAATGGCAAGCGCTTTACGGAGTGTAGGCTCAGTTTCAGGACCTCCAACATTCACCACGTGAAGGGTTGCTCCTTGTTTTTCTTTAAACCACATCGCACGGGTCAATCCAAATTCATCGTTAGGGTTGATGACAAACTGCACGCCGTTTTTATCAAATTTTGTGTTATTATCTGTAAAATTAATTTTTGAGGTGGTGTCAGGAACGTGACTTATACAAACTAATATCTTCATTTTTTTATTTCTAAGTTATTGAAATTATTTCGCGCTACGAAGTTAACTATCTTTTTTTTATTTTTTGCTATGCGTGCATAATAAATTTACGTTAAAAGTTAATAAAACGTAACACTTAAAGTGGAAATAATAGTATTTTTGTTCGTTTAAAATTTACAATCCTTATTATAACGAAGAAGTAAAAAAAGTATATGAAAACCATACAATTTAGAGAAGCCATTGGTGAAGCCATGAGCGAAGAAATGCGAAGAGATGCAACCATTTATTTAATGGGCGAAGAAGTAGCAGAGTATAACGGTGCTTACAAAGCATCCAAAGGAATGCTGGACGAGTTTGGTCCTGAACGCGTTATTGACACGCCTATTGCAGAACTTGGTTTTTCAGGTATTGCTATTGGTTCAGCAATGAATGGCAACCGACCTATCGTGGAATATATGACGTTCAATTTTTCTTTGGTTGGTATTGACCAAATCATCAACAATGCGGCAAAATTACGTCAAATGAGTGGTGGTCAGTTTAATATTCCAATTGTTTTTCGTGGGCCAACTGCTTCAGCAGGGCAACTTGGCGCAACCCATTCGCAAGCGTTTGAAAGTTGGTATGCTAACTGCCCCGGACTAAAAGTGGTAGTTCCTTCTAACCCTAAAGATGCTAAAGGATTATTGAAATCGGCTATTCGTGATAATGACCCGGTAATTTTTATGGAAAGTGAGCAAATGTATGGCGATAAAGGAGAAGTGCCTGAAGGAGAGTATGTAATTCCTATAGGCGTAGCTGAAATTAAAAGAGAAGGAAAAGATGTTACTATAGTTTCTTTTGGAAAAATTATTAAAGAAGCTTATGCCGCTGCTGAAGTATTAGAAAAAGAAAACATCAGTTGTGAAATTATTGACTTACGCACCATACGTCCAATGGATTATAAAACGATTATCGATTCTGTAAAGAAAACAAACAGGTTGGTTATTTTAGAAGAATCTTGGCCTTTTGGTAATATTTCCACAGAAATCACTTACCAAGTGCAAGCACAAGCTTTTGATTATCTAGATGCACCTATAATAAAAATAAATACAGCAGATACTCCTGCTCCATATTCGCCAAATCTTTTAAAAGAATGGTTGCCTAATAGTGAGGATGTGGTTAAAGCCGTGAAAAAAGTGCTTTATAAGGAGGCTTAAAAAAATCTATTTACTAAAAATTAATAAAAAAAGTGAAGTATTTTGTTTTTTGATGGTAGTATTTACGACAACAAAAACAATGTTTTTTTAAATGACTTTTTTGAAAATTTGCTTAAAAAAAAGACACCTCTAAAACGAATCATTTTTTTAAATAAAAATGGAATTAAATAGAAATAGTTTAGGTAAACCAAAAGGCATTTAAAGTTTTACAAAAAAATTATATGAGGAATCTATTCATCTTGTTTACCCTTCTTTTTTTTTTAAGTTCACACGCCCAAACGAAAATAGGTGGGGTAATTAAAGATACCAAAGGAATTACCGTTCCTTTTGCCAATGTTATGTTTAAAAATTCGCGTGAAGGCACAATCACCGATGAAAATGGACGCTTTTATTTAGAATCCAACTCCAACTATTCTACCGTAGTTTTTTCGTTTATGGGCTATCTTACTAAAGAAATTACTTTAGAAAAAAGAGTTACTTATGACCTTAATATTGTCTTAGAGGAAGAAACCGAACAGTTAAATGAAATTGTGTTTTTTACCGGAAAAACGTCAAAAAAGGAAAATCCTGCCATTGATATACTTCGAAAAATTTGGGAAAATCGTCGAGAAAACGGCGTAAAAAAATTCAAACAATACCAGTATGACAAATATGAAAAGCTAGAGTTTGACATCAACACCATCGATAGTGCTTTTATTAAAAGTAAAATTTTTAAGGGCATGGAGTTTGTATTCGATTTTACCGATACTTCTCGGGTTACCGGAAAAACGTTTCTGCCAATTTTTATAAATGAAGCTTTTTCAAAAGTATATGGCGACAACCTAATTAATCAAGAAAAAGAAATTTTAGAAGGAAACAAAAACTCGGGATTTAGTAATAACCAAACCATGATTGAGTTTGTAAAAGATTTATATTCGGAATATGACGTGTATGACAATTACCTGAAGTTTTTTGATAAAGCCTTTACCAGTCCACTATCTCGCACAGGAATTGACGTATATAATTATGTGTTAAATGACAGTGCTTATATCGACAATAAATGGTGTTACAACATTATTTATTACCCAAGAAGAAAAGGAGAGCTAACCTTTAAAGGCAACTTTTGGGTAAATGACACCACTTGGGCAATCAAAGAAATTAATCTTCAAGTTAATAAAAGTGCCAACATCAATTGGGTGAAAGATATTTATATAGAACAAGAATTTGAAGTGCTTAACGATTCTATTTTTCTTTTGACCAGAGATTATTTCATGTCGGATTTTAGTTTTTCAAAGAAAGAAAAATCCAGAGGATTGTATGGTAAACGAACCACGTTATATGACAACCACACCTTCGATCTTGAAAAGGACCGAAACTTTTACAAGGCACAAGTAGATCCTTATCAATATGAAGTATATAATAGGGATGATGCGTTTTGGGAAGAAAACCGGAAAGAGGCACTCAATAAAAACGAATCCCAAGTATATACCATGCTCGATACCTTAAAAACGGTTCGTCGCTTTAAAACCTTTTATAGCATAGGCACTGTGTTAGCTTCCGGTTATTACGAGTTTCCTAATTTTGATTTTGGACCGGTGTTTTCCACTTTCGGATATAATGAAGCAGAAGGATTGCGAATTCGTGGTGGTGGAAGGACCTATTTTGGACAAAACGATCCTTGGCGGCTGGAGGGTTTTTTGGCATATGGATTTAAAGACAATAAAGTAAAATACGGAATCTCCGGAAAATGGCTTTTAGACAGAAAATCCAGACTTATTATTTTTGGCGGAAACCGGAGAGATATAGAGCAAACCGGAGCAAGTTTGACCACATCAAATGATGTTTTGGGTAGAAATTTAGCTTCTTCTTCCTTAATTTCCATTGGTGCAAATGACAGGTTAACCAACATAAATCTTACCACGTTTGGTATAGAATTTGAGCCAGGCAAAAATTTCATTTTCCGAACCACGGCTTCTTATAGAACATTAAAATCTGCAACCCCAACGTTTAGTTTAAATTACTTTGATGAATTTGGAAATATCCAAAGCGAAATAAAGCAGCCTGAAATAGAAATCGCTTTAAACTTCACACCGGGAAGAAAAACATCAGGATACGGAGTAGAACAAACCGTAATAAATTCGGGCGACTTTTCTCAATTTTTTGTAGGCTATACCACCGGATTAAAAAATATTCTTGGAGGCGATTTTGAATACCAAAAAGCACAAGCACTTTATACCCAACCATGGAATATAGGAGGCTTCGGCAGATTATATACCACCATAGAAGTAGGAAAAATATTCGGAGATGTTCCCCTAGGATTGTTAAGTCCAATACCGGGGAATCAAACCCTTTTTAGTATTTACAATACCTTTACTTTATTAGATTATTATGAATTTGTTAGCGACCAATACGCCTCGGTGCATATTGAGCATAATTTTGGGGGTAGGTTTTTCTCCAGAATCCCCGGGTTTCGTAAATTAAATTTAAGGGAGATCGTAGGAATACGAGCCGTTTATGGACAGATATCTGATGAAAATATTGCGATAAATGCTTCTAACATCGTCTATCAGGCACCTGAAGATATTTATTACGAATACAGTGTTGGGGTGGGAAATATCTTCAAAATATTTAGACTTGATTTCAATTTCAGAGGTAATTATTTTGAAAATGTGGGTGCTAGAAGTTTTGGTGTTACCGGTTCGTTTGGTTTTCAATTTTAAAACCACAAATCCATCAGCCATATTCTTTTTTTACCTCTCTATTATCCTTATTTTTACACCTCAAAATAAGAAAGTATTATGAGCGCAGCACGAATGAAAAAATTTGATGTACTAGTAGAAATTCCCAAAGGAAGCAGAAACAAATATGAATTTGATTTTAAAATGAAAAAAATCAGATACGACAGAATGTTGTTCTCTTCTATGATGTACCCGGCCGATTATGGCTTTATACCAGAAACCTTCGCTTTAGATGGCGATCCACTTGATGTTTTGGTATTAGTAACGGAACCCACTTTTCCGGGCTGTTTAATGGAAGTAAAACCCATTGGCGTTTTTCATATGGCAGACGAAAAAGGACCGGACGAAAAAATTATTTGTGTGCCTATTAGCGACCCTAATGGCGATAAAATAAACGATCTTAAAGATATTAATCCCCATCTAATTAAAGAAATAGAGCATTTTTTCCAAGTGTATAAAGATTTAGAAAAGAAAAAAGTAGATGTGGAAGGTTGGGGAAATGCAGAAGAAGCTTTTGAGATTATTGATCAATGTTCCGAAAGATTTTCAAAATTGCCCTTAGAAATTAAGAATTCTTATGCTATTGCATAATGATACCGAATATTAATTACTAGTATTCATTTTTTATTTAAAAGCAATGCACTTAAAAAGGGTATTGCTTTTTTTCTTTAGTAGTAATTACTTACTTTTGCGCAGCAATTAAAAAATCAAAAAATATATGAATTCATTTATGATTTATTTGCCAATTGTAATGGCAGTTATTGGTCTTCTATTTATGTGGACAAAAAGGACTTGGGTATTAAAGCAAGACGCAGGAGATGGTAAGATGAAAGAAATTTCAGATTATATCTATGAAGGAGCTTTAGCTTTCCTTAAAGCAGAATATAGATTATTAACCTTTTTTGTTATAGGTGCAAGCATCCTACTTGCTGCAATATCTTTTATTGTACCAACAACGCACATTTTAATAGTAGTAGCCTTTATTTTTGGCGCTATATTTTCCGCTTTTGCCGGAAATATAGGGATGAAAATTGCAACAAAAACCAATGTTAGAACCACACAAGCAGCCAGAACCAGTTTGCCACAAGCTTTAAAAGTATCTTTTGGCGGTGGAACCGTAATGGGTCTAGGTGTTGCCGGTTTAGCGGTTTTAGGGTTGACCACTTTCTTTATCTTTTTCTTTCATTACTTTATGGGTGGCGTTTGGACTTCCACAGAACAAATGACCATTGTCCTTGAAACCTTAGCCGGATTTTCACTTGGAGCCGAATCCATAGCTTTATTTGCTCGTGTGGGTGGTGGTATTTACACCAAAGCTGCCGATGTTGGAGCTGATTTAGTAGGAAAAGTAGAAGCCGGAATTCCAGAAGATGACCCTCGTAACCCTGCAACCATAGCAGACAACGTGGGTGATAATGTGGGCGATGTTGCCGGTATGGGCGCCGATTTATTTGGTTCGTATGTTGCCACTGTTTTAGCGGCAATGGTGCTCGGTAATTATGTTATAAAAGATATGGGTGGCAATATAACCGATGCTTTTGGAGGTATTGGTCCCATTTTATTGCCTATGTCTATAGCAGGTTTTGGCATATTATTTTCTATCATTGGGACGATGCTGGTAAAAATAAAAAGTAATGACGCAAAAGAAAAACAAGTGCAAAGTGCTTTAAATTTTGGAAACTGGATTTCCATAGCGTTAACTTTAATCGCTTGTTATTTCCTAGTAAAATATATGTTACCGGAAACCATGCAAATGAATTTCTTTGGCGAAGGATTACAAGAAATTTCCTCTATTCGAGTATTCTACGCCACTATCGTAGGTTTGTTTGTAGGTGGTGTTATTTCCTCTATAACCGAATACTATACAGGTTTAGGCACAAAACCAGTGATGGCCATTGTGCAAAAATCATCAACAGGAGCAGGTACAAACGTGATTGCAGGGTTAGCAACCGGAATGATTTCTACCTTTCCAACTGTTTTAATATTTGCCGGAGCAATTTGGGCTTCGTATGCTTTAGCAGGATTTTATGGAGTAGCATTAGCAGCTTCTGCAATGATGGCTACCACAGCAATGCAATTAGCTATCGATGCATTCGGACCAATATCTGACAATGCCGGTGGAATTGCTGAAATGAGCGAATTACCAAAAGAAGTAAGAACAAGAACCGATATTTTAGACTCTGTTGGAAACACAACCGCAGCTACCGGAAAAGGATTTGCTATTGCTTCAGCGGCACTAACTTCTCTAGCCTTATTTGCGGCCTATGTAACTTTTACTGGGATTGATGGTATCAATATTTTTAAAGCTCCGGTATTAGCCATGTTATTTATTGGTGGCATGATACCAGTTGTTTTTTCTGCTTTAGCCATGAACTCCGTAGGAAAAGCAGCTATGGAAATGGTGTATGAGGTGCGTCGTCAGTTTAAAGAAATTCCAGGAATTATGGAAGGAACAGGTAAACCAGAATATGGCAAATGTGTCGAAATTTCAACACAAGCTGCCTTACGTGAAATGATGCTTCCCGGCATTTTAACCATTGGATTTCCAATTTTAATTGTGGTTTTACCTATGTTCATTGGGTATGACAATAAACTCATTGCTGAAATGCTTGGTGGGTATATGGCAGGTGTGACGGTTTCAGGAGTGCTTTGGGCGGTATTTCAAAACAACGCCGGTGGTGCGTGGGACAATGCTAAAAAATCGTTTGAAGCAGGAGTACTTATTAATGGCGAAATGACGTACAAAGGTTCTGACGCACACAAAGCAGCCATAACCGGAGATACTGTGGGAGATCCATTTAAAGATACCTCCGGACCATCGATGAATATTTTAATCAAATTAACCTGTTTAATAGGTTTAGTAATCGCGCCAATTTTAGGAGGTCACACTACAGAAACCGTTTCTGGAAATATGGTGAAAGCAGAATATATTACCACAGAAGATGGGACACAAATAAAATTAACAGACGCTCAAGCTGCTACAACGCAAGTAAACAGAAATATAGTAGTAGAAATGTCTGTTGTGAATGATAGTACATTTGCAAAAATTACTACCATAAAAACAATAGATGGAAAAGAAGTGAAAGA
>MNYN01000027.1 GCA_001873105.1 Flavobacteriaceae bacterium CG2_30_34_30 | reverse complement strand
TTAAAAGCCGCACCAGCCAACGCTCGACCAAAGCTTTTAAAAGAGCTTACAAAGCCAACGCAAGACCGAAACGACAATGAAAACCGAGAAGAAAAAAGAACACCGAACGCACAACAGCACCTACCCAAAAGTGGCGGTTCAGTGGTTAAATCAAGCTTTGTGCTTCTATCAAAGTTTCTGCTTGGTTGACAGTGAAGTGCTTCGAAATCGCCACCTTCGGGTAGCTGCAAAACGTTGTGCAACAGCATAAAACAGAACTACGAAAAAACATTTGTTTCCTAAATAAGAAACATTTATCTTTGTAAAAAGATTTGAATGGACGAACAAAAATTTCGAGTTGAGATTTTAGAGGAGGCAAAACAATTTCTTGACAGCGTTGACGAATAAAGCCGAGAGAAAATCATTTACAACATTTGGAAATCTCAAAGAACGAATAACAAAGAGCTTTTTAAAAAATTACAAGATGAAATTTGGGAGTTTAGGACTAAATACAACAAAACTTACTTCCGTCTTTTTGCCTTTTGGGATAAGACTGACAAAGAAGATACAATCGTAGTTTCAACACACGGAATAATTAAAAAGACCGATAAAATTCCAAAAAAGGAGATTGAAAAAGCGGAACGAATAAGACAACAGTATTTTAACGAAAAAAATAAAAGAAAATGAAATCATATAGTTTAGAAGAACTGACCGACAATTACATTGGCAAAAAAGGGACAAAAAAGCGAGACGAATTTGAAAACGAACTTCGACTTGATTTACTTGGATATGAAATTAAAAAAGCACGAAAAGAAAGAAATCTGACTCAAGAACAACTCGGAGAACTTGTTGGAGTTAAAAAAGCACAGATTTCAAAAATTGAGAATAGCGCAACAGACGCTAGATTTTCGACAATTTTAAAAGTGTTTAAAGTGTTGGGTGCGAAAGTGAAATTTGACGTAGAACTGAACGACCATAAATTAGCTTACTAATGAAAAGAATGCCGATTGCACAACATCAGTAACCGTTGCACAAGCCATTAATTTTTTATCGCTATTTTTTATATTATTAAAAACAATGATTTATCAATTATTGCCTTTTTTTAGCACATACAAAATGTATCCTTCTTTAAAAGTGTTTTACGGTTATTAAAATGACTTAAAATAGTTGTTTTCGCGGAAAAAATTAAAGTGTCAGTTACAGGTACTGTTTGTGCTTTTATTGCGGACCTTGTTTGGTAGATTGTTGCTTTGAGATATTTCTTCAAGTTGTAAGCAATCGCAGCCAGATGCATGCATTTATTGGCTTGTTTCATACCAATGGTATTGATCTTGCGAAGTCCCATAAACTCCTTGAGCGTTCCAAAAACAGGTTCTACGGTGCTTTGCCGTTTGCCTTTCATATATCTACCGTTAGGGCTGTTTACCCTTTCAATGTTGCGTTCATATTCTTCGCGATAAGCTGTGATATGGATTTTCTTTTCGTGGCTTCCATTCATTTTCACAAAATCCCATCACAAAATAAAACAAAGGCTTATATTCAAAATATTTGTTTATTTTTAGCTTGTAATTCGTTTTGAAAATTGATTTTTAGACAAACTGACGTTGTGCACCATATAATGAAAACCGAAAGGCAGACATACAGACCTAGAAATCTTAATACAGTTTTACTCGGACTTGTGTGTTTAGCTTTTGTCGTATCAGGAATATTTATTACTCACGACGGACCTATGGGATGGTTTGCAACCTTATTTTTCGGAATCGGGTTGTTAGTCTCCCTTATCCAATTAATCCCAGGTTCGACAGAGCTACACCTAACTAAAGATGGGTTTGAAACGACAAGTCTGTTTCGGAAAAATATGACCAGATGGACTGATGTTGATTCATTTAAAATAGGCTACTTAGGACCTAGCAAAACTGTAATGTTCGACTATATTGATGGTCATGACAAACACGCAATAGGAAAATTAATAGCTAAATGGCTTTCAGGAAGTAACGGAGCTTTGCCAATGACATACGGACTTAAAGCGACTGAACTTTTACAAACAATGAATGAATGGAAAAATAAATACGGTGCACAATATCGGCAATAATCTATGGCTTCTACCGGCTCACTCGGAAAATCCTCACGGATTTTCCTCAGGTTCAGGTTTTGTTTGCTAAACCTGCCTACCGGCAGGCAGGTTAGTTGTTTAATCCACGCCACAGCTCATACGCAAAAACGTTCCATAACTATTTTGGCACAAGAAAAAAAGACTCACTAGAAATGGTTCAATTAATAAAATAGGATTATCATACCATGCAAACACATGATATTAATAAACAAAGGAGATATGTTTTATCCTATTTCACCCAACGGGTAAGCTTAATAGAAAAAGAGAAGTCTAATTGGATAAAACCGGAACAAAACGAAATAAAATATTACCTAAATAAAAACGTTATTTTACACTCCACCTATTTTTTGCACAACTCTAGTTCATACAATTTCATCTTCTAATGGATAACATGCATTCCTCTTTATTGAAAGACCTATAAATCTTAAAAATATAGTTTGACAATTCATAAAGTAGTATTACATTTGCACCGATTTTAAGAAACGCACTATCATTTTATTGAAAGCAATGAATTTACGGGCATTTAGAACATTATTTTTAGGATTACTTTTGATTACCTTTTCTGTAGTAAAAGCAGAGCCGGCTAATTCAGAACAAAAAGAAGAAAAAAAGTTTGACCCCAAAGAATTGATTATGCATCACGTAAAGGATGCATACACCTTTCACATCATTGATATCTATGACAAATCCTACTCCATTCCTCTACCAGTAATTTTATGGACAGAGAACGGTTTGACTACCTTTATGTCTTCAGCATTTCACCATGATTACCACGGAAAAGAAGTAGTAGAAAAAAATGGAGGTCGCTTTGTGAATTTTCACGAAAAAATATACCAATTGGAAGACGGCGCGATTACTTTAGAAATTGGCGCAGACGAAAAACCATTCAATGCACACAAACCGCTAGACATTTCCATAACCAGAAACGTCTTTATGATGTGGGTATCCATGCTTGTATTATTTATTATTTTTATTGGAGCTGCTAGAAAATACAAAAAATCAGAAAACTTTGTGCCAAAAGGAATTGCCAGTTTTGTTGAACCTTTAGTCTTGTTCATACGCGATGAAATTGCCATTCCAATGATAGGTGAAAAAAAACACAAAAGATACATGCCTTATTTATTAACGGTATTTTTCTTTATTTGGCTAAACAATATTTTTGGATTGATTCCTATTATTAATGGAGCAAACTTAACCGGGAATATAGCTTTTACAATGACATTGGCACTTTTTACCTTTATCATCACTACTGTCAGCGGAAATAAAAATTATTGGAAACATATTTTTTGGATGCCGGGTGTGCCAGTGCCAATGAAAATATTTTTAATGCCTATTGAAATAATTGGGATGTTTACCAAACCAATTTCGCTAATGATTCGGCTTTTTGCTAACATCACAGCAGGACACATTATCGTTTTAGCATTAATGTCTTTAATATTTATTTTTAATTCTATTGCAGTAGCACCCATTTCAGTAGCATTCTCTTTATTTATAATTGTTATTGAAATTGTAGTAACTGCAATACAAGCATATATTTTTACCATCTTGTCAGCCTTATATTTTGGAATGGCAACAGAAGAACATGAACACCATTAATTAATTTAAATTTTATACTATGACTATTACAGGAATTGCAGCTATTGGAGCTGGTTTAGCAGCTATCGGAGCCGGAATCGGAATCGGTAAAATAGGTGGATCGGCCATGGAAGCTATGGCCCGTCAACCTGAAATGCACGGAAAAATTCAAGCATCAGCATTGATTTTAGCAGCTTTCGTTGAGGCAGTTGCTTTATTTGGTGTTGTTGTTGCCTTATTACAAGGGTAAAAAAAGTAAAACACAGAAGTAACGGTTGGTTGCCTCTGTGTTTTTAAAAAAATTAATGGTTTAAAAAGAAATAGAAATGGATTTAGTAACACCCGGATTCGGACTCGTATTTTGGACGGTAATCACCTTCCTAATATTACTTTTTATTTTAAAGAAATTTGCCTGGAAACCTATTCTTGGAGCTGTGAGCTCTCGTGAAGAGTCTATCAAAGATGCCTTGGCAGCAGCTGAAGCAGCACGGCGTGAAATGGAAAACTTGCAGGCAGACAACGAAAAAATACTACAAGAAGCTCGCAATGAACGTGAATTAATGATGAAAGAAGCACGGGATATTAAAGTTAAAATGATTGCAGATGCTAGGGAAGAAGCAAAATTTACTACTGAAAAAATGATATTACAAGCGCAAGAAGCTATTCAAAGTGAGAAAAAAGCAGCTGTTGCTGAACTAAAAAATCAAGTAGCTACTCTTTCCCTAGAAATTGCTGAAAAAGTGGTAAAACATGAACTTTCTAACAAAGACCAACAAGAAAAATTGGTGCAAGAAATGTTAGGTAAAGCCACATTAAACTAAGCTACCTATGAGCAGAGCAGCAATACGATATGCAAAAGCAGTTTTAGATTTGACTTCAGAAGCTTCTACTTCCAAAGAAGTATATGGCGAAATGAAAGATGTTCAAAAAACCATTGAGGGCAGTAAAGAGTTGCAGTTAATGCTAAAAAGTCCTATTGTAAAACATGAAGACAAACGAGCAGTATTAAAAGAAATATTTCAAGGAAATTCAAAAACCATTCTAAGTTTGATGGATATTCTTTTGAATAACAAACGGGTTAACCTTCTTGAAGGCATTGCAGAAAGTTATATTTCTCAATACAATAAACAAGAAGGTATTATAGAAGCATTAGTTACCACAGCGATACCCTTAGAGGAAAGTTTAAAACAAAAAGTGATGGCGAAAGTCAAAGAACTTACCGGCGCCACAAATGTTATTTTAACAAAAAAATTAGACCCTTCTATATTAGGTGGATTTATATTAAGAGTTGGCGACATGCAATACAATGCAAGTATCGCAAATAACTTTGATCAACTAAAAAAAGAATTGAATACAAGTAGATAATTATAGATTAAGACTTGCAGCAATAGCATGATCTTTAACCTTATATTTTAAATAAAATGGCAGAAGTAAAACCAGCTGAAGTATCAGCAATTTTAAAAAAGCAAATTTCAGGCTTTGAAGCATCGGCTTCTTTAGACGAAGTAGGAACTGTATTGACTGTTGGTGATGGTATCGCCAGAGTGTATGGTCTTTCAAATGTGCAATATGGAGAACTTGTTGAATTTGCAGGAGGTTTAGAAGGAATTGTACTAAACTTAGAAGAAGATAATGTTGGGGTAGTACTCTTAGGTCCTTCAAAAGAAATAAAAGAAGGATCTACCGTAAAACGCACACAACGTATCGCCTCAGTAAAAGTTGGTGAAGAAATTGTAGGTCGTGTAGTGAACACTTTAGGAATTCCTATTGATGGAAAAGGTCCCATCGCAGGGGAAACTTTTGAATTACCGCTGGAACGTAAAGCTCCGGGGGTAATTTACAGAGAACCGGTAACCGAACCACTTCAAACAGGTATTAAGGCTATCGACGCCATGATTCCGGTGGGAAGAGGACAAAGGGAGTTGGTTATTGGTGACAGACAAACCGGTAAAACTACCGTTTGTATTGACACCATTTTAAATCAAAGAGAATTTTATGATGCCGGTAAACCAGTATATTGTATTTATGTAGCTATTGGTCAAAAAGCTTCTACTGTAGCAAATATTGCGAAAGTTCTAGAAGATAAAGGAGCTATGGCATACACAACCATAGTAGCAGCAAACGCAAGTGATCCTGCTCCTATGCAAGTTTATGCACCATTTACAGGTGCTGCAATTGGTGAATATTTTAGAGATACAGGTCGTCCTGCTTTAATTATTTATGACGATTTATCAAAACAAGCGGTGGCGTATCGTGAAGTTTCCTTATTATTAAGAAGACCTCCGGGACGTGAAGCGTATCCTGGCGACGTTTTCTACTTACACTCTAGATTATTAGAGCGTTCTGCAAAAATTATCAATGATGATAGTATAGCAAAAGAAATGAACGACTTACCTGATGTCTTAAAAAACAAAGTAAAAGGAGGAGGTTCTTTAACGGCATTGCCTATTATAGAAACACAAGCAGCCGACGTTTCTGCATATATTCCGACCAATGTAATTTCGATTACTGACGGACAGATTTTCCTTGAAACAGACTTGTTTAATGCAGGGGTTCGTCCGGCAATTAACGTAGGTATTTCGGTATCACGTGTGGGAGGAAATGCACAAATCAAATCTATGAAAAAAGTAGCGGGTACTTTAAAACTTGACCAAGCACAATATCGTGAATTAGAGGCTTTTGCAAAATTTGGATCGGATTTAGATGCCGCTACGCAAAATGTTATTGAAAAAGGAAAACGTAATGTGGAGATTTTAAAACAGGCAGAAAGTAATCCGTTTACCGTAGAAGATCAAATAGCCATCATTTATGCAGGTTCTAAAAACTTACTACGTGCAGTTCCTGTTGTTAAGGTGAAAGAATTTGAGCGTGATTATTTAGAAATTTTAAATGCGAAGCATAGACCTATTTTGGATGAATTGAAAGCAGGAAAGTTAACAGATACTGTGATAGAAACACTTGAAGCAGTAGCTAAAGATCTTTCGGCTAAATTTAAATAGAAAAGAGTACTAAGTATAGAGTAAGTAGATAAAATTCTTCTTCCTCTATACTCTATTCTCAATACTCATTACTTTAAAAAATGGCAAACTTAAAAGAAATACGTAACAGGATTACCTCGGTATCTTCAACCATGCAGATAACTAGTGCCATGAAAATGGTTTCTGCAGCTAAGTTGAAAAAAGCGCAAGATGCTATAACTGCTATGCGTCCGTATGCCAATAAACTTACCCAGTTATTACAAACCCTAAGCGCAAGCCTTGATGGAGATAGTGGAAGCAAATTTGCCGAGGAACGCGAAGTAAAAAGCGTACTTATTGTACCCGTTACCTCAAATCGTGGTCTAGCCGGAGCTTTTAATACGAATATCATTAAAGAAGCAAAACATCTTGCCGCAACTGAGTATGCCGGAAAAAAAGTAGATTTTTATACGATTGGTAAAAAAGGAAATGATATTTTAAAGAAAACTCATTCCGTAATTCAAAATAACAATGCCATTTTTGATGCACTTGACTTTGAATCTGTTTCTGTTATTGCTGAAAAGTTAATGGAATTGTTTATGGAAGGCAAGTATGATAAAATAGTTTTGGTGTATAATCAATTTAAAAATGCTGCCACACAAATAGTTGTTAAAGAACAGTTTTTGCCAATAATTCCTATGCAACTAGCAGAAGAATCTACTGTAAATCAAAATTCCGATTATATTTTTGAGCCCTCAAAAGAGGAAATTGTCAACCAATTAATTCCGAAAAGTTTAAAAACACAACTTTTCACTGGAATTAGGGATTCTGTTGCTAGCGAGCATGGCGCGCGTATGACAGCAATGCACAAAGCAACTGATAACGCCACAGAACTAAGAGACGCACTTAAGTTATCCTACAACAAAGCCCGTCAAGCCTCAATCACCAATGAAATTTTAGAAATTGTGGGTGGTGCTGAAGCACTAACAATTAGGCGGAGCGATGGCGGCGCCAAATTTTCAAAATTGCGAAGCACTGAACAATTAGGCGGAGCGATGGCGGCGCCAAATTTTCAAAATTGCGAAGCACTGAACAATTAGGCGGAGCGATGGCGGCGTTCATTTTTTTGAAAAAATCAACTCTCTCAGGTTTTAAAATCCAGAGAGGGTTTTTCCTTTCTAGTGAAGTTTTCCCTACATTTATGGAATAATTTTTGATTAATTTGGCAAAACTAACAAAAGCCAACATCTATGAAAAAAATTTACCTAACGACATTCGCTTTTCTTCTTATTGGAATATTCTATGGTCAAAATAAAAAAGGCGATATGGATATTTTTCTACAAACCGCACCTTACGTAACAACAAATGACACTAATGATTTTGGTTTGATAGCCATTACAGGAATTGAATTTTTTGCTTCAAACAAATTTTCAATATCTTCTAATTTTTACAGTTCAAACAACACGGTTTTTAAAAATGATTCAGGTACTACCATACGTTCGTATGGTATTTTGGTGACAGGGCAGTATTACTTTCTCAATCTTGAAAGATGGAAGGCTTATGGTCAAACTGGTTTTGGTTATGGAATAGATAATTATTCTTCAATCAATATAGACAATAGTGGCTTGTTTTTATGGACTGTAGGAGCCGGCGCAAATTATAGTTTAACTGAAAAACTGTATTTAAAATTGCTCATACCCTATTTTAACGCAAAAAATACTACGCGGGATTTGACTGCAGCGAATGGAGTAACTGCCTTTTTAGGTTTAGGATATAAATTTTAAGAATATAAAAAAATCAACCCTCTAAAGGTTCAAAACCCTGAAAGGGTTTATCTTTTAACCAAAACCCAAAAAGTTCTGTCGGGTTTTTTTGTACTTTTGGCAAGACATTTGTTTTAAGAAACCAAAACAGCTTATGACTTCTAAAAAATTCACGATTCTATTCCCCTCTTTAGTTTTATTAAGCGTACTCTTTTCTTGCACAAGCAACTCTAAAATTTTTGAAGAAAATCCACCCTTCACCCTAAATGACGTCACTTTTCAAAACTGGTTTTCCGGTGCACAGGAATTTGGAAGAGGCATACATGTTTTTCTGGAGATGGAAACTATTGCACAAGATGTACTGATAGATAGTATTTATTTCAGAGGAATGGCTGATGTTATACAAAGAGACACCAATAATCCCCTAAAATATATAGCAAATTTAAAAACAATGGCTAAGCAAGATGTGATAATGCATGAGAATCCAATAAAAGAAATAAACAACCCCGTTCCCGATATTAAAAAGGATTTTCTATTTAATTTAGATCCAATGGAAGCTGTCATAAGCTATCGCAAAAATAACAAGCGATATTATTATAAAGTGACTCATTTGAATGAAATAGAACCCCTTAATTATCCTTCAACGAACAGTAGGGAAAACAATAACTAAAAACGTTTGCCTTAGTGTTGTTATTTCAATAAATTAGCTTTTGTAACAGAACCCATCTTTGAGCGCATTTAGAAAATTATTTCAGCAAACTTTCATCTACGGCTTGGCAACAGTTTTGCCCAGAATGTTGAGTTTTTTATTAGTGCCCTTGTACACCGCAATACTCCCCGTTACTGAGTATGGTGCTATTTCTGTCATTTTTTCTTGGATTGTTTTGTTTAATGTCGTTCTTGCTTATGGCATGGAAACCGCATTTTTTCGATTTTTTCATAAAGAAAAAGACAAAAACTTAGTTATTTCTACCTCCACGGTTTCTATTTTATTTACCTCCTTTTTGTTTTTTGTTTTTGCTTATGTTTTTCGTGAAGGACTTGCCGCACTTTCCGGTATTCCCATAGAATATATTACCTATACCATTTATATTTTGGTTTTAGATGCATTGGTTATCATTCCTTTTGCTTGGCTTCGTGCCAAAGAAAAGCCAATTCGCTATGCCGTTCTAAAAATTATAAATGTTGCGCTCAATTTAGGATTGAACGTATTTCTTTTAGTTTTCCTTCCAAAATTTACAACACAAAATCCTACTGGATTTTGGAATTTTATATATGTGGAAGGATTTGAAATTTCATATATATTTATTTCCATGATTGTGGCTAGTGCGGTTACTTTAATCTTGATACTTCCTTTTTATATTAAAATAAATTACAGGTTCAATAAAACGCTTTGGAAAGAAATGATGCATTATGCCTTTCCGGTACTTATTGCCGGAATTGCTTTTGCAGTAAATGAAACTTTTGACAGAATACTCCTATTGTGGATGCTTCCCGAAAATAGTGCCGAAGAAGCTATAGGGGCCTATTCTGCTTGTTATAAATTGGCAGTGTTTATGACCCTTTTTGCCACAGCTTTCCGAATGGGCATTGAACCTTTTTTCTTCAGTAGGGCAACCCATAAAAATGCTCCGGAAACGTACGCTTTAATAACCAGATATTTTGTAGCCTTTGGCGCGGTAATATTAGTGACTGTAGTTATTTTTGCAGATGTATTGAAAGTAATTTTAATTAGAGATTCTGCTTATTGGGAAGCCATGAAAATCGTTCCACTAATTTTGCTGGCCAATTTTTGTTTGGGCATCTATCATAACTTCTCTGTATGGTATAAAATTACCGATCGAACAAAATTTGGCGCTTACATTTCCATCGTTGGGGCATTTATTACTTTAGCTATTAACTTTTTACTCATACCGATTATGAGCTATATGGGTTCGGCTATTGCCACGGTATCAGCCTATACGGTGATGATGCTCTTGTCCTATTATTTCGGGCAAAAACACTACCCAATTCCGTATGCCATAAAAAAAATGAGTTTGTACTTCCTGATTTCCATTGCTTTTTCAGCCCTTTCTTTTTATGTTTTCAGAAATAATTATTTTATTGGAATAGGGTTGTGGATTGCATTTTTAACTTTGGTTTTTATTCAAGAAAAACAGGTCCTTTTACAATTAATACAATTTAAAAAATGAAAATAAAGATTATCAATACCTCCGCTCACGAGTTGCCTAGTTATGAAACGATTGCTTCTGCAGGAATGGATTTGCGGGCTTCCATACAAGAGTCTGTTATTTTAAAACCTTTAGAGCGAGCTATCATTAAAACAGGATTGTTTATAGAACTTCCCATAGGCGTTGAAGCACAAGTACGCCCAAGAAGCGGCTTGGCAGCAAAAAAGGGAATCACCGTTTTAAATGCGCCGGGAACCATAGATGCAGACTATCGAGGCGAAATAGGCGTTATCCTAGTAAATTTGTCTAACGAGGCGTACACTGTAGAAAATGGTGAACGTATTGCACAATTAGTCATCGCAAAACACGAACGTGCAGAATGGTCACAAGTTGAAATCCTTTCAGAAACGCAACGGGGAGCAGGAGGTTTTGGAAGTACGGGAATAAAATAATAAACTAATATCTCAAATATAACATCCAAAAGATGAAAATAATAGTACCAATGGCGGGACGTGGTTCACGCCTTCGTCCACATACATTAACCGTTCCTAAACCGCTAATTCCTGTAGCAGGGAAGCCTATTGTGCATCGATTAGTAAAGGATATTGCAAAAGTTTTAAACCAAAACATTGAAGAAATTGCCTTCATCATCGCAGAAGATTTTGGTGAAGAAGTGGAAAAAAATCTACTAGAAATAGCAAAAGACCTTGGCGCAAAAGGCACTATTTATTACCAAGATAAACCTCTGGGCACCGGTCACGCTATTATGTGTGCCAAAGATTCACTCACCGGTCCTTGTGTTATTGCCTATGCGGACACCTTATTTAGAGCTGATTTTGCTTTAGACGAAAACGCCGATAGTGTTATTTGGGTGAAAGAAGTAGAAAACCCACAACAATATGGTGTGGTAAACCTAAACGAAAAAAACCATATCACTGGATTGGCAGAAAAACCAGAAACTTTTGTCTCTAATCTGGCAGTAATTGGCATTTATTATTTCAAAAAAGTCGAAGATTTGAAAGACGAACTTCAACAGGTGTTAGACACTAATATAACCCATGGAGGCGAATACCAAATTAATGACGGCATAAAAGCCATGATGCAAAAGGGAAATATTTTTGTCCCCGGAAAAATTGATGAATGGATGGATTGTGGCAATAAAAATGTAACCGTAGAAACCAATAGCCGAATGTTGGGTTTTCTTTCGCAAGAAGGGATACCGCTTATCTCTAGCCACATTAAAGAGGAAAATGCCACCATAATTGAGCCTTGCTATATTGGTGAAAATGTATCTATAAAAAACAGCACTATAGGGCCAAATACCTCACTTGGTGACGGATGCGCGGTAGAAAACAGTACCATTTCAAACAGCTTGATTCAAACAAATACCACCATAAGAAATGCCGCTTTGGATAATGCAATGATAGGAAATCACGTTACCTTTGATGGAAACTTTACCTCCATAAGTATCGGCGATTATTCTGTTTTGGAATAAGCCTATTTGGCAATAAGGATTAAAAATAAACTCTTGAAAAAAATTAACACATACTTTTTTATTGTACTCTTCGGAATGCTCTTGCTTCCAAAGCAAATTTTTGCACAAGAAAAAGAAGGGGGATCATTAGAGGAACCAACCAATGTAACCGATAGTTTTCAGGAGTTTTTTTTTGAAGCCCTAAAGCAAAAAGCCATTGAAAATTATGATAAAGCACTAGAATCTCTCGAAAAAGCTGCAAAAGAAAAACCCGACGAAGCCGTAGTTTATTTTGAAATGGGAAAAAACCAAAGTCTTTTAAAAAAGTATGCAGAAGCCGAAGCAAATTTTAAAAAAGTACTACTAATGGAAGGCGAACGCCTCGATGTATTTGAGGCGCTTTATGAGGTGTATTACAACACCAAAGAGTACATAAAAGCAATAGAAATCATAAAAAAATTAATTCCGTTTGATAAAGAATATAAAGAAGATCTAGCCAATTTATACGAGCGTACTGAAAATTACACCGAAGCACTTCAACTATTAGACGAATTAGATCAAGAAAATGGCAGTAATGACTATAGAAACCAATTGCGCCAACAAATCTATGCCAAGAGCGATGATACGAGCACTCAAATTTCTGACCTAGAACAACGCATTCAAAGAAATCCTGTGCAAGAGCAAGATTTTTTGAACCTTATTTTTTTACAAAGCGAAAAAGGAAATAGCAAAGCGGCATTTGAGGTTGCACAACAACTTTTAAAAGAAAAACCGGATTCAGAGCTTGTTCATTTAGCTCTTTATAAATTTTATTTAGAAGAAAAGCAACCAGAAAAGGCATTACAATCTATGAAAATTGTTTTCTCCTCAGAAGCAATTGATTCGGAAAATAAATTTAAAGTATTAAATGACTTTTTGTTGTTTGTAAACCAAAATCCGGGCTATGAAGACGAGTTGGTAGCCATGGTGTCTGCTTTTTCAGCAGTAGAAAACGACCCCAAAGTCTTTGTGCAATTAGGAAATTATTATTTAAAAAAAGAAAGGTATGCCGAAGCTTTGCAGTATTTTGAATTGGGAGTAACTAAAAATCCGTCAGATTTTAATCTTATAAAAAACACACTTTTATTACAAATCGATTTTAAAAAGTTTGCAGAAGCAGATAAACTGAGCAAAGAAGCCTTAGATTTTTTCCCTTCACAGCCACTTTTATATTTATTGCAAGGGGTTGCTAATATTGGCTTACATGAGAATAAAAAAGCAATTACAGCGTTAGAAACCGGATTGGACTATTTAATAGAAGATACAAAATTGGAACTCGATTTCTATACCCAACTCAGCAAAGCCTATGAAACAGAGGGAAACCTGAAAAAAGCACAGGAATACAAGATAAAAGCTCAAAACCTAAGCTCAAAGAATTAATACAACCCATGAAAATCCAGTCGATATTAATCTTATTTTTTTGTAGTCATTTCTTAATTTCGTGTGGCACCAGTAAAAAAGTGGTTGGTGGGGCGCTAGATGCTTCCTTAAATGTTAAAAGCATCATCGATTTGCATAATGCAAAAGAACCGGCATTTACCACTTTGGCATCCAGAATGCAAGTGAATTATGATGATGGTGAAAAATCGCAAAGTGTTACGGTAGCTTTGCGCATGCAAAAAGACGAAACCATTTGGATAAGCGCATCTATTCTTGGAATTACTCTTTCAAAAATGCTTATTACCAAAGACCATGTAAGCTACTATGAAACCATAGGTAAAACCTATTTTGACGGAGATTTTAGCTTATTAAGCCAGTGGTTGGGAGTTACTATTGATTTTGAAATGGCACAAAACATTTTATTAGGACAAGCTGTTTTCGATTTGACAAAAAACAACTACACAGCTTCTGTGTTTGGGTCAAATTATCGGCTTACTCCGGAAAAGCAATCGGAAATTTTTCAATATATTTTTTTAATACAACCCGGCACCTTTAAAATGGCATCACAACAAGTAATGCAACCTATCGAGCAACGTATTCTAACGATAGATTATGATTCCTATCAAGAAGTGGGATCTTATCTTTTTCCGAAAAGCCTTAAAATAACCGCCATCGAATTAGAAAAACAAACTAGAATTACTTTAGATTTTAGAAATATAGATGTAAATGCACAAGTAAGTTTTCCTTTTAGAATTCCTAATGGTTATGAAGAAATACATTTAGATTGATGAAAAAAATGTTCCAATACGGGTTGTTTTTTATCTTGTTGTTTTCAACAGGGCTTTCTGTGCATGCACAAAAAGACAAACAAGCAGAGCTGGAACAAAAAAAACAACAGCTTCAAGAAGAAATACGGCAAATAAACAATTTGCTTTTTTCAACAAAGAAAAAAGAAAAATCAGTTTTAAGTGAAGTGGAAAACATAGCAAAACGTATTCAGGTAAGAGAAAACCTTATTAAAGTTACCAACCAACAAGCAAATTTGATTTCCAGAGAAATAAACACCAATATTTCAAAAATTGCCCAACTTCGCAAAGACTTAGAAGCATTAAAAGTGGATTATGGTAAACTGATTGAAAAATCCTATAAAAGTAAAAGTGACCAAAGTAGAATCATGTTTCTATTGTCTTCAGAAAATTTTTTGCAAGCCTATAAACGGGTGCAATACATGAAACAATATGCAACCCATCGTAAAAAGCAAGGAGAAGCAATACAGTCCAAAACGCAAGAATTGCAGGAATTGAACAAAAGCTTGGTTGCTCAACAAAAAGAAAAACAAAAGCTTGTTGAGGAAAACCGAATAGCAAAAAACAATCTTAGTGAAGAGAAAATTCAGCAAGAAAAATTAGTTTCGTCCTTGAAAAAAGAGGAGGGCAAATATGCGTTACAAATAAAGGACAAACAAAAAGAAGCAGCAGCCATCGATAAACAAATTGAAGATTTAATTAGAGCCGCCATTTTAGAAGCTAATAAAGCTTCCGGAGTTGTTACTTCAAAAACCAATACAAGCAGCCCTACTTTTGCTATGACGGCTGAAGCAAAAGCGCTTGCAGCTAATTTTACAAGCAACAAAGGAAAATTACCTTGGCCGGTAGAAAAAGGAATAGTGATTACTAATTTTGGCACTACCCAGCACCCGACACTTCCTAACGTAAAAACCTATAGTAGTGGTGTAGAAATTGCAACAGAAAGTGGCGCAAAAGCAAGAGCTGCTTTTGATGGCGAAGTATTAGCCGTAACCGTTATAAAAGGAGCAAATAAAGCCATACAAATACGTCACGGTGATTACATTACAGTCTATCAAAACATTACTGATGTGTATGTAAAAAAAGGCGATAAGGTCAAAACCAAACAGGAGATAGGAAAAATATTCACAAATCCAACCACAGGAAAAACCACTTTAAAATTCCTTATTTTTCAAAATACAAACAAGCTGAATCCTGCCGAGTGGGTGTATAGAATGTAATTTTATACAAAAAGGGCTTTCAACTCGGTTGCATCGTGGGGTTTCATTTTTCCGGCAAGAACCAAACTCAATTGTTTTCTTCGTAAAGCTGCCTCATAACGTGCTTTTTCTAAATCGGTTTCGGGGATTAATTGAGGCACTTCCATAGGGGTTCCGGACTCATTAACGGCAACAAAAGTGTAAATGGCTTCGTTAGCTTTGCTTTTTATGCCGCTTTCTCTGTCTTCTATCCAAACATCCATATAGACTTCCATGGAGGTTTTAAAGGCGCGTGAAACCGCTGCTTCCACAGTAACAACACTTCCCAAGGGAATCATTTTGTTGAAAGCGACATGATTTACTGAGGCAGTAACCACAATTCTTCGTGAATGACGTCTTGCTGCAATACTTGCTGCGCGATCCATACGAGCTAAGAGTTCGCCACCAAACATATTACCAATAGGATTTGTTTCACTTGGTAAAACCAAATCAGTAACTATGGTTCTGGAATCTTTAGGAGATTTTGCTTGCATTTTTTTTGCAAAGATAAGGCTCTTTTCAATTTTAGAAATAAATTAAGAAAAAAAGGAAATTTTATTTGTTTGACGCCTCAACAAGTAGCCAAGCATCTGCGTTTTCTGTGCGTTTTACCTCACGTAAAACAGTCAGTGCTTCGTTTTTGTCTTGATGAGAGCTATACACTACTTGGTGCAATCCAAATTTATTAACACCAAGAGTTTTAGCAGGAAACCCTTTTTCTTTCAGTTCTTCCATACGAGATAATGCATTATTTTCTTCCCGAAAGGCACCGGCGATGACATGAAAATTTCCTACGGGTTTTTTTACGGAAACCACTAAACTTGGCAGGGCATTGTCTAACACAAAAGTGGCTTGTTGCATTTGATTTTCAAGGATGGAGTTTGCTTTTTGTTTTTCAGCTAGATTATGGGTATGCACCTGACTGCTGAAGTAATACATACCTCCAAAACCAGAAAGTCCTAGTGCCAACAAGCCAATTGCGGCATATTTAGTAAAAGGCAATGCAACTCTTTTTTCCGGAGTAAATAAAATAATCGGTTTTTCTGTAGAACTTTTTGGTTGAATGCGAGATATTTCTGGAGAAATAAAGGAGGACAAACCAAAGGAATCTGTCAGAAAGTTTAAAGCATTTTTTGGTTCAAAAACAATGGCATCCTGCATATTTAAAGACAAAGAACCTATGTTTTCTATTGTAAAGGTGTTGCCAAGGTGCAGTTCTTGTTTTGCATGTTTGGTATAGGCTCTTATTTTTTCTAAACCCAGTTCATAAGAACAGTTTTCTACAACAGAAATATAGTTTGCCAGTAAACCGTCATTCGTTTGTAATTGCTGGTTAAAGGACAAGCGTTTGCTTGGTGGATTAAAATTATAGCTGGTCACATTTATGCTGGCAGATTGATTTTGCGTTAAAAAGGCACCCAATCCGGGAATGATGACACATTCATAGCGGTATAAAAGATCGGTAATATAATGGTCTAGTTGCATAGTAAACAAATTTAGCAAATTTTTTCTTTTTGTATATTTTCTTGCAACTAAGTTTTTAACAAAACGATTTTTCTTGTATTTTTAAAGCCTCATCTAATTTTTTTCAATTGACTACAGACGAATTATTTCATTTACTTGTTTTACAGAAAGTGCCAAACTTAGGCGATGCCTCAGCAAAAAAACTCATCCGAAAAGTAGGAAGTGTAGAAGCGATTTTTAAAGAAAAGAAATACAACTTATTGAAAATTGACGGCATAGGGATTTTTAAATTGAAGGAATTACTGAGCAAAGACAATTTTGCATTAGCAGAAAAAGAACTTCAGTATATTGAAAATGAAAATATTCAATATGCTTATTTTAAAGAGGAAAACTATCCTGAAAAATTAAAATACTGTTTGGATGGTCCTGTATTAATTTTTTATAGAGGTAACATTAATCTTAACAAAAAACGCATAATAAGTGTTGTTGGAACTAGAAAGATTACCACCTATGGCACTGCTTTTTGTGAAAAATTGATTTCAGAATTGGCGCCGCTCCATCCGGTAATCGTTTCCGGTTTTGCGTATGGCGTAGATATTACCGCACATAAAGCTGCTATTAAAAATGGATTACAAACCATAGGTTGCCTTGCGCACGGGCTTAACCAAATATATCCAAAAGTGCATAAAAAATATGCAGCAGACATAGAAAACAATGGAGGATTTATCACCGAATTTTGGAGTAGTGATGCGTTTGATAAAACCAATTTTTTAAAAAGAAACCGAATTATTGCAGGATTATCGGAAGCCACCATTGTTATAGAATCTGCTGAAAAAGGAGGCAGTTTAGTAACTGCAGACATTGCTACCTCCTATGATAGAGATGTTTTTGCCGTTCCGGGAAGATCCACAGATAGCCAAAGCCAAGGCTGCAATAATTTAATTAAAACGCAAAAAGCGCATGTGCTAACTTCAGCAGCAGATGTGGTGTATATGTTAGATTGGAAATTAGAGGAAGAAAAGCCTAAAAACATTCAAAAGCAATTGTTTGTGGAATTGAACGAGGAAGAAAAGGTGATTTTTAACTATTTAAGAGAAAACCCAAAACAACAGTTAGACTTGATTGCTATTCATTGCAAAATACCGGTACACAAAACAACCACTATTTTATTTGGTATGGAGATGAAAGGAGTATTGAGGGCTTTGCCTGGCAAGATATATGAAAATACTTAAATTATTTAACATCATATTTGTTTTTTTATTAGATTTACCCTTATTAACTAAACAAATAAATTATGAAAAAAATTACGTTATCATTTTTAGTGCTATCCGCTCTTATTATTTCTTCACAACTTTCTGCACAAAATGCCGAAAATGTAACGGAATACAACCATAACCCAAACAATGGGAATGTTGAGACGCCTATAACAGGAACAAACCATCAAGTTCAAGGTGGAATTATCTATAGTAATGGTCCAGTCTTTAATACACCTGGAGGAGGTGCAGGAGGAGCCGACTTAAGTCTTTTAGAAAACCTAACGGTTGGAAATACAACTCTTGGAGCGGGTATTCAAACTCTAAGTGCCAACAGAATGTCTGACGATTGGGTAGTTACAGAAACAGTTGAAGTAACTTCAATCGATTTTTATGCATATCAAACAGGTTCTACAACAACCTCGACGATGACAGGAGTTACATTACAAATTTGGGACGGAATACCTAATGATCCAGCAAGTCAAGTTATTTATGGAGATGATGCAATAAGCGCAATGACAGGAACAACTTGGTCTGGAATTTATAGAGCTTCTGAAACAACACCTCAAGATAATGCAAGACCTATAATGACAAATACAGTTGCAACACCAGGACTAATTCTTACGCCAGGCACTTATTGGTTAGATTGGGATGCTGATGGAACTTTAGCTTCTGGACCTTGGGCGCCACCTATAGCTCTTTTAGGACCTGGGCCTGTTGGTAATGCAATTCAATATATTGGGACAAACGCTGCGTGGCAAGATTCAATAGATGGAGGGTCAGGAAATCCCTTAGGATTTCCTTTTGATGTTACTGGAAGTGTTTTAGGTTTAAACGATAATATTTTGGATGGCTTTACTTTTTATCCAAACCCTGTAAGAGATATTTTAAATGTTAGAGCAGCAACTACTATTGAAAATATTTCTATTTATAATGTTTTGGGACAAGAACTTATTTATGTTTCGCCAGATGCATTAAGTTCTAAAATTAACATTGCAAATTTAAGTAATGGGATGTACATAATGAAAGCTACTGTTAATGGCGTAGTAGGAAGCTTCAATGTTGTTAAAAGATAATTATTAAAAATAATAACTTATTAAAAACCTCTAAGAGACTATCTTAGAGGTTTTTTCTTATTATTAATACCCCACTTTTGTTCGTACCCTCTTTAGCACGTCATTTGCCACAAGGGTTGCTTTTTGAGCGCCGGTTTTAAGGGCTCGTTCCAGTTCTATTTGATTTTCCATATAATAAATAAACAGCTTGCGTTGTTCTGCAAATTTTTCAATAAGCAAATCAAAAAGCGCTTGTTTGGCATGACCATAGCCATAATTTCCAGCCAGATAGTTGGTGCGCATTATGGCAATGTCTTTTTCAGAAGCTATTAGTTTATACAATGCAAACACATTACAGGTGTTTGGGTCTTTTGGTTCTTCTAATGGTGTGCTATCGGTTTCTATGCTCATTATTTGTTTACGAAGTTGCTTTTCGGGCAAGAAAATATTGATGGTGTTCCCTTTTGATTTACTCATTTTAGCGCCATCTGTTCCCGGAATATACATGCTTTCCTCTTGCGCTTTTGCTTTGGGCATGACAAATGTTTCACCATATACCGCATGAAATCTAGACGCTACGTCACGGGTCATTTCAATATGTTGTAATTGGTCTTTGCCTACCGGAACAAAATGAGCGTCATACAACAATATATCGGCTGCCATAAGCATTGGGTAACTGAAAAGACCGGCGTTAACATCCTCTAATCGGTCTGCTTTGTCTTTAAAGGAATGCGCTAGTGTAAGCCGTTGGTATGGAAACATACAACTTAAATACCAAGAAAGTTCAGTAACTTGAGGCACATCGCTTTGGCGATAAAAAACAGTTTTATTTACATCTAATCCAAAGGCTAACCATGCAGCAGCAACACTAAAGGTGTTTTCTTTAAGTGTTTTTGGGTCTTTTATTTGGGTTAAGGAGTGCATGTCTGCTATAAACAAAAAAGAATCGGTATTGGGTTGGTTTGCCATTGCAATTGCCGGAAGGATTGCTCCTAAAATATTTCCTAAGTGAGGGGTTCCTGTACTTTGTATGCCTGTAAGTATTCTAGCCATATATTATTGTATTCAAAAAAATTAATTAAAACAAAGGTACTTTTTTTGTTGCAATGGCTCAATACATTTGTGTAATTTTGACTTCTATGTTTTTATTCAAATACATTCTTATTCCTTTGTGGAAAATTTGGTTTTATGTATTAATCGCATGTACCATTATACTGTTATTTCCTTTTTTAATACTTAGCGTTGCAAAAAAGTCTTGGTATCCGATGTTTTTTATCCTCGCTCGCCTATGGGCAACCATTATTCTATTTGGAATGGGTTTTGTCCCAAAAATAAAAAGAGAGGAAAAACCGCAAAAAGGCAAAAGTTATATGTTTGTTTCTAACCACACGTCCATGACCGATATTATGTTGATGCTTTATTCTGTAAAATGTCCGTTTGTTTTTGTGGGAAAAAAGGAATTAGGTAAAATACCAATTTTTGGGTTTTTCTATAAACGCACCTGCATTTTAGTGGATAGAAACAATGCAAAAAGCAGGGTAGATGTTTTTGAGGCAGCACAAGAGCGAATTAAACAAGGGCTGAGTATTTGTATTTTTCCGGAAGGTGGTGTTCCTGAAGATGAAAGTATCTTGCTGGACACTTTTAAAGACGGTGCATTTCGACTTGCGATTGAACATCAAATTCCTGTGGTTCCAATGACGTTTCACGATAATAAAAAACGATTTCCTTATACGTTTACCAGTGGAAGCATGGGAATTATGCGTGTGAAAAGCCATCGGTTTATAGATACAACTTCCTTTACAAAAGAAGGAAAGAGAAGCGTTAAAGACGTGGTTTATAAAATTATTTTAGAAGAATTAAAACACCCCACGATATAAAAAAAAGTCACTCTTTTGGCACAAAGAGTGACTTTTTACATTGTTTATCACCTAATAAATTGCAATGCAATTAGCAATATGTGACAAACAAAGCTACTAAACTAAACTTAAAAACGATAACTAAAACCGGTATATACTCCTAAGTAATAGGGTTTAAAGTCAATATTATTATCTGTATAAGCATTAATTTGATACTTAAACATGGGCTCAAGATTAAATACAATTTTTTTGGTAATTTTATAATCAAGACCTAAACCTACATTGGTGCTAAAGCTTAATGGGTTTAAATTATTAGCTTCCCCAATACTGGTTTGAAACCCATCGGAGTTGACACGGATATCATTTGCACTTAAAATAAGCGTGCTCAAACCGCCAATCATATTTAAACCAAATCTTTTATTTAAAAGAGCATATTTTAATTCTAATGGTATTTCAAAATAATCTAAATTTTGACTCATAGTGCCGGGAATAACGCCACTTCTAGGAACAATCATAGTGCCATCGTCAGACATAGTGGGTGTTCCGGAAGGAGGAGTGTTTAATGTTCCTCTCCTGCCAACAGCAACAATGACGCCTCGAGTATTGTAATTTATAGATTTTAAAGCGGCAGTCGTACTAGCAGCAGCAAACTCAATATCGTTAGTTACATAACTTAAATCTACTTTATTTATTCCGGTTCTAACGCTTAATTTTTCAGTAACAGCATAGCTTACTTTTACACCATAGCTATAGTTTACATCACCTGATTTGGTGTTATCAGAAAATTGAGAATCAATAGAAGAGCCACCATTTAGTGAGTTATAATAAACAGGAGCAAAATTTGGAGACACTTCCCAACGGTTATCAAGAGTTTGTTTTTCAGAAGATGCAAGAGCGATTTCTTTTTCTTGAATAGCATCAAAAATGGATTTTTTATTTTCTTCTGCAGGTTCTATAACAACAATATCTGTTTCTGAAATCTCTGCATCTATTTTATCCGGAGAAGTTGTTTTTATTTCTTTGGAAACTGTTTCTGCTATAATTGTTTTGTTTTTTTCTTTTTCAAGAATAGTATTTGCTGAGGGTTTTTCAGGTTTTGTAGTTTTTTCTTTTTTGTTTTCAGAAGTAATCACTACATCTGTATCTTTTAAAGAAGTAGTCTTTACTTTCGATTTCGGTTTTGAACTAGTGTGGTTCTCTTTGTGCTCTTGATTTTCTTTTAATGAATTATCGGAAGAAGTTGAAGATACTTGTACTTCATCAGAGGTTGCCTTTTTCAAAATATCTTTAGCATTTGGAGCGGCATCATTTTGCTCTTGCACTAGCACATCGGTATCCAAAAATTGTGGGCTAGTTCTTTCTATGCCGTTGCTTTCTTCATTCGTTATGGTTGTATTTGGAAAGTTATTGTTAAAAAAGTAATTGCCTATAGTAAAAAATAAAAGAAAAAGAGCTGCAACACCAGCCATTTTGTACCAAATAGGCACAATTTTTCGGTTTTTCTTCTTTTTATGCAAAGCAGCCTCGATGTTTTCCCAAACAACAGGTGGTGGGGAAACCTCAAAGTTTTTGAATTGCTCTTTAAAAAGCTGATCTAGGTGCTTTTTTGTTTTCATTTATTAGTTGCTCTTTGCTTGAGCGGAATTATAATCTTCAATTTTTGTCTTTAAAATCATTCTTGCTCTTGCAAGGTTAGATTTGGAAGTGCCAGATGTAATGTTTAGCATTTCCGCAATCTCGTTATGTGAATATCCATCTAAAACATACAAGTTAAAAACCAATCGATATTGGTTTGGCAATTCTTGAATAATGTGGAGTAAAAAATCTAAGGATAAATTACTCTGTTCAATTTCTATTTCCTCCGGGTCTTCAATGGCTTCTTCATTAATAATTTCAAAAAAGCGTTCTTTACGATATTTTTGCAAAACCGTGTTAATGGTAATGCGTTTCATCCAACCTTCAAAGGAACCTTTGTGTTTGTATTGTTTTATAGACTTAAAAATAGTAAGAAATGCATCTTGGAGGTTATCTTGTGCCTCCACATAATTTCTTGAGTATTTTAAGCAAACAGAGAACAACTTACCGGAAAAAAGAACGTACAATTCTCCTTGCGCTTTTGCGTTTTCATTTTTACACTTTTCTATGAGTTCTTCTAAAGCCAAACTCTGCCCCGGGTTTTAGTTGTTTGTTGTACCTAGCAACACGGGAATAAAAAAATGCATCTACAAGTTATTACACTAAAAACAAGGTTCTTGACCTGTAGATGCAAAATATTTTATTTGGTTGCGTTGTGCGTTTTACTATTTAACTTTTAATTATGGAAATGGCTTCTTTTATTTTGGACTCTATTTCCTCCATAAGATCCGGATTGTCTAAAAGTATTGCTTTTACAGCATCTCTACCTTGACCTAATTTTGTGTCTTCATAGCTAAACCAAGAGCCGCTTTTTTTAATAATTTCAAAATCTACCCCAAGATCGATAATTTCACCCACTTTGGAAATTCCAGTACCATACATAATGTCAAATTCAGCGGTTCTAAACGGCGGAGCTACTTTGTTTTTAACCACTTTTACTTTCGTTCTATTTCCTTGTACTTCTCCATTACTGTCTTTTATTTGGGTAGAACGTCTTATGTCTAACCGTACGGAGGCGTAAAATTTTAATGCATTACCACCGGTTGTTGTTTCCGGATTCCCAAACATTACCCCTATTTTTTCACGTAATTGGTTAATAAATATAACGGTACAGTTGGTTTTACTTATCGAGCTTGTTAGTTTTCGTAAAGCCTGTGACATCAATCTGGCATGCAATCCCATTTTTGAATCGCCCATTTCTCCTTCAATTTCACTTTTAGGAGTTAATGCGGCTACAGAGTCAATAACCACAATGTCTATGGCACCACTTCGAATTAAGTTGTCCGTAATTTCTAAAGCTTGCTCACCATTATCCGGTTGTGAAATAATTAAATTTTCAACATCTACACCAAGGTTTTGGGCATACGTCCTGTCAAAAGCATGTTCGGCATCTATAAAAGCTGCAATGCCTCCTTTTTTCTGACTTTCGGCAATAGCGTGAAGAGTTAAAGTAGTTTTTCCTGAAGATTCTGGACCATAAATTTCTACCACCCGTCCTTTTGGTAATCCGCCCACTCCTAGAGCAATATCTAAACCTAAGGAGCCTGTAGAAATATATTCCACTTCCTGCACCGCTTGGTCGCCCATTTTCATTACAGTACCTTTTCCGTAGGTTTTGTCTAATTTATCTAGTGTAAGCTTTAGAGCTTTTAGTTTTGCTTCCATTTCTTTTTCGTTACTCATTGCATTTGTTTTTTTAGTATAAATATGATGCTAAAATAATACTTCTTTTCTTTCATAACAATAATTATGCGCAACCTTTTATTAGATTATACATCTTAATTATAATTATCTATATTTGGTAGCATCCATGAAAACAGCTAAACGCATTTTAATTTTGAATCGTACCGGTTTTGCAATTTCTATATCCATACATAGTAGTTGCAAAGTGGATGGTGGCTAACTTTATTAATAGAGAAGTGATTTAAACTTTTTTTAATTGGCTGAAAAAATTCCCTTTTTGCCCCATATTTGTTTTTTTTTTCGTTCCGTAGCTAAGGCTATGCAACTCAAAAAAGCCTTCATATGGAACAAAAAATCATCATTTTTCGCTTCAATCAAAAAAGTTTAAATCACTTCAGAATTTGAATGATGAAAAAACAAATGAATATTAACGAATTAGCCGTTCGAAAAAAAGCATCAACTACCAATTTGATGCTTTTTTTAATGAAAAAACTATAGAAACACTTACTTTTGCCATGTGTTCTTCCAATTAGAACAAAATATATTTTCTCACTTAACTGTTTATAGCATGCAACTGTATAACACCCTAAGCGCAGAAGAAAGAGCCGAGCTTATTGATGAAGCCGGAAAACAACGACTCACGTTATCTTTTTATGCCTACGCTAAAATTCAAGACCCTAAAGCATTTAGAGACGCCCTATTTTTAGCTTGGAATCCACTGGAGGTTCTTGGCAGAATTTATGTAGCATTTGAAGGAATAAACGCACAACTTTCTCTTCCCGCTGATGCTTTTTACACCTTTAAAAATCATATAGAAACCTATGATTTTATGCAAGGCATTCGCTTAAATATTGCGGTAGAACACGACGATCATTCCTTCTTAAAACTGACCATAAAAGTACGCAATAAAATAGTTGCCGATGGTCTGCAAGACGAAACCTTTGATGTAACAAACAGAGGTATCCATTTAAAAGCAAATGAGTTTAATGCTTTTTTAAACGACCCAAACACTATTGTGGTGGATATGCGAAACCACTACGAAAGTGAA
This sequence comes from Flavobacteriaceae bacterium CG2_30_34_30, assembly GCA_001873105.1. GTDB lineage: Bacteria > Bacteroidota > Bacteroidia > Flavobacteriales > Flavobacteriaceae > Planktosalinus. Next base: position 8,657 of record MNYN01000027.1, on the reverse strand, counting down.
ATAGGACATTTTAAAGGCGCTATAACCCCGGATGTAGAAACCTTTAGAGAATCGCTTCCCATTATAGAAAATCAATTAGCCGACTTTAAGGAAAATAAAAATTTATTAATGTATTGTACCGGCGGTATACGCTGTGAAAAGGCAAGTGCATTTTTTAAACACAAAGGGTTTAAAAACGTGTACCAGTTAGAAGGAGGCATTATTGAATATACCAGACAAGTACAAGCAGAAAATCTGGAAAATAAATTTTTAGGAAAGAATTTTGTTTTTGACCATCGTCTTGGTGAGCGAATCACTAACGACATTGTTTCTAGATGCCATCAATGCGGAGAACCTTGTGATAACCATACAAACTGTATCAATGATGGATGCCACTTGTTATTTATACAATGTGACGCGTGTAAAGAAAAAATGGAAAATTGTTGCTCTTCCGATTGTTTGGAAGTAATTCACTTACCCATAGCAGAACAAGTAAAATTGCGAAAGGGAATTCAAAAAGGCAATATGATTTTTAGAAAAGGTAAATCCGAAGCCCTAAAATTTAAAAGCTCAGGAGCATTATCAGACCACAGTTTGGGAGTAGCGGAAAAACCAAAAAAAATTAGACAACGCATTGCCGTTAAAAAGGATTTGGTTGGTAAGGGCGAGCATTACTATACAAAATCGAAAGTAGGATTATTTTTAGTGGAACAGGACGCATTGTATGTAGGAGATAAAATTTGTATTTCAGGACCTACAACAGGAAATCAGGAACTTACTATAAACCAAATGTTTGTAAATGGCAGCCTAGCTAATTCAGCTAGAAAAGGCGATAAAGTAACCTTAAGTTTGCCATTTAAAATAAGAAAGTCTGATAAACTCTTCAAATTAAAACCCTAACTAATGGGAACAACACAAAAAATAGAATTAATGGCACCGGCTGGAAATTTTGAATCGCTTCAAGCAGCAATTCAGAACGGGGCAGATTCGGTTTATTTTGGTGTAGAACAGCTCAATATGAGAGCACGTGCTTCTATAAATTTTACTTTAGAAGATGTATCGGAAATTGTAAAACGATGTAATGCTGCGAAAATGCGAACGTATTTAACTTTAAATACCATTATTTATGACCACGACCTTTCGTTAGTTAAAACCCTTTTAAACAAAGCAAAAGAAGTTGGTGTAACGGCTGTAATTGCCTCTGACCAAGCAGTAATAGCTTCTGCCAGAGAAATGGGAATGGAAGTACATATTTCCACACAACTTAATGTAACCAATATAGAAACCGTTAAGTTTTATAGCCTTTTTGCTGATACGATGGTGCTTTCACGCGAATTGAGTTTGCGGCAGGTAAAAAACATTACTAGTCAAATTAAGAAAGAACAAATAAAAGGACCCTCAGGCAAATTAGTTGAAATAGAAATATTTGGTCACGGTGCTTTGTGTATGGCTGTTTCCGGCAAATGTTATTTAAGTTTACATTCTACTAATTCTTCAGCAAATCGTGGTGCTTGTAAACAAAATTGTAGAAAAAAATATACCGTAATCGATCAAGAAACCGGATTTGAAATAGCATTAGAAAATGAATACATGATGTCGCCCAAGGACCTTTGTACTTTGGATATTCTTGACCAAGTTATAAATGCGGGCATTCAAGTTTTAAAAATAGAAGGCCGCGGCAGAGCGCCTGAATACGTGGCTACCGTAATAAAAACGTATCGAGAAGCTATTGATGCCTATTATTTACATACCTATTCAAAAGAAAAAGTAGTAAATTGGATGGAACGCCTAAACTCGGTTTACAACCGTGGCTTTTGGTCAGGATACTATCTCGGTCAAAAATTAGGGGAATGGAGCAACCACAATGGTTCAGAAGCCACCCAAAAGAAAATATATATTGGCAAAGGCACACACTATTTTCCGGAAGCAGGAATAGCAGAGTTTAAAGTGGAAGCTTTTGAAATAAATAAAGGCGACAAAATATTGATAACAGGACCAAGCACAGGAGTGCAAGAACTTGTCATTGAAGAAATGTTTGTAAACGATATGCCTTTTGAAAAAGCAATAAAAGGCGATCAGATTACCTTAAAATTACCTTTTAGAGTGAGAATGTCGGATAAATTGTATAAAATGACTAAAGTATAATGGTTATAGTCACCTTACAAAGAGCGAAGTGTATCGGGTGTAATTACTGTGTAGAAATGGCGCCGAAACATTTTCAAATGTCCACAAAAGATGGAAAGAGCGTTTTATTAAAATCCACCAATAACAAAGGGTTTTTTACATTAAAAACAAACAACACAAACATTTTAGAAGTTGTTGAAGCAGCAGAAAAGGCGTGTCCTGTTAAAATAATTTCAGTAAAACTTACGGGTTAGGATTTTAATCAAAGGAATCAACAATTTAGAAGGACATTTTTAGTTATTTGCAGTTTAGAGTTGGAAAGAAAATCAACTAGGGTTGGTTAAAAAAGTAATATATTTACATTTTAGAAAAAAGAAAAGTTAAAAAAGGAACAAATACCACAAAAAAGAGAAACCAATATGGGCTGTACAAGCTGTAGTAGTAAAGGCGGACAACCGAAAGGATGTAAAAACAATGGCACTTGTGGCACCGATGGCTGCAATAAGCTAACGGTTTTTGATTGGTTAGCTAATATGTCTTTGCCTGATAATCAAGAACCCTTTAATTATGTAGAGGTACGATTTAAAAATGGTCGAAAAGAATTTTTTAAAAATGCAGATAATTTAACCCTAAGCGTGGGTGATGTGATTGCCACCGAAGCTGCTTCGGGTCATGATATTGGTATAGTGTCGCTCACCGGAGAATTAGTGCGGGTACAAATGAAAAAGAAACGCGAAAAAATTGACGATTCCAGTTTGAAAGTGTATCGAAAAGCCTCTCAAAGAGATATCGATATTTGGCAAAAAGCAAGAGATAGAGAAGAGAGCATAAAAGTAAGAGCAAGACAAATAGCTATTCGATTAGGCTTAAGCATGAAAATTTCAGATGTGGAATTTCAAGGTGACGCTTCCAAAGCTATTTTTTATTACACCGCAGAAGAGCGCGTTGATTTTAGAGAATTAATAAGAGAGTTTGCACAAGAATTTTCTACACGTATTGAAATGAAACAAGTAGGATTTCGGCAAGAAGCCTCTCGCCTTGGAGGAATTGGCTCTTGCGGGCGTGAGCTTTGTTGTTCTACTTGGCTCACCGATTTTAGATCGGTAAATACCTCTGCCGCTAGATACCAACAACTATCCCTAAACCCTCAAAAGCTAGCAGGGCAGTGTGGGAAGTTAAAATGTTGCCTGAATTATGAACTGGATACGTATATGGATGCGCTAAAAGATTTTCCTAATACAGAAACCAAGCTATTCACAGAAAAAGGAACAGCAGTATGTCAAAAAATAGATATTTTTAAAGGAATTTTGTGGTATGCTTACGAAGGCGAATGGATGAATTGGCACCAATTATCTACACAAAAAGCAAATGAAATTATAGGTATCAATAAAGACAATAAAAAAGTGGCAGGTCTTGAGGCTTATGCTATAGAAGTTGTTGCCGCTGAAGAAACGGTGTACAACAATGTGGTGGGTCAAGATAGTTTAACACGGTTTGACAAGCCAAAAAGCACAAAAAAGAGGTCCAAAAATAAAAGAAAAAGAAAACCACAAAGAGATGCGTAATATAGGAGTGCTTTTCTTGATTTTGAATGTGTGTTATGGTTGTACCACCAATGAAGTATATAGCGAATATAAATCACTTCCTAGATATTGGCCAAAAGAGGAAATCGTACAATTTAATTTGGCTAATCTCGACACAACCACAAATTATCATGTGTTTTTAAACATCAGAAACACCAATGCGTTCAAATTCAACAATTTATTTTTAATTGTGAAGATGAATTTTCCCAATGGAAAAGTGATTACCGATACCTTAGAATATCAAATGGCAAAACCCGATGGTACTTGGTTGGGCATTGGCAGTTCCATAAAAGAAAATAAATTGTGGTACAAAGAAAATATCCGGTTTTTTGAAAAAGGGGTATATACTTTGCAAGTAGAACAAGCAATGCGCAATAAGAATTCTGTAGAAGGCGTTACTAATTTAGAGGGAATAACCGATGTGGGAATAAGCATAGAAGCAAGTAATAAGCAATAAGACGACATGGCAACAAAGAAAACTAAAAAATCTACATCACCCATTGGAAAGCATATACGAACCTTCTGGAAACTATTTGTAGGAGTAATGGGTTTCATAATTTTACTTTTTTTATTAGCCTCTTGGGGCGTTTTCGGATCCTTGCCAACCTTTGAAGAATTAGAAAATCCCGAAACAAATCTTGCCACAGAAATTGTTTCTTCCGATGGGCAAACCCTTGGAAAATTTTACAGAGAAAACCGTACCCCTATAAAATATGATGATTTACCAGAACACTTGGTTCAAGCACTTATTTCTACAGAAGACGAGCGCTTTTACAGCCATTCCGGAATTGATGCGAAAGGAACCTTAAGAGCAGCTATATTTCTTGGTAAAAAGGGTGGTGCCAGTACCATAACCCAACAGTTAGCAAAGCAGCTTTTTACCGGCGAAGGTTCTAGAAATACCTTGTCCAGAATTACGCAAAAAGTTAAAGAATGGGTTATTGCCACGAGGTTAGAAAGGCAATACACAAAAGAGGAAATTATAACGATGTATCTTAACAAATACGATTTTTTAAATCAAGCGGTAGGCATTCGGTCAGGATCAAGAATTTATTTTGGTAAAGAGCCCAAAGATCTTACTACTGTTGAGGGAGCAATGTTAGTAGGAATGTTGAAAAACTCGTCACTTTACAATCCATTACGAAGAGAAGCATTAGTAAAAAACCGCAGAAACGTGGTGTTAGGACAAATGGAGAAAAATAATTTTTTGTCCAAAGAAGTGAGAGACTCTTTACAGCAACTTCCCTTAGCACTAAATTACAATCCCGAAGGGCATGATGAAGGGTTAGCCACTTATTTCAGAGAATTTACCAGAGCAGAAATCCAAAAATGGATTGACAAAAATCCAAAACCCGATGGCAGCAAATACAATATTTATAGAGATGGTCTAAAAATATATACTTCTATTGATTCAAAAATGCAAGAGTATGCCGAAGAAGCCTTAACCAAGCATATTGCAAATCTTCAAGAAGAATTTAACAAACAAAATGTAAAAAACAAAACAGCACCATTCCGTGATATTTCAGAAGAAGAAACAAAAAGTATATTAAATTCTGCCATGCGCAGAAGCGATAGATGGCGAATATTAAAAAATCAAGATAAAACAGACGAAGAAATTAAAGAATCCTTTTATAAGGAAACAGAAATGCGCGTTTTTTCCTGGAAAGGAGATATAGACACCATAATGAAACCTATTGATTCCATTCGTTATTACAAATCCTTTTTACAATCTTCCATGATGTCCATGAACCCTCAAACAGGAGAGGTAAAAGTTTGGGTTGGAGGGATAGATTATAAGCATTTTAAGTATGATATGGTTAAAACCGGTAAACGGCAAGTGGGTTCTACCTTTAAGCCATTTATTTATGCCACTGCCATTGACCAACTACATATGTCGCCCTGCGATACTTTGCCTAATACGCCATATACCATCGAACAAGGAAAATATGGTTTATTAAAACCGTGGACACCTAAAAATTCTAGCAATAAATATGGAGGTATGGTCACATTAAAGTCTGCATTAGCACAATCCATAAACGTTATTTCAGCTAACCTTGTAGATAAAACGGGGCCACAACCGGTAATTGATTTGGTAGAAAAATTAGGAATCGATGTTACCAACATGCCCGCACAACCTTCCATAGCTTTAGGAACTCCCGATGTTAGTCTTTATGAAATGGTTGCTGCGTATAGTGTTTTTGTTAATGAAGGAATTTATGTAGAACCCGTAATTATAAATAGAATAGAAGATAAAAACGGGACTGTTTTATTTCAACACGTACCTAAAACCAGAGATGTGTTGAGTAAAGAGGCAGCTTATGTTACCACTAGTTTGATGGAAGGAGTTACCCAAGGCGGCTCCGGCGGAAGACTAAGAACCACTTGGGCGGTTAACGATCCTTTTTATAAATCGGTTATGACCGGATATCCTTATGCACTTACAAATCCTATAGCCGGAAAAACGGGAACCACACAAAACCAAAGTGATGGTTGGTTTATGGGAATGGTACCCAATTTAGTTACAGGAGTATGGGTAGGAGCAGAAGATAGAGCATCCCATTTTCCTGGAATACGATATGGACAAGGTGCTACAATGGCATTGCCAATTTGGGGGGGCTTTATGAAATCCTGTTATGAAAATGAAGAATTGGGCGTTTCAAAAGAAGCTTTTAAACGTCCTGCAAATCTTTCCATAGAAACCGATTGCAACAAATGGAAACAAAGAAATGACGAGGAATTAATTGACGAATTTAGTTTTTAAAAAATATGATTAGAAAAGTAGTACCTAATGTTACGCAAGCGTGTCAAGGCATCAAAAACGGAATGACTCTTATGTTTGGAGGCTTTGGTTTAAGTGGGATTCCGGAAAACGCTATAGCACAAATAGTAAAATTAAACAAAAACCATTTAACTTGTATTTCTAATAATGCAGGCGTAGATGATTTTGGTTTGGGACTTTTACTACAAAAGAAACAAATAAAAAAAATGATTTCTTCTTATGTAGGAGAAAATGCTGAGTTTGAAAGACAAATGCTTAGTGGTGAGCTGGATGTAGAACTCATTCCTCAAGGAACCCTTGCACAACGATGCCAAGCAGCACAAGGAGGTTTTCCCGCTTTTTATACGCCGGCTGGATATGGTACCGAAGTAGCAGAAGGAAAAGAAACTCGAGAATTCAACGGAAAATGGTACGTACTGGAAAAAGCTTTTGAAGCAGATTTTGCATTTATCAAAGCTTGGAAAGGCGACGAAGCCGGAAACCTTATCTTTAAAGGAACTGCCAGAAATTTTAACCCCAATATGTGTGGTGCAGCAAAAATTACGGTGGTTGAGGTAGAGGAACTTCTTCCGGCAGGAGCATTAGACCCCAATCAAGTACATATTCCCGGAATTTTTGTACAACGCATCTTTCAAGGTGAAAATTATGAAAAACGAATTGAGCAATTGACAGTGAGAAAAAGAAATTAAGTTAGAAGTACAAAGTACCCAAATTAAGTTAGTAGTACAAAGGTAGAAGTACGATGTATTTTTTTCACTTTCTAACTTCTAACTTCTAACTTCTAACTTCTAACTTCAAACCTTAAACTTTAAAATTATGGCATTATCTAAAGAGCAAATAGCAAAACGCATCGCAAAAGAAGTAAAAGACGGATATTACGTCAACCTAGGAATTGGCATCCCCACTTTGGTAGCCAACTTTGTGCGTGAAGACATTAATGTGGAATTTCAAAGCGAAAACGGTGTGTTGGGTATGGGGCCTTTTCCTTTTGAAGGCGAGGAAGATCCCGATTTAATTAATGCTGGAAAGCAAACCATTACAACCCTTCCCGGAGCTTCTTTTTTTGATTCCGCTATGAGTTTTTCCATGATTAGAGGGCAGCACGTAGATCTAACCATATTAGGCGCTATGGAAGTTTCAGAACTTGGCGACATTGCCAACTGGAAAATTCCCGGGGTTATGGTCAAAGGTATGGGTGGTGCTATGGACTTAGTTGCCTCAGCTGATAACATTATTGTAGCAATGATGCATACCAATAAAGCAGGCGAATCCAAACTTCTTAAAAAATGCACGTTGCCACTTACCGGCGTTGGTTGCGTAAAAAAAGTGGTAACTAATCTTGCTGTTCTAGAAATTACCAAAAATGGATTTCAACTTTTAGAAAGAGCTCCGGGAGTTAGTGTTGAAGAAATTGTAGATGCCACAGAAGGAAATTTAATTATTAATGGCAAAATTCCTGAGATGGTATTTTAATAAATATAGCATTACCTTTTACATACCGCCCTCTTAGAGTGGCGGTTTTTTTATGTCTTTTTTGTAAGAAAATACTGAGTAAATGAACAAGAATGTTAAATTTTTATGCATTTCATCGAATTTATACGCCTTTAATCGTTATAATAGTAAAATTCTTCACACTTTAGCAGTCCCTAAATCAACCAGCTTAATGTAAGCTAGAGTACGTTACAAAAATGAAAAACTAATAGGATAACGAAAATGAGAAAAGAGAATCATGTTTTCGGAAAAATGTACAAAAAAGTTAAACCTACTTTAATTTTAGTTAATAGTGTACTTTATGTTGCCAAAAAAGTTTTTTTATTGATGTAGCTAAAAAGTAAAACCCCAGATCTGTTGACATTTTCAGATCTAAAGGTCAATCCCGTTCTTTGTGAGGTTAGAACGGGATTTTTTTATGCGTTAAAGTTTTGTAATAAGGAAGATTAGAAAAACTTTGTTTAAGAAGTGAAAGCCGTTATGCTATTTGACCTGTCCTAAAAAAACTATACCATTGCTTTTTGATACTTTATTATGAATATTTAAAACCAATAAAATGCATACCTTTAACCAACTATCAAAAATAAATAAATGCGTTTCCTCGGCAACATACGCTTACGCTACACCAAAACCGAAACCCAAGGGCTTACCATACTGGAAGAGAATCATTACTATCCTTTTGGGTTAAAACACAACGGCTT
>MNYN01000070.1 GCA_001873105.1 Flavobacteriaceae bacterium CG2_30_34_30 | reverse complement strand
TTGTAATTTTAGGTGTTTGTGTTCTACACCCATACCTAAGGAATAAATTTGCCTAAAAAGGGTTTGTACATAAATTTGATTGGTGATGTCTTCATTTTTAACTTCAATATTTGCTACTGATGAAATTCCTTCAACAATTTCTGGAGGAAATAAGGAAAATCGCACATTTTTTTTAAAAATATTATATCTTGACTTCGCACCAAAACTCCAGTAATACCCTTTATCAATATAATATTCAAAGTTATACCTTAAGTTATCTCCTAAAATAAAGTCGAATGAAGCAATATCATTTTTTTGAAATAATCGTTTTCTGGTAAAATTTATTAATGCAGCACTTTTATAGAGGTCGTCAAAATGCAATCCAAAGCGTAAAAAGTTTCGAGTTTTACTTTCTTGCAGCTCTACATTTAAGACCTTTTGGGCGAATTCATTTTCTGAAAAGTTATAATTAATTTGATTAAAATTAGCTGTTGCAGCAAGATTATTGATGCCTTCATTAAATTTTTTATAGGAAACTTTTGTTGGGGTTTTTAATTTTAATTTTCCCAGCACATAAGATCTAGTATATTCTTTATTTCCTGAAATAACTATTTCATCAATATGTAAACTATCGGAAACAAATTTTTTTATTGGTATTTTTTCAAAATGGTTTTGCTTACTTGCCAGTAATTCTAAATTTTCTTTAAATAAAAGGGCTTCTTGCCGACCAGCTTTAATTATGTCTTCTCCTTTATTGAATGAAATTACTGAAAAATCTTTAATGTTAGGATGAATATAAATATCTGTTTTCGCTCTTTTAACATGCATTTCATTAATAGTACGGTAATTATTGATTTGTACAAGTACATCAATGGCGGAGCGTAAATTTTCTCTAGAAACCAAACTGTCTTGTACGTCAATTCCTATAACGATGTCAGCTCCCATTTGTCTAACTTCGTCTATGGGATAATTATTAGTCACTCCACCATCTATAAGTAATTGCCCATTAATTTCTACCGGACCAAATAGTGAGGGCAACGCACCACTGGCTGATATGGCTTGCGGCAAAAACCCTTTTTTAAGTTGTACTGCTTTTCCGGTTTCTACATCGGTAGCAATACAGAAAAATGGAATAGGTAATTTTGAGAAATCGTTAATATGACTAACATGCTCCGTTAGTTTATACATCAAATTATAAACGTTTTGCCCTTTGGATAAGGAAGTAGGAAAAGAAATTTTAAATCCATCAAAAGGCAAAGTAAGCGCATATTTTTCAGCGTCTTCTTTTTCATAAAATGTCCTAGCTTCGCGAGGCAGATTGTCTTGAATTAATTGTGAAAAGTCAACAACTTTAAAAATAGAATCCATTTCCTTTGCACTATATCCCGAGGCATATAATGCGCCTATAATAGCACCCATACTGGTTCCTCCTATATAATCTATCCTAACGCCGGCTTCCTCTATGACCTTTAACACGCCTATATGTGCCAAACCTTTTGCTCCACCACCGCTTAAGACTAATCCTACTTTTACATCATCTTTGTTGTTGCCTTGTTCTTGCGAAACAGCAGCGATGGATAGGAAGGTGCTAAAAACGATACAAATTATTTTTTTCATTTTAGGTTTTGAAAATGTGTTATTATTTTATTTGCTCTATATGTTCCTATAACAATTTTTATTTCTTCAAGTGTTGCTTCCTTAATTCTAGCATTACTTTTAAAATGTTTCAACAAGGCAATGACTGTGTTTTCACCAATACCCGGTATGGTTTCTAATTCGGTATTCAAAGCCTGTTTACTTCGCTTATCTCGATGAAAAGTAATACCAAAACGGTGTGCTTCATTACGTAGTTGTTGAATGATTTTCAAACTTTCTGATTTCTTATCTAAATATAAGGGAATTGAATCGTTTGGAAAAAATAATTCTTCTAATCTTTTTGCAACACCAACGATAGCAATTTTTCCGCGCAATTCTAAAGCATCTAAACTTTTTAATGCCGAAGAAAGTTGTCCCTTTCCTCCATCTACGATGATTAATTGTGGTAAAGGTTGCTTCTCCTCTACCAATCTTTTGTATCGGCGATACACTACTTCCTCCATAGATGCAAAATCATCAGGACCTATTACCGTTTTTATAGTGTATTTTCGATAGTCCTTTTTACTTGGCTTTCCATTTTTAAAAACCACACAAGCAGCTACCGGATTGCTGCCTTGTATGTTTGAGTTGTCAAAGCATTCAATGTGTCTAGGTTCTTCTGAAAGTCGTAAATCTTTTTGCATTTGCGCCATTATTCGGTTTTCATGCCTATTTGGGTCGGTTATTTTTATTTGTTTAAAACGCTCCATGCGATGGTATTTGGCATTTCTGGTGGAAAGTTCTAAAATGTGTTTTTTATCACCGAGTTGTGGAATGTGTGTTTTAATTTCTTCGCCTAAATCCAAGGCAAAAGGCACATAAACTTCTTTGCAATGCGACTGAAAACGTTGCCGTATTTCAATAATGGCGAGTTCTAAAAGTTCCTTATCGCTTTCGTCAAGTTTTTTCTTAATTTCTAAAGTATGCGAACGAATAATAGATCCATAAGAGAGTTGTAAAAAATTGACATAAGCATAACTTTCATCAGAAACAATGGAAAACACATCAACATCATTAATTTTAGGATTTACCACAGTGGATTTAACCTGATAGTTTTCCAAAATTTCAATTTTTTCTTTTAGTCGTTGTGCATCTTCAAATTTTAAATTTGCAGCGTAAGCCTTCATTTGGTTTCGAAAACGTTGTAAAGAATCTTTAAAATTTCCTTTTATCAGTTGCCGGATGGCATCAATATTTTCATTGTATTCAGTAACTGTTTGTTTGTTTTCACAAGGTGCTAAGCAATTTCCTAAGTGAAATTCTAAACAAGATTTAAACTTTCCGCCATCTATTTTTTCTTTAGACAAATCATAAGTACAGGTGCGCAATGGATACAAACCCTTAATTAAATCAAGCAAAGTATGCACCGTTTTCATACTGGTGTATGGTCCAAAATATTCAGAGCCATCTTTAATCATTCTTCGGGTTGTAAAGATTCTTGGAAATCGTTCGTTTTTGATGCAAATCCAAGGATAGGACTTGTCATCTTTCAGCATCACATTATAGCGAGGTTGGTATTTTTTGATGAGGTTATTTTCAAGAAGTAACGCATCGGTTTCTGAAAAAACAACAATGTGTTGAATGGTTTTTATTTTTTTTACTAAAAGACGTGTTCTTCCATTATCGTGAGTTTTGTTGAAGTAGGAGGCAACTCGTTTTTTTAAATTTTTTGCTTTGCCTACATAAAGTAATTTATTGTCTTTATCATAATATTGATATACTCCCGGGCTATCGGGAAGGGTTGTAATTTGTATTTCTAAAGCCGTTTTGTCCATTTCTGTAAAGGTAGAAATTTGATATTAGATTTTATACGATAAAAAGAACACTTTTTGGAAATGGTTTCGGTTGTATTGGAAAATAAAAAAAACAACTAGTTATTAATTTAGAAAAGGTTTGGTAAGTTGTTGCCTTTTTTAGAAATTGGTACTTAAGATTTGGAAATTTAAAAAGATGGCAGACCATAATGAATTAGGAAAATTAGGAGAAAAACTCGCCGCAGAACTTTTACGAGCTAAGGGATATACCATTTTAGAGCAGAATTATTTCTATGACAAAGCTGAAATAGATATCATTGCTCAAAAAGATACATTAATGGTGTGTGTGGAAGTAAAAACCCGTAATTCTGATTTTTTTGGTGACCCCCAAAGTTTTGTAACTCCAAGTAAAATAAAGCATTTAGTGAAAGCAATGAACTTTTATTTAGAAGAAAATAATATCGAGTTGGAAACCCGTTTTGACATTATTGCAGTATTAAAAAATAAAAGCGTGCAACAGGTAATGCATTATGAAGATGCTTTTTATTTTTTTTGAAAAGCAATCTCAAATTTGAAATCCTAAAAGATATGCTATAACCTTATGTAGATTCAAACTTTTCTAAAGCCTGTAAGGCTCTTTTTACAGATGTAATCCTATCAAAGGTAAGCAACAATCGCAACCCGTTTCTGGTTTGTTTTTCTTTCATTTTTACGGCAGAAGCATTTAATTGTACAAATTGAAGTACTTTACTAAAAGCATCACTTTGGTAAAAACTGGATTGCTGGTCTGCAATAAAATAACCCACTAATTTTCCTTGTTTCATTACCACGCGCTCTAATCCCATTTTAATAGCGCTCCATTTTATACGTACACTGTTTAGTAAATCAACTACTTGAATGGGCAGTTCGCCAAAACGATCTTCCAGTTCTTTTTCAAACTGTAAAAGTTCTTCTTCGGTTTTTAGTTCAGAGAGTTTGTTATAGAGGTTCAAACGTTCGGTAATATTGTTTACATAATCATCCGGGAAAAGTATTTCAAAGTCGGTATCTATGACAGTCTCCTTGATATAGCTTGTTTTCTTAGTGTCTTTGTAAAGTTCTTTAAACTCTTTTTCTTTGAGTTCTTCAATAGCTTCTGCCAAGATTTTTTGGTACGTATCAAAACCTATTTCGTTAATAAAACCACTTTGTTCACCACCTAGTAAATCACCGGCGCCTCGTATTTCTAAATCCTTCATTGCAATGTTGAGCCCGCTGCCTAGTTCAGAAAATTGCTCTAATGCGGTAATGCGCTTTCGGGCTTCCTCAGTCATTGCTGAAAATTCAGGGGTAATAAAATAGCAAAAGGCTTTTTTATTACTTCGCCCCACACGACCTCGCATTTGGTGTAAATCACTTAAACCAAAATTATTGGCGTTATTGATGAAAATAGTATTGGCATTAGGTACATCAAGTCCGCTTTCAATGATAGTGGTAGAAACAAGTACATCAAATTCCCCATTCATAAACGATAGCATGAGTCCTTCTAGTTTTTTACCATCCATTTGCCCGTGGCCGATACCAATTTTAGCATCAGGTACAAGACGTTGAATAAGACCGGCAACTTCGGTGATATTTTCAATTCGGTTGTGCACAAAAAACACTTGACCACCGCGAGATATTTCATAACGAATAGCATCGCGTATGGTCTCTTCACCAAAACGAATCACATTAGTTTCAATAGGGTAACGGTTGGGCGGGGGCGTAGTAATGACAGAAAGATCACGAGCAGCCATTAAGCTAAACTGCAGGGTTCTGGGAATGGGTGTTGCAGTTAACGTAAGCGTATCGACATTTTCTTTTATTAATTTTAATTTGTCTTTGACTGCAACACCAAATTTTTGCTCTTCATCAATAATTAAAAGCCCTAAATCTTTAAATTTTACGTTTTTGTTTACGAGTTGATGCGTGCCAATAAGGATGTCCAGTTTTCCATTTTCTAGATTTTCCAAAGCGTTTTTACGTTCTTTTGCAGTGCGAAAACGGTTGAGGTAATCTACACTTACGGGCATGTCGTAAAGACGTTCAGTAAATGTTTTAAAATGCTGAAAAGCAAGTATTGTAGTTGGCACCAATACTGCAACTTGTTTTCCATTATCTACTGCTTTAAATGCAGCTCTAATGGCAACTTCTGTTTTTCCAAAACCCACATCGCCACAAACCAATCGATCCATAGGCTGGTCTTTTTCCATATCGCTTTTTACATCTATAGTAGCAGTAGTTTGATCTGGCGTATCTTCATAAATGAAAGAAGACTCAAGTTCTAATTGAAGGTAAGAATCTGGGTCAAAGGCAAAACCTTTTTGTAGCTTCCTCTTGGCATAAAGTTCAATAAGGTTAAAAGCAATTTCTTTAACTCTAGTTTTAGTTTTTTGTTTTAAAATTTTCCAGGCGTTGGAGCCCAGTTTGTAAATTTTTGGTGGTTTGCCGTCTTTACCGTTATATTTACTTATTTTGTGTAAGGAATGGATACTGAGATACAAAATATCTCTTTCACCATAAATCAATTTAATAGCTTCTTGTTTTTTACCTTCGACATCAATTTTTTGTAATCCCCCGAATTTTCCGATACCGTGGTCAATGTGAGTCACATAATCGCCAATTTCTAAATGGGTTAATTCCTTTAAAGTAATGGCTTGTTTTTTAGCGTAGCCGTTTTTAAGATGGAATTTGTGGTAACGTTCAAAAATTTGATGATCGGTATAACAAACATTTTTTTGAAGATCGTCTATAAACCCTTGATGCAAAGGAAAAACTACGGTTTCAAATTGTTTAACCTTTATGTCATCTTGATTGCTATCGGGATTAAATATATCTTTAAAGCGTTTGGATTGTTGCTCATTAGAGCAGAAAATATAATTTTTATATCCTTTATCTGTATTTTCATTCAGGTTTTGAATAAGCAAATCAAATTGTTTGTTGAAGGAAGGTTGCGGTTTGGTTTGAAAATGAATAGTTTCGTCGGTGTTTCCTTTTTGTAGTACCACTGAAGTGAAATCTTCAAGTTCCTTTTTAAGTAATGTGGAAGTAGTAAATAGGGTTTCAGGTTTTAGTTGTTTGACGCCTTCGCCCATAGAGGAAAAGGTTTCTATAGCTTTCGTGAAAAGGGTATCAATACCGTTAAATAATAATTCTGGATTTTTAATAAAAACCACCGTGTTAGCCTGAATATACTTTAAAAAGCTAATTCGTGAAATAAGTGAGGTGGATGCATCCACATTAGGTATTACCAAAACTTTTTTTACTTGCTCAAGGGATAGTTGTGTTTCCACATCAAATGTACGAATGCTTTCTACTTCATTTCCAAAAAATTCTATGCGATAGGGCTTGTCGTTTGAAAATGAAAATACATCTAAAATTCCTCCACGCACTGAAAATTCGCCTGGTTCTGTTACAAAATCGGTGCGATGAAACTGGTATTCAAAAAGAACTTCATTTATAAAATCAATAGAGAGCTGATCTCCCACACTAATTTTAAGGGTGTTCTTTTCCAATTCTTTTCGGGTGGCTACTTTTTCAAAAAGAGCGTCGGGATAGGTAACTATAATTGCGGGTTTTTTACGAGAATTAATTCGGTTTAAAACCTCTGACCGAAGCAAAACATTGGCATTGTCGGTTTCTTCAATTTGATAAGGGCGGCGGTAACTTCCAGGATAAAAAAGTACTTCTTTATCGCCAAGAATATTCTCTAAATCGTTTAGGTGATAAGCCGCTTCTTCTTTGTCATTAAATATAAGCAATAACGGAAGTTCTAATTTTTTAAATGTATCTGCTATAACTAGGGAAGTGGCAGCACCTACTAATCCGGAAATATGGATTTTTTTTTGCGATTGGGTAATAGTTTCCCCTAGTTTTCGCACTTGCGAAGACTTTGTAAAAAGTGCATCAACGATGGAATTACTCATGGACGGCAAAGATAGTACAGGGATATTTTAAATAAAACAAGAAACTAATTTTTCTACATCTTCAGTTGTGTTGTACACATTTGGGGAAACTCTTATAGCTCCGCCACGATAGGAAACAAATATTTTTTTTTCGGAAAGACGATTCTTTATTTTCTGTATGGATTGTTCTTTTGAAAGATAAATTCCGAATAAATGTGCCCCACGAAATTCCGGTTCTTCTATAAAACAGTCAAGGTCTTGAAGTGTCTTTAAAGGTTTTTCGGTAATTTTTTGGCAATAGTGCTGAACAGCTTCTGGAGTCCATTCTATTAATTGCCGGATGGCTTCGGAAAGCATCGGTGTTAAAATAAAGTTGCTCGATTCTCCCACATCATAGCGCGTTGCTTTTGGTTTAAAGTTTTGATTATAGTTCACAAGATTAGAAAAATTGTCAACACCTTCATGGTTCATCCAGTTGTTTTCTATGGGAATTCCTGTGTCAAAACGTTTTCCAAAATAGGCCATACCTAAACCATAAGGACCCATTAACCATTTGTAACCACCGCAAATTAAGGCGTCAGGATTAATTTGAGATACAGAAAAAGGCATTGCGCCAATACTCTGTGTTCCATCAATTATTAAATATGCTTCTACTTCATTGGTTCGTTTTCTGATGGCTTTTAAATCAAACCAAGTGCCATCAGCCCAATGCACTTGAGGCATTGCAACAACTTTTGTTTTCGAAGTAATAGCCTCAAGTATGGCTTCATTCCATCTTTTTCCCCTTCCTAGTGTTGTTGTTGGTGTTTTTATCACGATTACGTTTACTCCTTTTTCTTTTTCGAGTGCTTTCCAGGTGTAATAATTACTAGGAAATTGTTCTTCCAATACAAGAATTTCATCGCCTTTTTGAAACGGAATATTTTTTGCTACAATGGCAATGCCATAAGAAACGGAAGGGATAATAGCGGTACTTTGGTAGTCTTCAGCATCAATAAGCTGTGCAAATCGTTTTTTTAAGACTAGCTTTTCTGAAAAGAAATCCTGTTCAGAAATAAGATAGGGTTTTGCTTTTTTCTGCAAGTTTTCTATTCCCACTTGTTGTACGCTTTGTAATTGTGGTGCCATATATGCGCCATTGAGATAGGTTATATTATCCTCTAAACAGAAAAGATCTTTTTGAGTTTTTAGCATATTTATAAAAATAATTTGATAAAAGGGTTGGTGTTTCTATTTTTATATGCGTGAATACTGCTGCTTAAAAATAAAATAATTGCGGTGATAATAGCAGTGTAAACAATCGTTGGTTGCACTTCCCAATTAGCAACTGCTATGGCTATTAACGCCCAAACTCCAACTAGTGCAAACTCACGCATATTTCGATTCCAAGTGATAAAGATATTAAGAATACTAGCAACTAATATCATAATAATTGCCCAAGTTATTTCAGATAATCCAAAACCATCCCAACCTATTTTAGTGAGATATACCGCAATATTTGCAATTGTTGCCACAGCAATCCAACCAGAATAAATACAAAAGGGCCACCATAAAAACAGTATCGTTTTAAATGGTGCATCCCAGCGTTCCATATTGGTTTTCACTATTATATTTAGAAGAGAAAACAATAAAACAAACATTAAAATAACAGAAACACCAATAAACTCGTAAAGCCAAGCAAAAACCCAGAGTGAGTTTGCAACACATGAAACCACAAACCACCAGCCTACCTGAGTTGCTAAATTATTGGTTTTTGCTTTGTTAAAAAGACTAAGACCCTGATAAATAACAAAGCCTAAAAGAAATAAATAAATAATTCCCCAAATAGAAAAAGCATAACCCGCTGGGGTAAATAGATTTTCATATTTTGCAGAAACGGTTGCCATGGTATTGCCATTTATAAGACCAGTATTTGCGAGGTAGTTTATACAAAGTGTGGCAAGAAAGGCAATTAAATTTGAAATTTTCAACAAAGAGTTCATATAGATATAATTAAGTATTAAAAGTACTTTAATCTATTAAAAAAAGAGTTTTATTTTTCATAAAATCTTTTTGAAGCTTTATCTTTGCACCAAATTTAAAAATATGGCATTTACAGATTTGTTTGGTAGTGGAAATAGAGCAAGAAAACTTGGTCATTTTTCTGCTTTAGTGAATACCGCTTTACTTGATGGACCGCTAAAACTAGAGGAAGAAATACTTTTGCTTCGTTTTGCAAGAAGATTTGATATTACCGAATTAGAATACAATGAGATATTAAAAAATCCAAAAAAGTATCCTATTCAACCTCCTAATTCTTCTGAAGTAAGACTTAAGCAGTTGCACGACTTGTTAGTAATTATTTTTTCAGATCATTATATTGATGAGGATGAAGCTAGTTTTTTAAGAAAATACGCTATTGCCATTGGGTTTAATTCAATAGATGCAGAAGCAATTGTAAATAAGTCTATTAAAATTTTTTCCGGAGGTTTAGATTTTGAAGATTTTGAATATCTTTTAAAAAAGAAACAGGATAAAAGCATGTATTAAAAACCATTTTAGTAAAATAATTTTAAATAGATGCCTTTGCCATAAATTCTTCTGCTTTTTCTACCATATTTTTGCTACCGCAGAAAAATGGTACGCGTTGGTGAAGTTCTGAAGGTTGAATTTCCATAATGCGATTGAAACCATCACTTGCCTTGCCTCCTGCTTGTTCTACAATATATGCCATTGGGTTACACTCATAAAGTAAGCGAAGTTTCCCGTTAGCTGCTTTGGAACTTTTCGGATAAATATAAATACCGCCTTTGATAAGGTTTCTGTGTATGTCAGAAACCAAGGATCCAATATATCTGGAAGTATAAGGTCTATCTTCCTCTTCTTTTTGACAGTATTTAATATAATCTTTTACGCCTTGTGGAAAATGGATGTAATTACCCTCGTTTACTGAATATATTTTTCCATCTAAAGGCACACGCATATTGGGATGCGATAAGTAATAAGTTCCAATGGCAGGATTTAAGGTAAAACCATTTACTCCGTGTCCTGTGGTATAAACAATCATTGTGGAAGTTCCATAAATAATATATCCTGCGGCAACTTGATTAATTCCAGGTTGTAAAAAATCTTCTAAAGTTACCGGAGTGCCTGCAGGGGTTACTCTTCTGTAGATGGAAAAAATAGTCCCAACAGAAACGTTTACGTCAATATTTGAGGAGCCGTCTAACGGGTCAATAAGTACTACATATTTATTTTCGTTTTTATGATTGCTGCCTTCAATGGTAATAAAATCATCGTTTTCTTCTGAGGCAATTCCGCAAACTATTTCTCTATTAGTAAGTGTTTTAATAAACACTTCGTTGGCATAAACATCCAATTTTTGTTGTTCTTCTCCTTGAATATTCTTTTCTCCAAAAGTTCCTAGAATATCTACTAAACCTGCTTTATTTACCTCGTGATTTACTACCTTGGCAGCAAGACGAATGGAGTTGATAAGCCTAGATAATTCGCCGGAAGAATAGGCAAAATCTTTTTGGTTTTCGATGATAAATTCGCCTAAAGTGGTGTTTTGTCTAGCCATTTTTTGAGAAAGGTGTTATTTTCTATGCAAATATCGATATTTTTGCCAAGAATGAATGGTTATTTAACAATCAAATTAAACCTTTTTAAAGATGAGTTTTAGCATAAGAGAAGCAAAAAAAGAAGATATGCCCCAAGTCTTAGCCTTAATTAAAGAGCTGGCAACTTTTGAAAGAGAGCCTGAAGCAGTTGTTACTACTGTGAAAGATCTTGAAAATGAAGGTTTTGGAGAACATCCGCTTTTTCATTGTTTTGTGGCTGTTAAAGAAAATGAAATTGTAGGGATGGCATTGGTTTATTTTCGGTTTTCTACTTGGAAGGGTAGAACCATTCATTTAGAAGATTTAATTGTAAAAGAAACCATGCGCAGCAAAGGTTTAGGAAGTGCGTTGTATGAGGAAGTCATTAAGTATGCCAAAAAGCAAGGAGTTCGGCGTGTAGAATGGGTCGTATTAGATTGGAATGAGGGAGCAATTAAATTTTATGAACGCAGCGGTGCAAAAATTTTAAAAGACTGGTGTACCGTGCATATGGACGAAGAGGGAATGACTAATTTTTTAGAAATAAATTAATGCGAGTTTTCAAATTTGGAGGAGCATCGGTAAAGGATACTGAAAGTATTAAAAACGTTAAAACTGTTTTAGAACAAACGGGTTATGATGAGTTAGTGGTAGTGGTCTCTGCAATGGGAAAAATGACCAATGCTTTAGAAAAAGTAGTGCATCATTATCTTTACAACAGTAAAGAAGTGCAAAATGTAATGGATGAAGTAGTACAATTTCACCACACCATTTTAGTAGATTTATTTCCTGAGAAAGCCCATCCAATTTATGAGAAAGTTGCCTCTCTTTTTAAAGAGATGAAACGTTTTTTAGAAAGCAATAAATCACCCAATTATTCCTATGTCTATGATCAGATTGTTTGTTATGGAGAGTTAGTTTCTACAAAGATTATCAGTGCTTATTTGAATAGTGAAAATATAACGAATACGTGGTTAGATAGTCGCGAATGTATTAAAACCGATAGCTCCTATCGAGATGCGAATGTGGATTGGGAACTTACCCGGTCACGAATTAAAACCATTGTAAAGAAAAAAGGTCTTACCATAACACAAGGATTTTTAGGAGCTAATTATAATAATTTCACTACAACCCTAGGCAGAGAAGGAAGTGATTATACGGCAGCTATTTTTGCGTATTGTTTGGATGCAAAAAATGTAACGATTTGGAAAGATGTTCCAGGAATTTTAAATGCAGACCCACGTGTTTTTAAAGAAACAATATTACTGCAACAGATATCCTACAAAGAAGCGATAGAAATGGCGTTTTATGGGGCATCAGTGATTCACCCAAAAACATTACAGCCCTTGCAACGAAAGGAAATTCCACTTTATGTAAAGTCGTTTTTAAATCCTATGGATCCTGGAACTTCTGTAGCAAAAGGAAAGGATTTAGATCCGGCAGTTTCTTGTTATGTAGTTAAAAAAGAGCAGTTACTCATTTCCCTTTCTTCCTTAGATTTTTCCTTTATAATGGAAGACCATATTGGTGATGTATTTAAACTTTTACATGAACACCAAATGAAAGTAAACCTAATTCAAAATTCTGCAATAAGTTTTTCAGTTTGTGTGGATAATAGATTTAATAAATTGGAGGAACTTCTGTCTGCATTAAAACCAAAATTTAAAGTCAATTTTAATGAAAATGTCACTCTTTATACCATTCGGCATTTTAAAGAAGCAGAGGTTGTGCTTTTAGAAAATAATTTTCAGGTATTAGTAAAACAACAAAGTCGTGAAACGGTGCAGTTTGTAGTAAAATAAAAAATGGGAGTTGTAACTTATGAGTTTCCATGGAATGATTTTATCAAACCAACCGATATAATCAATGGGCATTCCCCACCAAATTTTGGCATGGACAGGAACTTAACTTAAAAAAAAATTGTACCTCTGAAACAGAAATTAACTTATTTTAAATTTACGTACTTTTACTACCAAGTATTACAAAAATAACTATGGGTCTCGTTACATCTAAAGAAATGGCAAAAGCCATTAAAGTCGATAAATTTGGCTTTTTTGGCACTTTTATGGGCTGGTCTTTAATGAAAGTGTTGCGCATTTCTGCGTGTAATACGATTTATGACAAGCACAAACACCTTAAAGATTTAGATTTTATAAATGCCTTGCTAGAGGAGTTTGGGGTAAAGTTTGAAATACCCGAAGAAGATTTAAAACGCATTCCAAAAAACGGTGCTTTTATTACCATTTCAAACCATCCTTTGGGGGGAATTGACGGTATTTTATTACTTAAAATATTGTTAGAACAACGAGTAGATTTTAAAATTATAGCCAATTTTTTGCTCCATCGTATTGAGCCCTTGATACCTTATGTAATGCCTGTAAATCCTTTTGAAAACAATAAGGAAGTGCAATCCAGCCTTTCCGGATTTAAGGCGGCTTTAAAACAATTACAAGAAGGACATCCATTAGGAATTTTCCCGGCAGGAGAGGTTTCTACCTATCGCGAGGATAAACAAATAATTGACAAACCTTGGGAAGAAGCTGCAATGAAACTTATTAAAAGAGCCGAAGTTCCTGTCGTTCCGATTTATTTTCACGCAAAAAACAGTTTACTTTTTTACAAATTGGCAAAAATAAACGATGTGTTTCGCACCGCAAAATTGCCTTCTGAATTGTTAAGCCAAAGAGACCGAATTATTAAAATTAGAATAGGAAATCCTATTTCGGTTGCCGATCAAAAAGAGCAGGAAAGTTTAGAAGATTTCACCGCATTTTTGAGAAAGAAAACCTATATGCTATCCAATACCTTCAACAAGAAAAAACTTTTAGATAACATTCCGAAAACGTTAAAACTTCCAAAGGCTCCTAAAAAAATAGCTACTCCTATCGCTTCCTCTATTTTAGAAAAAGAAGTAGAATCCTTATTAGCACTGGACAAACGACTTTTAGTAAGCAAAAATTATGAGGTATATCTTGCTGAAGCAAAATTAATACCAAACCTACTCCAAGAGATTGGAAGATTACGTGAAATTACTTTTAGAGAAGTGGGCGAAGGCACTAACAAAGCAATCGATTTAGATGCTTTTGACACCTATTATCACCATATGTTTTTATGGGATCGCGAAGCAAAAAAAGTGGCTGGTGCCTACCGTATGGGATTAGGCTCTCAAATATTTGCTAAATATGGAATCGACGGCTTTTACTTGCAGGCATTATTTCGTTTTGAACCCGAACTCTATAAAATGATGAGCCAGTCCATAGAAATGGGTCGTGCTTTTATCATCAAAGAATACCAGCAAAAACCCATGCCTTTGTTTCTGCTTTGGAAAGGTATAGTACATACTACCCTTCGTTTTCCGGAACACCGTTATTTAATAGGAGGAGTAACCATAAGCGATCAGTTTTCTGAATTTTCAAAATCGTTGATGATAGAGTTTATGAAATCTAATTATTACGACCCTTACGTGGCTCAGTTTATCCACCCTAAAAAAGATTTTAAAGTAAAACTTAAAGACGCCGATAAAGATTTTGTTTTTGATGAAACCGAAGCCGATTTAAATAAATTTGACAGAGTGATTGATGAATTGGAGCCGGGGCATTTACGATTACCGGTTTTGATAAAAAAATACATCAAACAAAATGCTAAAGTAGTAGCTTTTAATGTCGATCCGTTGTTTAACAATGCTGTTGACGGGTTGATGTACATTCGTATAGCAGACTTGCCAGAAAGTACAGTAAAACCTGTAATGGAAGAGTTTCAAGCAGAATTGGAACGCAAATATGCCTCTAAAACAGAGGAGGCTGAGGATTAGTATAAAGATTTAAAACAAACCTATTTTTTTTACTAAAAAAAATTAAAACCAAGGTTTTCTGCCCACCTGATAGGTTTGGTAAAATTCTTCGTCCGATTTTGTTAAGTAAATGATACCTTCCACAACGCCAATAATCCAGGTTAGTGATGCAGCTATACCGCAGGTTACAATTCCTAAAACAACGGTAACAGAAAGTAAAATAATCCCTTCTTTATTATACCCTAGTATAAATTTATGAATTCCAAATCCGCCTAATACAATGGCTAAAATTCCGGCAAGTAACTTTTTATTTTCTTGGTTTTGACCTATAGCTTGATTCCATCCTTCTTTAAATTCATCAGCAGTACTTGCGGCTCCGGCATTGATATTTTCTTCCATAACACAATTATTTTTTTGGTTTGAGAAATAAATGTACTAAAAATATTTATTATAAAAAAGCACTATCAATGGGTTCCCAAAGTTCTATTTTATTTCCTTCCGGATCTAGAATCCAACCAAACTTGCCATATTCAAATTCTTCCATTTCTCCCACAACCGACACGCCTTCATTTTTTAACTGTTCCAGTAATAGCGATAGATTTTTAACTCTAAAATTTTGCATAAACGGTTTTTCACTTGGCGAAAAATAGGTGGTATCTTCGGCAAATGGGCTCCATTGTGTGGAACAATCGTTTCCTGTTTTGTCTTTCCACCAAAAAGTACAGCCATAGGTGTCTGTGTTCAATCCTAAGTGGGTATTGTACCAGGCAATTAAATTTTTTGGATTTTTTGTTTTGAAGAAAAAGCCGCCCAGTCCTGTTACTCTTTGCTCTTTGTTGGGTATGTCAATATTCTTTTCTTTTTCACCAAAAAAATCAACAATTTTATCTACAATAACTTGTGCTAATTTATTTTTACTTTCAACAGTCCATCCAGCTATATGCGGACTCAACAACACATTATTCATGTGCATTAATTGGTGCAAAGTATCAGGAAGGTTGCTTTCAGTAAACAGCGATTCAAAGGAGAGTTTCTCATATTCTAAAACATCTAAACCTGCACCTAGAATTTTACCGGAGCGTAATGCGGCGACTACATCTTTTGTCACCACGCTTTTACCTCTTGCCGTATTGATAAACCAAAAAGGTTTTTGAAATCCTTCGATAAATTTAGTATTCACCATTTTATCGGTTAGAGGTGTCCACGGTGTGTGTAGGCTTAGTACATCGGCTTTTTTTTGAATTTCGTCTAAAGGCACTTGTTTTGCATTTTCATCACCCACATTTTCCAGTATATCGCAGCAGAGTACCTCCACATCAAAACCTCGCAGTTTTTTTGCAAAGGCTTTTCCCATATTGCCATAGCCAATGATGCCTACCGTTTTGCCATCTAGTTCAGTTCCACGATTGGATTCGCGATTCCAAAATCCTTGTTTTACTTCTTGATTTGCCTTGTTCAGATTGTTAAAAAGCGAAAGTATCATACCTAAAGCGTGTTCGCTAACTGCATTACTATTGCCTTCGGGAGCTGCTATGAGGTGGACACCTTTTGATTTAGCATAATCGATATCTATGCTTTCCAGCCCGGCTCCTACACGTGCTATAAATTTCAGATTTTTTGCAGCGTCAAGAAAGGTTTTGTCTATGGTAAAGCGACTTCTAATTACAATACCTTCATAGGTTGAAATAATCTTTTCTATTTCAGATTTTGTGGAGCTAAAATCTTCTTTATTTGTAAATCCGGCTTTTGCCAGTTGTTCTAGTAGCAGTGGGTGGTTTTTGTCGAGGTGTAGGATTTTCATAGGAATAGGGATGTTATTTCTTGAGTTAATCGAAGAGGTTTTTGTGTTTTTTGATGGATAAGGCACCAAACTGTTTTGGCGGTTGCCAAAATTTTTTCGTCGTTTTTACGAATGATTTGTGTGTGTCTTTCTGTGGTTGCTCCACTACAGTTTGCCACCCATGTTTTTAAAATTATGGTGTCGTTTTTAAAAGCAGGGGCTTTGTATTCAATAAAATGATTGAGAACCACCCAAGCATATTTTTCACGCATTGGAGGATTTGTTTTTGAAAGCCAATGTTGTTCAGCCACATCTTGTATCCATTGTAAATATGCCACGTTGTTAGCGTGAAGTAATGCATCAATAGCAGAAGGAGGAACGGTGATTTCTAGTTGAAAAACATCCAAAACATGTAATTTTAGGTAAAGGTAGAAAATGTTTGTCAATTTTCGGGCAGCGATAGCAGCGGCAGCTTTTGCTGTTTTTTTGCAGCAAAACTATAGCGGACCTACCTGCCGGCAGGCAGGTAGCGCGGTTCAGCCCGCTAAAAAATTAAAATCCGAGAATTAATTTAGCGATGGAAAAGTAAATTAAAATGCCAAAAATATCATTACTTGTAGTGATAAATGGTCCTGTTGCTAATGCAGGATCGATACCATATTTGTCTAAAGTTATGGGAACAAAAGTGCCAATTAACGAGGCAATAATCATAACTGACATTAACGCTATAGAAACAGTTATGCCTATGATATAATCGACTCCAAGTAAAAAATGGCTTCCGAAAAGTAAAATAATTGCCAGTAATACACCATTTAGGAGGCTTAAGATAACTTCTTTAAGCAAGCGTTTTGTGAGAGAGCCTCCTAAACTGCCATTGGCAATACCTTGTACAATGATGGCTGAGGATTGCACTCCTACATTACCTGCCATTGCAGCGATGAGTGGTGTGAAAAAGAATAATACGCCAAAATTAACCATTGCGCCTTCAAATTGCCCGGAAACTTTAACCGCTATAAAGCCGCCCATAAGGGCTAGAAAAAGCCAAGGTAATCGTGCTTTGGTTTGTTTGAAAAAGCTATCATCTGCTTCAACGTCTTGTGAAATACCTGCTGCTAATTGGTAATCTTTTTCGGCTTCATCTCTTATAAAATCTACAATATCATCAATGGTAATTCGTCCAACTAGTCTGCCTAAATCATCCACGACCGGAATGGCTTCTAAGTCATATTTTTGCATGATTCTGGCTACTTCTTCGCCTTCGGTATGCACATTTACATAATCTACTCTAGGGATATAAATTTCTGCAATTTTGGTTTTTGCATCCACAGTGAGTAAATCTTTTAGAGAGAGTCTTCCTTTAAGTTTGTCTTTGGCATCAACCACATAAATAGAGTGTACTCGGGTTACATTTTCAGCTTGCCTTCGCATTTCTCTTACACATCCACCAACGGTCCAAGTTTCTCTTACTTTTATGAGCTCTTTTGCCATTAACCCACCGGCAGAATTTTCATGATACCTAAGCAGTTCTTGTATGTCTGCAGCATGTTCTTGGTCTTCAATGTTGGCAATGACCTCTCCTTGCCGTTCTTGGGATAGTTCAGAAATGATATCGGCTGCATCATCGGTATCCATTTCTTCCAGTTCATCGGCAATTTCTTTGGAGGAAAGGTTGTTTAATATTTTTTCTCGATCGTCTTCATCAAGTTCCATCAAAACTTCGGCAGTTTTTTCGCTATCTAAAAGTTTGATGATGTAGGTGGTTTCGTCTAGGTTGAGTTCGTTAAGAATTTCAGCGATGTCTGCATGGTGCAAATCCTCTAAATGCAATTGCAACTCTTTGTTGTTTTGTTCGGCAACAAGTTGTTCAATTTTTTCTATAAATTCAGGACTAATCTGAAATTGCATCGCTTTCTATTTTTTTGGTTAAGCTAATGAATTGCTGAACACTCAGTTGCTCAGGACGTTTGTCAAAGATACTATCTTCTTTTAATTTATCGCTTAAGGAAAGTGATTTTAAACTGTTACGCAACGTTTTTCTTCGTTGGCCAAAAGAGGTCTTTACGACAGAGAAAAAAAGTTTTTCACTGCAAGGAAGGGTATAATTTTCTTTTCTGCTGAGTCGTAACACGCCGCTATCTACTTTTGGAGGTGGATTAAAAACGTGTGGTAGTACAGTAAACAAATATTCGGCATCGTAAAATGCTTGTGCCAAAACCGATAGGATGCCATATACTTTGCTGCCTTCTTTAGCGCAAATGCGAAGGGCGACTTCTTTTTGAAACATGCCGGTAAATTCCGGTATTTGGTGGCGCCATTCTAAAGTTTTAAAAACAATTTGTGTGGATATATTGTAAGGGAAGTTTCCGGTTATGGCAAATTGGGATTCCTTAAAATAATCAGATAAGTTTATTTTTAAAAAATCGGCCTCAATTATCTGAAAGTTGGTTAGAGTGATGTTTGCGGGATGTTCTTCTTTAAAAGTGCTATTCAAATAAGTAACAGAATCTCTGTCCAGCTCCATTACAGTTAAATTTATTTGTTTTTGAAGAAGGTATTTGGTAAGCACTCCCATTCCCGGACCGATTTCTAATACGTTTTTATACCCTTTAAAAGAGAGGGTATTGGCAATTTGTTGTGCTATGTTTTCGTCTTTTAAAAAATGTTGTCCAAGAAACTTTTTTGCACGCACTTCGTTAGTGTCTTTGTGAGAGGCAAATTTTGAGGCATTTTTTTCTCTTTCGTCTTTTTTATACGGTTTTCTCATCTGCTTTGCCATTCCTATTTTCCTTAAATAATGGGGAAGCTATTTTGGGCTATTTTTTGAATTGGTTTGTTGTATTTTTCAATTGTATTTCACTTCTTTTAATCTTTTGCAAAGGGCATGGCAGAAAAGGATTGCTCACTAATAATTTCTAATTCGGTTCTGAAGGCAACAAATTTACCTTCAAATAGTTTGCTTTGTGCTCTTAATCTGGCAGCATCTTCTGTATAATATTTTTCTAGGGTTTCTTTACTATCGGTTGTATATTGTATTGAATAGGTGAGACCACCCATTTCTTCTTCAACTAAGACACGACACATTTTAGCATTGCTAAATTTTCCTGTTGCGAGCATTTCCGGAATGTGCTCCTCACGCATCCATTGTAGCCAGCGGTCGTGGATGTCTTCTTCTATGTTTATCGTTACGTTGTAGATATGCATTGGGCTTCTTATTTTTTTTGGTTGGGACGTAATATATTACGTCTTTACTTCTATGTGATTATTTAAGATTTTGCGCAGGTACTGATTTAATTAAGAGCATCTCCGCGAATGCTTCGGAATTGTTTTCTAGCTTCTACAAAATAGATGGAATCTTGATGGTTAAAAATGATTTGTTCATAAAATTCTTTTGCTTTTTCGGGTTGTTGCAGGGTTTTGTTATAGAGTTCTGCTAAATTAAAATAAGCATTGTCTGCCAAAATATCTTGAGAGTGAAATTCAATGATTTGCAGATAGTTTGCTATTGCATTATTAAATTGTTTGGTTTTTTCAAATACCAGTGCTTGTTTGTATAAAGCTTCGTCTTCTATGGATTCGTCTTTGTGGTTTTTTAATATGGTATTAAGTACGTTAATGGCTTCTTGGTTTTTGTTTTGCAATGCCAGTAAATCTGCTTTAGAATAAAGTTTTAATGCGGTTTGGGTGGAGTCTTCTAGGGAATTATCACTAATTAATAGGCTTAATTCCATGGCGTCGTTTGCGATAAGCTGCGAGGTGGATTTTTTTAGAATATCTAATTGGGTTTGTGCCCAGATAAAATCACCTTTAAAATAACTGGTTCTTGCTACTTTAAAACGGGCTTCTTGTGCAATAGGGTCGTTTTTTACCTTGCTTTGTATTTGGGAATAGTGGATAAGTGCTTCGTTAAACTTTTCATCAAAAACTAAAATATCGGCTAATTTCATTATGGCTTTTGCTTCTTGGTATCGGCTTAATTTTTCTTTTATTAGATTTTTCAGATTTTCTATAGCAAGTTCTTTTTGTTCTAGTTGAAAAGCGATAAAATGATTGTAATCTAATTGTAAGCCAAAGGTTAAGGTGCCTTTTCCATATAAAGAGAACAGGTTTTCGTATTTTGTTTTTATGCTTTCATACTCTTTTTTTTCAGCGATTGAGGTATCTATTAGCAGGATGTTTTGATAGGCCTCAACTCGTAGCTGATCGGTAGTTGCATTTTCGATGATAAAGTGTAACACTTCTTTTGCAATGGTATATTCTTTTTCCTCTATGGTAATCATAGCTAAATCGATGAGTCCTTGTTGGTTTTCCATGGTACGTTTAAAGATTGCTTTTTGCTGCACAAATGCTCGGTCATATTGCTTTTGCTGAACAAAAAGCCAACTTAAAAGTTCGTTATATAAAATATCAGGATTGGCTTGCGATTTTTTTAAAATGGTTTTCCTAAAAATTTCATTGGCTTCATTTTCGGGATTTTCAGTGATGTAGTTTTCAAAATAGCGTTGTGCTGTTATGGCAATTCCGGGATTTTTTTCTATACTATTTAAGTAGCTTTCAAACATTTTTTCTAGCTTTCCTTGTTCCCCATAAATGCGGGCAAGAGGCATGTTAAAATCTAATTGTGGGTTTGCTGCCATTCCAATTTCATAAGCCAAAACGGCTTCTTCTAAAAGGTTGTATTTGCTAAATGCTGTTGCGATGGTATGCGCTAGATTTGGTCTTTCTTCAATGCTGTTGAGTGCTTGTTTGTAGTATAAATTGGCGTTTAGGGTGTCTTTTTGAAGTTGATAATTTCTACCCAATTCAATCCATAAAGTTGGGCTGTTTTTTGCTAGTTGTGTGCCCTTTTTAAGAAGGACTTCGGCTTGGGTATAATTTTCTAATTGTTGATGTGTAACAACCAATGAAAGCAAATAATCTAAGCGATTAGGATTGTTTTGGTGTAACTTTTCATAAATAGGAAGTGCTTTGTCAAAAGCTCCTTGATCAAAATAATTTTTTGCCAACGCTTCGCTTTGTCCAAACGAAATGGAAGAAATGCTGAGAAACAAAAGAAAAACAATAAAACGCATCGGGTTTGTTTTTGGTAAATATACTAAAAGCGAGTGGAAGTATGTAAAAACCAATCTTAGAGAAAAGTTAATTGTTATTTTTGAATATGCACCGATGCTTACTTTTTAAAGGAATTGGTCATCGGTGAGCGGTCAAGATGTATTTAATCAATGAAGTCAAAGCCACAATAAGGCACTAAAACTTTTGGAATTTTAATGCCATTAGGAGTTTGGCAGTTTTCTAATATGCCTGCTAAAACTCTTGGCAATGCTAAAGAGCTCCCGTTTAGGGTATGCGCTAAGCGGTTTTTTCCGTTTTCATCTTTAAAGCGCAGTTTGAGTCGGTTAGCTTGAAAGGTTTCAAAATTGGAAACAGATGAAATTTCTAGCCAGCGGTCCTGTGCTGTGGAAAACACTTCAAAATCATAGGTTAGGGCAGAAGTAAATCCTAAATCGCCGCCACAGAGGCGTAAAATGCGGTAGGGAAGTTGCAACTCATCTAAAATTTCTTTCACGTGATTTACCATGCCCTCTAGGGCTTTATACGAGTTGTCAGGATGTTCTATACGTACAATTTCTACTTTATCAAATTGGTGCAAACGATTTAATCCACGAACATGTGCACCGTAGCTTCCAGCTTCTCTTCTAAAACAAGGAGTGTATCCTGTACACAACACGGGTAAGGAAGTGTGAGGCAATAATTCCTCTCGAAACATATTGGTTATCGGGACTTCGGCAGTTGGGATTAAAAATAAATGATCTTCGGTTACAAAATACATTTGCCCTTCTTTGTCTGGCAATTGCCCGGTGCCAAAAGCAGAGGCTTCATTTACCATATGTGGCACTTGGTATTCGGTATATCCTGCTGCGGTGTTTTTATCTAAAAAGTAACTAATCATGGCACGTTGCAGTCTAGCACCTTTTCCTTTATATACAGGAAATCCTGCTCCTGTTATTTTGTTACCCAATTCAAAGTCGATGATGTCGTATTTTTTTGCTAATTCCCAATGCGGCAAAGCACCTTCTGCTAGTTTTGGAATATCG
The DNA here is from genome assembly GCA_001873105.1 of Flavobacteriaceae bacterium CG2_30_34_30. Lineage (GTDB taxonomy): Bacteria > Bacteroidota > Bacteroidia > Flavobacteriales > Flavobacteriaceae > Planktosalinus. Next base: position 708 of record MNYN01000070.1, on the reverse strand, counting down.
CCTTTGCGAAAAACCTCTTCGTTATCTTCTTCTGAAACACCTGCCGGAACAAGGGCGTTAGGAACATTAGGGATGGTATAAAGAAGTTGTTGTAATTTTTCAACGATGGTTTGAAGGGTATCATTTAGTTCTTTAGAAGTTTCTTTAAGCTTCCCTGTTTTTTCTTTTAAAATGGCAGCTTTCTGTTGTTCTCCATTTTTGAAAAGATCTCCTATATCTTTTGAAAGTTTATTGGCTTCCGAAAGGGTTGCGTCAAGTTTTGCTTGGGTGCTTCTTCTCTCTTCATCGGCTTGCAGAACTTGGTTGAAAAGTTCTTTGGCATCAAAATTTCTTTTTTTCAATGCGCTTATATAGGCATCTTTATTTTCGCGAATATCGTTTACTTGTAACATAATCTTTTTTTAGAAAGAGCAAATTTACGGAAATGAGTGGAAAGGATGTAATATATTTTTGAATAAGAAAGTTTAAATTTTTTTTGTGAAGGCTTAACAACTTATCCTTTATTCTTTTGCAAAATTGGAAGGCAAAATCCAGTTATGGTGTTTAAAAGGATGCCATTTTTCTGCTGCTAAATCTACGTTTGGGTTTGTAAATTGTTGTAAAGGTCTGCGGTTAACACTTACTTTTACATCAAAATAAACGGCAACATCTTTTCCTATAGCAGCATATTGTTTTTTAAGCCGTTGCGCATATTGCCACATAAAATCA
>MNYN01000022.1 GCA_001873105.1 Flavobacteriaceae bacterium CG2_30_34_30 | reverse complement strand
TTCGGCCCCGAAGCTGTCCAAGAATTTATCGCCGCCAGAAATGAAGGAAGGTTAATCGATTATGAAAAAGAACTTTTTGGAAACCGCGGTTTACTAACCAATTCTAATTTTAGTATGAGCGGTGGTGGTGACAAAACTAGATTTTATAGTGGTGTTACCCATAATAATGAAGAAGGTATTGTACAAAACACAGGCTATGAAAAAACATCCTTACGTTTAAATTTAGACCACACTGCAACCGATTTTCTTAAATTTGCTTTGAGTTCAAATTATGTTTACTCTTCTTCTGACAGGGGATTTTTCAACAATGACAATACAGGAACAACAATGGGTGTATCCTTAACCAGTACCACCCCTTGGTTACAACTGTTTCCTGATGCAGACGGTCTCTTTCCAGATAATCCTGCAGGATCCTCTAATATTTTACAAACTCGTGAGTTAGTAAAAAACAATGAAAAAGTAAATAGATTGATTCTAGGAGGTTCTGCCAATTTATTTTTGTACAGAAACGACAATTCTAGTTTAGAGTTAATTGTACGTGGCGGATTAGATTTTTATAACCAACAAAGTATTGCTTTCTTTCCCAAGGAGTTGCAATTTCAAAAACCCACTAATGGAGGTTTAAGCGGTGTATCGGTTCAAGGAACAACACAAAATAAAAACTATAACCTTTCTTCCTTCTTGGTGCATAACTTTACCACTTCCTCAAACTTGAATTTCAGAACCCAAGCAGGTTTAACCAATGAATTTTTTGATAGAAATACATTTTTAATTACTGCTTCCGGATTAATAGCTTCAGAATCGAATGTAGATCAAGCCGGTAACACGGGTGTTGATCAAACAAGGGTTAAACAAGAAGATGCCGGTTTCTTTGTTCAAGAAGAAATAAATTATCAGGATAAGTTTATTGCAACATTAGGAGTACGAGGTGATAAATCTTCAAATAATGGCGATGCCAATGATTTGAATTATTATCCAAAAGGCTCGTTAGCAGTAAATCTTAACAATTTTGGTTTTTGGAGTTCTAACACAAAATGGAATCAATTTAAAGTAAGAGCCGCTTATGGTGAAGCAGGGAACTTCCCTCCTGCTGCCGCATTATTTACTTCCTATAACTCCTTCAGCTCTGGTGGTGTTTTAGGAATTTCCTTAATTGGTGTTCGTGGTGATGCAAATATTAAATCAGAACGCTCAAAAGAATTTGAAACAGGTATAGATGTTAGCTTTTTTAATAATAGGCTAAGTTTTTCAGGAACCTATTATATTAAAAAAGTGGAAGATTTAATTCTTAATGCGGCTTTAGAACCTTCTTCAGGTTTTAATACTCGATTTGTTAATGCAGGTAACCTAGAAAATAAAGGGGTAGAACTTTCCTTAGACGCTATACCTGTTTCCACAACTAATTTTCAATGGACCACCGGCGTTAATTTCTTTAAAAATGAATCTGAAATCACTAAATTAAATGTACCTGCCTTCAACGTTGGAGGTTTTGGCGCAAGTTTAGGAACCTTCCGAATTGAAGAAGGACAGAGTGCCACACAAATAGTGGGTATAGGTCCAAACCCCGGTCCTAACGGCTTTCAAGTATATGGCGATGCCGAACCCGATTTTATCATGGGATTTTCAAACAATCTTAAATACAAAGATTTGGAACTATCCTTTTTATGGCAATGGAAAGAAGGTGGTGATAACATCAATCTAACTGCGCTATTAACCGATTTAAGTGGAACAAGCCATGATTTTGATACCATAGATTTAGATCCAAACGGTGTCCTTGGTAATGGTCCTTACCGTGTAAGTCAATTAGGAGCCTCAGCTGAAGTTTTTGTTGAAGATGCCTCTTATTTACGCTTACGGGAACTAGGGTTGTATTACAACATTCCGCAACGGTTTGTTAGTACTATTCTTAACGGAAGTATAGATAACGTTAAAATTGGATTTTCAGGAACTAACTTGATTAATATTTTTGATTACAATAGTTATGATCCTGAGGTATCTAACTTTGGTGGAAATGGAATTTTTACCGGAGTAGAAGTAACGCCATTCCCATCTTCTAAAAGATATTTGTTTCACGTATCTGTTAACTTTTAAAAAAAAATCTTATGAAAAAATATATAAATAAAATAACACTCTTCTTTGTTTTTGCTACACTCATTGTGTCTTGCACCGTAGAGGAGTTTAATGATTTAAATGGACCGGAAGTAAGCGGTTTTGAAAACGGAATCACGCCGGGTGATTTACGAGAATTAGTCGGGGGTATTTTTTACAGCTCAAGGGTTTCTTTAGGAACTTATTTTGACGATGTTGGAGTGATAGGTAGAGAATACTACCGTTTTGCTAGCTCTGACCCTAGGTTTACTTCTGACCTTCTAGGGAGAGAGAACGCCGTACTAGATAACAATACCTTTTATATCACCAACCCTTGGGCAGGCAGATACCGTACTGTAAAAAATGCAAATCTAATTTTAGGGTTTTTAGAAAATCCGGAAACGATTTCACAATTTACAGCACAAGAATTAAATGCAACCAAAGGATTCTTAAAAACTTTCATCGCCTATGAATTGCTTTTAAACTTAAATCTTGTTGATGATAATGGAATTCGAATCGATGTTAAAGACGAATTCGATTTAGGACCTTTTGTATCCAAATCGGAAGCATTAACAGCGATTAAATCAATACTAGACGAAGCTACCGGTAATTTAGCCAGTGGAGGAGATGAATTTCCTTTTCCATTAACAACTGGATTTGGAAATTTTAATACACCTAATAAGTTTATAAAATTTACAAAAGCAATCTCCGCAAGAGTTTCTATCTATCAAGGTAATTATACTGAGGTATTGGCAAACCTAAATGATTCATTTTTTGAATTAAACGGTGCGTTAAATACCGGTGCATACCATGTGTTTTCCTTAGACCAAACAGATATTGCTAACCCAATGTTTTTTGCTCTAAATTCTTCAACAGCAGGTGCAAGAATTGTACAGCCTAATTTTATTACCGATGCTGAAGCAGGAGATACTAGATTAAGTAAAGTTGTACTTCGTAATGAACCTTTAACACTAGATGGACTAACTGGTGATTATGACGTATTTATTTACCAAAGCAATACAGATCCTATTCCAATCATTCGTAATGAAGAATTAATCTTATTATATGCTGAAGCAAATATATTTTCAAACCCGGGTGCAGCAGTTACTGCTTTGAATATTATTAGAAATAGCGCAGGTCTAGCTCCTTATGCCGGTGGTATGGACCAAGCATCTTTAATTCAAGAAATGCTTACACAAAGACGTTATTCCTTATATGCTGAAGGGCATCGATGGATTGATGTTAGAAGATATAACTTATTAAACACCTTACCCATTGACAGAGTTGGAGATGATGTGTTCTCTAAATTTCCTATTCCGTTAACAGAAAACCAATAACCACCATTGTTTTTCTAAAGGAAAATCCCCGCAAAAGTTGCGGGGATTTTTTTATGCATATATTTTCATTTTCAATTAAACGACAAAAATATGCCACCCCTAACGGGGGTTTTTTTGTTTAACCCTTCAAGGGTTTTAAACCCTTGAAGGGTTCTTCTATCCATTACTTTTTTACTTTACTGTCTTTAAACCGAATTTTAGCTCGGTTCAATAAATAAAACATAGTAGGGATAATCACCAAAGTAAGAAAAGTGGCAAAAGTTAAACCAAAAATAATGGTCCAAGACATTGGTTTCCAAAAAATATTATTGTCGCCTCCCACATAAATCTGTGGGTCAAATTCAGTAAACAAAGTAAAGAAGTTTAAGTTCAGTCCTACTGCTAAAGGAATTAAACCTAAAATAGTAGTTATGGCGGTAAGCATTACCGGACGCAATCTATTGGTTCCGGCATTAATGATCATTTCTCTGTATTGTTCTCTGCTAAGCAACTGGTCATAAGGCATATCTAACTCCTCTTTCTTTCTGTCAATGAGTAATTGGGTATAATCAATGAGCACAATGGCGTTATTTACCACAATACCCGCCAAAGATATAATACCCATCATCGTCAAAATAACAACAAAATCCATTTGAAAAATAACCAACCCAAAAAGCACCCCAATAAAACTCAATACAATAGCAACAAAAATAATAATGGGTTTTGAAATAGAATTAAATTGCGCTACAATGATGAGTAAAATGAGTAACAAAGCAATAACCAACGCTTTAGATAAAAACGCCAAATTCTTAGCCATCTCTTCCTGCTCTCCGGTAAATTGATACGCAATGTCTTTAGGCAACGGATAATTTGCCATTGCAACTTGAATTTTTTGTACAGTTTCGGTAGGGTTAAATCCTTCTAAAACATTAGAATAGATAGTAATTACACGCTTTAAATTTTTTCTTTTAATGGAGCTAAAACTTGCAATATCTTTGGTGGTTACTAGTGTAGAAAGAGGTATTTGTTTTAAATTTCCTTTGTTGTCTCTAAAAGTTATGTTTTGGTTAAAAAGGGCGCTTTCATCATATCTGCTATCGCCATCTAAACGAACCATAATATCAAAATCGTCTTTACCATCTTTATAAGTAGAGGCGTCAAAACCATAGATTGCCGAACGCAAAGCCTGCCCAACTTGTGTGGTGGTTACTCCTAATTCACCGGCTTTTTTTCTATTGACTACCACTTCCATTTCCGGTTTGTTTTGGTTCACATCTATATTTAATTCTTCTATACCCGGAATATTCAAATCGTTTATATAGGTTTGAATATTCTTAGCCTCTTCCATTATTTCAAGATAGTCATCGCCTTTTAATTCTAGATTAATTGCATATCCTGAAGGGGGTCCATTTTGGTCTTTATCGGTAATAATACTAACGCCGGGATGCCCTTGCACCGCATTTCTTATTTGAGTAAGTACATCAGAACTACTTATTTTGTCGCCATCTTCATTAAAGCGTTCTTTATATTGCCGAAACAAAACGGTTACTTTTCCTCGATGCGGCATTTCAGTTCTGGTACCTCGGTCGGTCGCTGGATTTCCGGCACCTTCACCAACCTGAGAGATGATAGATTCTGCCATATAATTATAGGGAACACCATCTTTTTGGTATTGGTATTTATTTAAAACCTCCACCACTTGTTTTTCAACATCTATGGTTAATTTATTTGTTTTTTCAATGTCTGTTCCTTCAGGATACTCAATATAAACTATGGCTTGATTGGGCTGGTTTTCCGGAAAAAATAATATATCCGGGGTAACTAATTTAAAAATAAGTATGGCTAACAGTAAAAGTCCAAAAGAGCCAAATACAAAGCGATAGGCATTACTTCCTTTTAAAGCAAAATTTAAAAAAGATTGATAGGAACGTTCAATTTTAGGGAGGGTTTTGAATTGAAATTTTTTAGATGCAGGAATAAGAAAATACTTAAAAAACCATAAGGAAATGGAAACAAAAATAAATAAATTTCCAAACCCAACTAATGCTTTTGGACCACCTATAAATCCTAGAATACTAAAAAGAAGTGCTACTGAAAAAAGAGCCAATCCTTTTTTTAACAAAGCAGTTTTCTTGCGGTTTTTCCAACCCATGTAACTCATTACCAAAGAAACAACCAAGATTGCCGGACCTAAAATTTTAAAAATAATATGGGTGTTAAAAATTCCGGAAATTAATAGAAGAACCCCAAAAACAAGCAGTGACAGGCTAATTTTAATAATGGTTTTTCGAGACATTTCTTCCTCCGTAGTTTTCATATATGCCGAGGTGAGCATCGCATTAATAACCAATGCCACAAAAAGCGATGAAAACAACACTATAGAAAGTGTAAGCGGAAAAAATATCATAAATTTTCCCATAATGCCCGGCCAAAAAGCAAGTGGTAAAAATGCGGCTAATGTAGTTGCTGTTGAGGATATAATAGGCCAAGCTATTTCTCCAACGCCTTGTTTTGCAGCTTCTATTCTGGGTACGCCTTCATCCATTAAACGATATACGTTTTCAACAACCACAATGCCATTATCCACTAACATCCCTAATCCCATTACTGTGGCAAAAAGAACCATCGTGTTTAGAGTAAGGTTTACTCCCACAAAATCACCAGCAATTGGTAATATTAAAAAGGAAAGTAATATGGATAGAGGAATTGCTATTCCGACAAAAAGAGCATTTCTAAAACCTAGAAAAAACATCAACACACTCACTACTAAAATTACTCCAAAAATGATGCTATTTTCTAATTCTGCCACTTGATCTGCAGTTCTAGTAGATTGATCGCTTGTTATAGTAATTTCAAGATTATTAGGCAAATAGGTGCCTAAAGCAGCAGGAATATGCGCTTTGATTTTTTCCATAGCGGTAATCATATTTTCACCGCTTTTCTTTTTAATACTTAGCATAACTACAGGGTCTCCATACTCTCTGGCATAGGTAGTAGCATCTTTAGGTCGGAAATTTATGGTGGCGATATCTCGTAAATACACGGCGCCTTTGTCTTCTTTTACAACAATTTCGGCTAATTCTTGGGGATTGGTAATTTCACCTATAACCCGAATGTTTCTTCGCAATCCATTTTCGATAACATTGCCGCCTGAAATCGTTTTGTTTTCATTTTGAATGGCGCTTATTATCTGGTTAAAACTAACCTCTGCTGCCATCATTTTATAAACATCTATGGCAACTTCTACTTCCTTATCTTGAACTCCTAAAACAGTTGCTTCTTTAATTTCGGGATATACTTCTAATCTGTCCTGAAGTGCTTCGGCAAACTTTTTTAATTGTTCTAAAGAGTAATCACCTTTCAAATTTAGTTGGGCAATAGGCATAATTTCTGAAATATTCATATCAAAAACATTAGGTTCTACCTTTGCGCCACCATCTAAAGTTGGCCAATCTTGTTGTGCTTTTACTGCATCTACTTTGTCTTTGACTCTTACTTTAGCCTCTTCAATGCTAAGTGTTTCTTCAAACTCAATGGTTATCATAGAGATATCCTGCAAGGAATTTGATGTAATTTTTACAACCCCTGATATATTGTTGATTTCATCCTCAAGCGATTTTGTAACGCGTCGTTCTACATCTTCTGCTGAATTGCCTGGAAGAAGGGAGCTAACATAAACTTTGTTTTCAATTACTTCCGGAAAGGACTCTCTTGGTAAGTTAATATAGGACATCAATCCCCCAAATGTGACAATTGCAATAAGTACAAATACGGTCATCTTATTGTCAATAGCCCAATTGGATAACCCAAAATATTTAATTTTTTTTTCGGCCATAGTGTATTAATTTTTGGTTTGTAAAGTAACCATTACTCCATCTTTAAGAGATACGGCTCCTTCTTGAACCAGTACATCACCACTATTAAGACCCAATAAAACTTCTACAAAGCCGGATTGTTTTTTTCCTGTTTCAATTTTAGTTTGAATTACTTTGGCATTTTCGCCATCCATTTCTGAAAGGACATATACAAATTTATCTCCTCTGGCATTTTCTTGAATAGCATTTACGGGTATTATTAAAGCATTCTCATTGCTGTAATTAGTGATTTGAAGGTTAGCAATTAAATTAGGTTTTATGTTTTTATCTTTATTGGGCACATCAATTTCTATTTGAAAGGTACGGTTCGTTGGATTTATATAACTTCCAACACTTCTAATAGTTCCTTGCGTTTCTAAGTTTATTGCGGGAAAAGTTATTGCAACTGAAGAGCCTACGGTAACGCTCTGAATGTAATTTTCAGGAATAGATGCCTTTACTTGCATATCCTCAAGATTTACAATGCGCATTAATGCCTGCCCACCGGGACCAACAACCTGACCTTGGTCTGTTATTACCTCATCAATAACTCCGGAAAAAGGAGCTCTTACTGAGGTTTTGCTAAGTTGCGAACGAAGTTGATCAACCGTACTTTTAGTAGCATCCATCGTAGTCTTGGCTTGTAAAAATTGTATTTCACTTCCTATTTTTTGGTTCCAAAGTCGCTCTTGCCGTTCGTAAGTGGTTTTGGCTAGTTCATATTGGGTTTCTAATTGTTCTAGTTGACTGGATAAACCACCGTCATCAATTTTTGCAAGCAATTGCCCTTTCACCACCGATTGCCCTTGTTTTACATACACTCTGGATAAAACGCCCTGATATTCTGGAAATAACAAAATATTTTGTGACGTTTCTACATTTCCTTGGATTGCAACAAAATTGTTGAAAAGGGTATCTTTAACGGTAAAGGTTGAAACTAATGGATATTTTTTTAAGGTATCTAGAGCATTAATCGCTACTTCCATTTTGCGCAACAAAGCTCCTATGCTGTCATAGGACTTTAAAATTTGCTCTTGTTTGAGCTTCATTTTTTCTAAATTTCCTTCTGCTATAACGGCGTCAACTGTTTGGTTATTTTTGTTTCCACATGCAACAAGAGTGGATGCTATAAAGAGGGTATAAAATATTTTTTTCATTGATAGGGTTATATTAATAAGTGGTTGTGTAAAGTATGCGTTCCAATTCTGCTTTGTTTGTAATTACATCCAACATCGATTGTAAATATTCTTGTTGTGCGGTGTATAATTGTATTTGTGCTTGTCGTAGCTCAAAGCTACTGCTTAATCCTTCAAAAAATTTAATTTGATTTTTGGTTTCAATTCGCTTTGCTAAGGCTAGATTGTTTTTGGCATTTTCATACTTTTCAATGGTGAATTGATAGTTGTTTTTAGCCGATTTTACTTGTAATTTTATTTGCTGAATTGCTTCAGTAAAATTTGTTTTAGCTTGGTCAAAAGCAATTTCAGCACGTTGGGTTTTTGCTCTTCTTCCCAAGGAACTAAAAATGGGTACCCTTAAACTTACTCCTGCCACTGAGGATTGAAACCACTGTTGATTTGTATCAAAAAAAGTGAAGGTATCGCTATTAGCCTGGGTGCCATAATTTACAAATGCACTAAGTGTTGGCAGTGCTTTATATTTTTCTAATTTCAACTCCAAACGGCGTTGTTCGGTAAAATTATACGCAATTTTATAGTCTATATTATTTTCTAGGGTTAACTCTTCCGATAGGATTTGTAGGTCTATATTTTCGGCAATAAGTTTGTCTAAATTGTCTGTTAAAGTAACTGAGGCGTTTAAATCTATTCCTAAAGTAATATGGAATAATTGTGAGGAAAGTTCTAAAACACGTTTAGCATTATTTAGTTGGATTTCTATATTGGTAAGTGTAATTTGAAGTTGCTCAACATCTTCTTCTTCCACAAATCCATTTTTAAAAATCTCTGTGGTTTCTTTGAGGTTTTTTTCTAAAGTTGCCTTATTACTTTCTAATATTTCTAAATTTTCGCGAGATAACAAAACGCTTCCATAGGCATTGACCACTTCTTTTCTAATATCAGATGTTGTTTTTTGCTCCAAGTTTTTAGAAAATTCTAAAAAGGTTTTAGAAGCCTGAAGAGCTACGATATAAGAACCATCAAAAAGCAACTGGTTTATCGTTGCGGAAGCATTCATGGTTTGTGGTACTCCAAAAACTACCGGCGTAAACGTGCCAGGCGCTCCGCCTGAAAATTCAGAAGGAATTAAAGTTACCGGTTGTTTTAAGTTATTCCTGTAGTCCACTCCGGCACTTATTTGTGGTAAACCTGTTGCTGTGGTTTCCCATTTTTGTTTTAGTGCTTTCAACACATCTCGCTTAGCATTAATAACAGAATAATTGCTGTCTAATGCAAAAGTAACCGCTTCTTTAAGAGAAAATGTATATGTTTTTATGTTTTGCGAAAAACCTAAACTATAGACAAACAGTAATATAATAAGTACTTTGGGACGCATTAGTTATCATTATTTAAAAAATTAATTAATTGTTTTTTCCCCTTTTCTGTAGAAATACCTCTAAGGTGATAATCCAAATAAGTATCTAAAACTACTTCTGAATTAAATTGTTTTTCAGGAAATAATTCTTGATCTCTTATACCAACATGGCCTAAAAAATAAAGCCTTGAAATAATTTCTATATTCAAATTTTCTCGATATAAGCCCATTTCAATACCCTTTTTTAAATTTTGAATAACACAAGCATTCATCATCGTAAACTGATTTTCTTTTAATTTTTTATAAATTTTTGGGTAATACTTTTGCAATTGAAATTGAGGAGAGGTCTTTTCGTTTTTTAAAATTTGTTTAACAAACTCATTGATAGTTAATATTTCTTCAATAGGGTTTTTGTTCTCTAACCGAATGCAGTCAATCCCATCACAAATGGCATGAAAAACATAGTTGGTAGTAGCCTCAACTAATTTTGTTTTATTGACAAAATGTAGGTAAATAGTTTTTTTTGAAATGCCCATTTCATTAGCAAGATCATCCATAGTTACACTTTTAAACCCTAAGTTTAAGAACATCTCACTCGCCTTTTCTAAAATTTTTTCTTTCATAATTTTGCACAAAGATACTTCAGGGAAACTTTAAGTACAATAAAAGTTTCCTAAGTTTTACAAAAAATTAACACCTAAAGGAAGACCTTACTGTTTTGATTGGCAAGAAATAAGTATTTTAGCAGAAAAATTTGCACTGCATGACCTCAATAGACACTTTTAGAGAAGCATTTATCCACTATCTTCAAGAAAAAGTAACTTTAAAAGAACCTAAAAATCTTTATGAGCCAATTACTTACATTTTAGCTCTTGGGGGCAAACGATTACGCCCTGTACTCACCTTAATGTCGTGCGAACTATTTAATGCCCCTTTTCAAAAAGCATTGGATGCTTCTTTGGCCATAGAGTTGTTTCATAATTTTTCATTAATTCACGATGACATTATGGACAATGCACCCCTTAGAAGAGGAAAAGTAACGATACATGAAAAGTGGAACCTCAATACTGGAATTCTTTCCGGAGATGCTATGTTGATTCTTGCTTACCAATTTTTCGAAAACTATGACCCAATACCTTCTCAACAACTTGCAAAGTTATTTAGCAAAACCGCAATTGAGGTTTGTGAAGGACAACAATATGACATAGACTTTGAAGATCGAGAAGATGTAACTATAGAAGATTACTTGCATATGATAAACTACAAAACCGCTGTCCTTGCAGGTGCTGCAATGACAATGGGAGCTATTGTAGCAGGGGCAACAAAAATTTCACAAGAAAATATTTATGAATTTGGCAGAAATCTTGGCATGGCTTTTCAACTTCAGGACGATTATCTAGATGTTTTTGGCGAACCTAAACTTTTTGGTAAACAAGTGGGTGGAGATATTATTTCCAATAAAAAAACTTTCATATACCTTACTGCTCAAAGAGAAGCTTCTGCCGAAGATCAAAAAGAACTAGAACATCTATATTCCATCCAACCGGAAAATCCGAAAGATAAAATTGAAGCCATAAAACGTATTTTTGAAAAATCCGGTGCAAAAATAAAAACACAAGAAGAAATTAAAAACTTTACAAACAAGGCTATTTTGTTATTAGAAAATATTGCAATAACGGAACAAGGCAAAAAACAACTAACAGATTTTGCAACGCATTTAATTTTTAGAAACATATAAAAAATTATACACTCAAAATTTAAAAAAAATAAAAAGAATACTTTAAATATTCTTCTTTTAAGCGCTTTCTTTGCTCTCCTTTTTATTTTATTATTAATTCATTCATAATTATAGGAGGAATTTTTACTTTAAAATTGTAATTATCGTATTTTTGCTGCGATTTAAAATTCTATGTTTAGTACTTAAACTTTGTTATGGATAAATTTTCATTTTTAAACGCAGCGCATTCTCAATTCTTCGCAGACTTATATGACCAATATATTGAAAACCCCGATAGTGTAGAGCCAAGTTGGCGCGCATTCTTTCAAGGGTTTGATTTTGGGCAAAAAGGTTCCATTAATTCCAATGAACAACAAACATTTGTTACTACAGAAATAAGTTGTGAGCCTCAATTACAAAATCTTCAAAAGGAATTCAAAGTAATTTCGCTTATTGATGGTTATCGCAATCGTGGCCATTTATTTACCCTAACCAATCCTGTACGAGAACGAAGAAAATATAACCCAACATTAGAAATTGAAAATTATGGCCTCACTACAAACGACCTAGACACTCTTTTTGATGCTGGTAACATTATTGGTATAGGAAAGACAAGTCTAAGAGAAATAATTGCACATCTTTCGACTATTTATTGCCAATCTGTAGGAATTGAATATATGTTTATAAACAATCCTGAAGAAGTAAAATGGATTCAAAACAAATTAAACATCAACGATAATCAACCAAACTTCAGCTCGGAAATAAAAAAACAAATCCTAAAAAAACTCAATGAAGCCGTTTCTTTTGAAACTTTTTTACACACAAAATATGTAGGTCAAAAACGATTTTCTTTAGAAGGTGGTGAAAGTTTTATTCCCGCTATAGATGCTATTATTGAAAAAGCAGCAGATATGGGTGTTGAGAAATTTATTATGGGAATGGCGCATCGAGGAAGGTTAAACACTTTAGTAAATATCTTTGGAAAAAATGCCAAAGACATATTTACCGAATTTGATGGAAAAGACTATGAACAAGATATTTTTGATGGTGATGTAAAATACCACTTGGGTTGGTCAAAAATAAAAAAAACCAGAAGTGGCAAAAAGATTAACATAAACATCGCCCCTAACCCTTCCCACCTAGAAACTGTTGGCGCAGTGGTACAAGGAATAACCCGAGCTAAACAAGACCGTTATTTTAATGGAGATAACAAAAAAGCATTATCTATCATCGTACACGGTGATGCTGCAATAGCAGGTCAAGGTATTGTATATGAAGTGATTCAAATGGCACAACTAGACGGCTACAAAACCGGTGGAACAATTCATATTATCATCAATAACCAAGTTGGTTTTACCACAAATTATTTAGATGCACGCTCCTCAACTTACTGTACCGATGTTGCTAAAGTAACTCTCTCACCTGTATTGCATGTAAATGCAGATGATGCCGAAGCAGTTGTTCATGCGGTTACCTTTGCATTAGATTACCGAATGGAATTTAGTCGCGACGTCTTTATCGATTTATTAGGATACAGAAAATACGGACATAATGAAGGCGATGAACCTCGTTTTACCCAACCAAAATTATACAAAGCAATTTCCACACACAAAAATGCAAGAGATATTTATGCTGAAAAACTTATAAAAGAAGGCGTAATTAGCGAAAAACATGTTCAAAATTTAGAAGAAGAATACAAAAACATATTAGAAGAAAAACTAGAAATATCTAAAAAACAAGAAAAAACAACCGTTACTCCATTTATGAAAGATGAGTGGGAAGGTTTTATTTATGCTGAAGAAACCAAAATGATGGAAAAAGTAGACACTACTTTTGACTTGAAAAAGTTAACAGAAATCGCTAAAACCATCACCAAACTTCCAAAAGACAAAAAGTTTTTGCGTAAAATAGCAAAACTTATTGAAGCACGTGAAACTATGTACTTCAAAGACAACAAACTAGATTGGGCAATGGGCGAACTTTTAGCTTATGGAACCCTTTTAAGTGAAGGCTTTGATGTAAGAATGAGCGGTCAAGATGTAGAGCGAGGCACCTTCTCTCACCGTCATGCCGTGATTAAAGTGGAAGAAAGCGAAGAAGAAATATTATTGTTAAACCAGCTGCAAGAAAAACAAGGAAATTTTTACATTTTCAATTCCCTACTTTCCGAATATGGTGTTTTAGGTTTTGACTACGGTTATGCTATGGCAAGTCCTAACACATTAACCATCTGGGAAGCTCAATTTGGTGATTTCAGTAATGGAGCACAAATAATGATGGATCAATATATTTCAGCTGCTGAAGACAAATGGAAACTACAAAATGGCTTAGTACTACTTTTACCCCACGGTTATGAAGGTCAAGGTGCAGAGCACAGTTCCGCTAGAATGGAACGATATTTACAACTTTGTGCTAAAGACAATATGTTTGTAGCTGATGTAACAACCCCGGCAAACTTATACCATTTGCTTCGCAGACAAATGAAAATTAATTACAGAAAACCCTTAATTATTTTCACACCTAAAAGTTTACTTCGCCACCCAAAAGTAGTCTCTACTAAAGAAGAATTTGCTACAGGTAGTTTCCAAGAAGTACTGGACGATCCAACAGCAAAAGTTCCCAAAATAAAATCACTAGTGTTTTGTACCGGAAAATTCTATTATGATTTGTTAGAGGTAAAAGAAGAAACAAAAAGAGAGGATATAGCAATCGTAAGGATAGAACAACTTTTCCCACTACCCACAGAAAAAATTAGAGAAATTATCAAAAAATACAAAAATGTCACCGACCCAGTTTGGGCACAAGAAGAACCTAAAAATATGGGTGCTTATAGCTTTTTAATGATGCATCTTGAAGAATTAAAAAAATTTAGAATATGTAGTCGAAAAATTTATGGCGCTCCTGCAGCAGGAAGTTCTGTAAGATCAAAACGTCGCCATCAACGAGTAATTGATAGTGTATTTGATAAAGCATTAACTTTAGAAAATTAAAATTAAACAAACATGCCCACACAAATTTTGGGATTAAATACATATATATTATGGTTTTAGAAATGAAAGTTCCTTCTCCGGGAGAGTCCATCACAGAAGTAGAAATAGCACAATGGCTTGTAGCCGACGGTGATTATGTAGAAAAAGACCAAGCCATTGCTGAAGTAGATAGCGACAAGGCAACTTTAGAACTTCCTGCAGAAGCAAGCGGCATTATCACTCTAAAAGCAGCAGAAGGCGATGCAGTGGCTGTTGGTGAAGTGGTCTGTTTGATAGACACTTCAGCTAAAAAACCAAAAGAAGACAAAGCAATTGCAGGGGATGGAAAAATAGAAACCTATGAAAAATCAGGCGATGAAGGCTCTAACGATAACTCCGCAAAAGACTTAGACAAAGTGGAAAAGAAAGTAGAAAAAACTAACGACAAAACCGAACCTGAAAAAAGAGATTCTGAAAAAGAAAAAACCTATGCTTCAGGCACTCCTTCCCCTTCTGCTAAAAAAATATTAGACGAAAAAAACATAAAAACAAATACAGTTACAGGAAGTGGTCGAGATGGACGAATTACTAAGGACGATGCTATAAAAGCAAAACCATCTATGGGAACTCCTGGATCGGGAAAAAGAGGAGAAGAAAGAAAAAAATTATCCATGCTTCGTCGAAAAGTGGCAGAACGATTGGTAAGTGCTAAAAACGAAACCGCAATGCTAACCACATTCAACGAAGTAGATATGTCAGTTATATTTGAATTGCGAAACCAATACAAAGAAGATTTCAAAAACAAACACGGTGTAGGATTAGGCTTTATGTCATTCTTCACGCTTGCCGTTGTTAGAGCATTAGATATGTATCCCGATGTAAATTCTATGATAGATGGCGATTACAAAATAACTTATGATTTTAAAGATATAAGTATAGCAGTTTCCGGACCAAAAGGATTGATGGTTCCTGTAATTCGCAACGCAGAAAACTTATCGTTCAGAGGTGTAGAAAACGAAGTAAAACGATTAGCATTACGCGCTAGAGATGGGATTATCACCGTAGATGAGATGACCGGTGGTACTTTTACCATTACTAATGGAGGTGTTTTTGGTTCTATGCTTTCTACACCAATCATTAACCCTCCACAAAGTGCTATTTTAGGAATGCACAATATTGTGGAGCGTGCGGTTGTGAAAAATGGAGGAATCGCTGTTGCTCCTGTAATGTATCTTGCTCTTTCTTATGACCACCGTATTATTGACGGAAAAGAGTCTGTTGGTTTCTTGGTAGCCATTAAAGAAGCTTTAGAAAATCCTGAAGAATTGTTGATGAACAACGATGTGAAAAAAGCATTAGAACTTTAAGCCATTAATTTATCATACACTTGAAATCCGAAAAGCTACTTTTGCTTTTCGGATTTTATAATCTATTCAAAATTTTAATTCAAATTTCTTTTTTCTATAAAAAACTGTTTTAATAATTTAGAAGCCTCTTCAGCAAGGATTCCTCCCATCATTTTAGTTTTAGGATGTAGCGTTGTTCCCATAACTATACAACCGCGCAGTTCATCTTTTGCGCCAAAAACTATTCTATCAATCTGACTCCAATAAAGTGCCCCTGCACACATCTGGCAGGGTTCAATAGTAACATATAATGTACATTTTTTAAGATATTTTCCGCCTAGGTAATTTGCAGCAGCCGTTATGGCTTGCATTTCAGCATGCGCAGTAACGTCATTTAAAGTTTCTGTAAGGTTATGAGTTCTTGCAATAATTTTATTGTCAATAACAATAACGGCTCCAATAGGGATTTCACCCTTTTCATAAGCCGTTTCTGCTTCTTGCAAAGCACGTTTCATAAAATACGTATCGTCAAAGGGATTAATCATTTTTATTTCAAATTTTATATTTATTAATTGTAATCAACCAGCATCCTGCATCCAGCGCCAAACATCTCTCAAACTCGCTTCTAATATCTAATATCTAAAGTCTCCCATCTATAAAATCCAAAAATACAATTTCAAATGATTACTTTTGTGCTATGAGCTCTAATTTGTTAGATACTATTACTTTTCCTGAAGATTTGCGTAAACTGCATCCTAGTCAGTTGCCACAGTTAGCGGAGGAATTGCGGCGTTTTATCATTGATATGGTTGCTACAAAAGAAGGGCATTTAGGCGCAAGTTTAGGCGTAGTAGAGCTTACAATAGCCTTACATTATGTGTTTCAAACTCCTGAAGATATTTTGGTTTGGGATGTTGGGCATCAAGCCTACGGTCATAAAATTCTTACCGGAAGGAAAAACACTTTTTACACCAACAGATCCCTTAATGGCATCTGTGGTTTTCCAAAACGAGAGGAAAGTGTGTATGATGCTTTTGGAGTTGGGCATAGCTCTACAGCCATTTCAGCAACTTTAGGAATGGCAATTGCATCGCAGCTAAATGGCAATTCTAAAAGGCAACATATAGCAGTTGTAGGGGATGCCTCCATAGCTTCAGGCATGGCATTTGAAGGGTTGAATCATGCCGGAGTTACCAATACCAATATTTTAGTTATTTTAAATGATAATGCTATTGGT
>MNYN01000025.1 GCA_001873105.1 Flavobacteriaceae bacterium CG2_30_34_30 | reverse complement strand
TGATATTGAAGTAATTTTTGCATTAAGTCTTATCGCATTTATTTGGCTTGTATTTTCTATTCCTTTATTGTTTTTAATTAGATTTTTGAATAAAAACGAAATACGAATTCATTTTAATTGAAATTTGTGTTGGAGTCAAGTTGTTTTTATACTTGGACAAGAACTGTAGGCGGAAACACCCAAAATAACAGTAGTCAAGCACCAGATAGTAACACGACTCAAGAAAGTAGCCAAAGTCAAAACGATAATTCTTCTAGTGGTGGGAGTGATGCTTCTGGGGGAGAGGGTGAGTGTAAAGGTTGCCCCTCGGTTGATAATTATAAAAATGGAGCAGAAATTTCTGTTGATGGTAAAAGTTATATTTTACACGATAATAAATGGTTACGGGTTGAATCGAAAGCACAATATGAAAATAGAATATCTAATAGAAGTTATTCCCGAAAGCCACCTATGCCAAGAACAGCAACAGAAAAAATGCAATATGAAGGCAAATTTACAAATAAAGCAGGTATTATGGGAGCAGTTGGACTAAGCTCAACTGCTTCAATTCTTGAAAAAGTTTTAACTGGTTTCATGAAATTTAATCCAATTGCTCTGTTTTCAGGATATATAGGGGAATCATTTGACGCTTATACGGATATGTTAGATAGAATGGCAGTACATGACAGTAGAGTAAATCAAAATCTAAATAAAAAATTAAAGGAATGAAGTATTTAAATTTTATTTTACTTTTTATTTTATTAATGATAATTAATCTAACTTTTTTTTTATTAGAGTTTAGTTTAGAATTAATTTCGATTAATTATATTAAAATATCTTTTATTTACACAATTTTTCTTTTCATTAGTAACACGTTTTATATCAAATTAGAAGAAAGAATAGATGTTAAAAAAGCTACAAAAATTAAAAGTATTCTTATTGTTTTGAGCTGCTTTTTATTAATTATAACCATTTCTTTTATTATTCAATCTTTACTTAATGCATTGTTCATTGAAAATCTTTTATCAACATTTTTTCTTATTATTTATGTTTTAGTTTTTCCAATTACTTTTTGGATTTCGAAGATAATAAAATTGTGTAAGCTCCCCCAAAAATAGTACAGTTTAAAAGTAGAAATATAGCATACACAAGATAAAGGGTATGCTCATAGTTTTTGTTTTTCTAAATAAGAAAGGGCGCGAGTTCCTTCGTTAAATAATACATCCAATATAGAAAGGTTGGGCAAAAAACTGCTTTCTTTTTGTAACACTTGCCTATAGCTGTCAAAAGCAAACGTTTGCATTTCTTTTGTTTTTACTAAATGGCGAAAGTCTTGTTTGTTTGAAACTTCAAGCTCGTACGTAGTTGTTTTTTCCAAAGTAATTTCAAGAGCAAGCAAGTCGGCAATAACCGCAAAACACTCCAAATTAAAATCCAATAAAAACGTTTGTTTTTTTTCAAAAAGAGGCGCAATATCCTCTTCATAATATTCAAAATACGGGGAGGAGCGATAGGCAATTTGTATGGATTTCCAATGTTCTTTTTGCCACTTAAAATCGTTTTCGATGCGTACCTCTTTATATTTTTGATGCATTTTATCGCGACTTCCACGTAATCCTTTAGAAATGTGTTTAATGGGAATGTTAAGCAATAAGATGCCATTAGCTGTGGCAATATAAGTTCGGTTTCTAAACGTTTGCTTTTGATAATTGTCTTCAACCTCAAACACAACCAATTTTGCTTGCGCCATAGCAACATAATGGGCAATGTTTCCAAAGTAAACTGGGTGAATTATAATTGATTCCACTTGTAACAATTCAAATATTTTGATAGAAGTATTCTGTATATACTTTTAAATTATAAATTTTAGATTTTGAATTTGACGCCTTAAAATTTAATAATCACCTCTCTTTACTTCTAACTTCTAACTTCCCACTTCGTACTTTTTAAGCTTTTTTCTTTCTTTTTCTAATAAAATCAAAAATAAACCATCCAGCTAATAGGATTAGGAAATAACGAAAATACGATACAGGCTGACCGTCGCCACCAACGGTAGTAAACATGCGTTCCCATCTTATTTTATTGGTGATGCCTTGTGCATTGCTATCCCAACTCATCCAGATAAATACCGGTTTTCCAACCACGTGATTGAAAGGTACAAATCCCCAATTACGGGCGTCTTCTGAGTTGTTTCTGTTATCTCCCATCATCCAGTAATAGTCTTGTAAAAAGGTGTATTCACTTATTGGTGAGCCGTTTAGTAGGACTTGCGTTCCGGCTTGTGTAATTTTATTTTCAATACCCAATTCACTTCCTTCATAAACTTCAATAATACGTTTGTATAAGGGTATGGTTTCGGTAGTTATGGTAACAGTAGCTCCTTGTTCAGGAATGTAAATAGGTCCAAAGAAACTGTAATTCCAGCCATAAGTAGCGTTGTGAGGAAAGGTGTCGCTATCCCATTTTCCCTCTTCGTCTTTTATGGGTATTATTTGATCAATATTCGGATTGTTTTTTAAATTTTCAACGGCTTCATCGGTCATATTGGCTTGAAAGGCCTTGCCGGTATTGTTTAATGGATAAATTTCAGAAATATCATATCTATCCTTCAAAAATTGAACGTTCTGTAATGGGTCTTTTGTGGTAAAAGCATAAGCAAATTGTACTCTTGCTCTTTCCGGAAGTTGGCTTATTGCACCATTAATATACACATAGCCATTTCGTACTTCTAGGGAATCTCCGGGAATACCAACAGCTCGTTTTACATAATTTGATTTTTTATCAATTGGTTTTACATAGGTTTCCGGACCTTTATAACGAAAATAAGGCACCGTATCTGTAGGCCAGTTAAACACTACAATATCATTTCTTTTAATTTTTTGAAACGCCGGAAATCTAAAATAAGGAATTTGTGGTTTGTTGGCATACGATTTTTTACTAATTAGAGGAATAGTATCATGCACCATCGGAAAAGCAACCGCTGTCATTGGCGTTCTGGCACCAAAATGAAATTTACTAACAAATAGAAAATCGCCTACGAGTAGTGATTTTTCTAGGGAAGAAGTAGGTATGGTAAATGGTTGAATAAAATAGGTATGCACAATGGTGGCAACTACCACAGCAAATAAAATGGAGCTTGTCCATTCACCCGAAGCACTTTTAGTGTGTAAACTTCTATCCTTGATATGTGTTACATCTTGGGTATAGTTTATATAATAAATGTAAAACCCAAGAGTGATGATTCCTAAAAAGGAATCTATTGCTTTATTTTTGCCAAAGCTTCGTAAGGTTTCTACCCAAATTACCGGAAACATAATTAGGTTGATAATAGGTATAAAAAGCAAAATAGTGTACCACCAAGGGCGGTTTATTATTTTCATTAAAACTATGGCATTATATATGGGCACTGCGGCTTCCCAAGATTTTCTGCCTGCTTTTTGATAAAGTTTCCAAGTACCTGCAAAATGTATTACTTGTACTGCAAGAAAAAAGAGAAACCATTCTGTCATTGTCATAACACTTAATTGTTATTGGTTAGTAATTAAATTTTTTATATTGGAGTAAGATTTTTTCAATTACAAATTTAATACATCTTTCATCGTAAATACTCCTTTTTTTCCAAGAAGCCATTCTGCTGCTAGGATTGCTCCTAAGGCAAAACCATCTCTGGATTGCGCTTCGTGTTTTATGCTTATTGTGTCAATGGGTGAGGTATAAAAAATACGGTGTGTGCCTTTTACATCCTCGATACGTTTTGCCGTTATTGGAATTTCCATTTTTCCGGCTACATTAAGATGCCAGTTGGTGTAATCGCTATTTTTTATAATACCTTCTGCTAATGTAATGGCAGTGCCACTAGGAGCATCTTTTTTTTGGGTATGGTGAATTTCTTCTATGGAAACCAAATAGTCTTTATATTTTGCCATCATTTTGGCTAGTTGTTGGTTCAATTCAAAAAACAGGTTTACACCCACACTAAAGTTAGATGCATAAATAAAACTTCCGTTACACAATTGGCACTTTTTTAGCATTTCCTCATAATGTGTTAACCATCCGGTAGTACCACAAACAATAGGAATATTCTGGTCAAAACATGTAGAAATATGTTTTACAGCAGCTTCCGGCGAACTAAAATCAATAGCGATCTCAGCTTCAGAAAGATCTATTTTTTCAGAAGTTGAATGGATACGGCATACGATTTCATGCCCTTTTTCTATGGCTAATTTTTCAATAGTTTTTCCCATTTTACCATATCCTAAAAGTGCAATTTTCATTTTATTTTAATTGATAGGTTAATGAAAAACCATAGTTTGTAGTGGCATGAAGTGCATTAAATTCTACATTGGGTTGAAAAGATAAATCTTCGCTTACATTGTATTGTTTTAAATGTGCATCCACATTGGCATCAACTATGTTAAGCAAATAAAAACCCACGGCAACGGCAATGCTGACATCTTTGTTTCTTTTTTCTCTTTGTTGCGCTCTAATTAGGGTTTCGTCAGCGATACCTTGAAATTCATCATCCGTAAAACCTGCTAAACGTCTTTTGTAGGCGTCTCTAAATCTATTGTACTCCTTGTTTCGGTTGGAGTAAAAATAAATACTAGTTCCAATTCCTGCGTAAATGATAGGTATTTTCCAATACTTTTTGTTGTAAGCCTGTCCGAGTCCGGGAATAACAGCGGAATAAAAAGCGGCTCTTGATGGAGCAAGTGGGTCATACGGCTCTTTTACAATGTTTTCGGTCAGCAACTTTTCGTTAGTAATGACCACTTGAAGCGTGTCCTTTTTTTGCGCCACAAGTGAGGAACAGAAAAGAATAAAAATTATAAGGAAATAGCAGCTATTCTTCACCTTTTATCAATTTGGAAATTCGCTCAAAATCGGTTTTGTTTTTAAAAGGAATAATTAGTTTTCCTTTTCCTGAGGAAGAGACTTTTACTTCGGTTTTTGTGTCAAAATAGTCTGAAAACTCTTTTGTAGCTTTTTTAGCAAAAGCAGGAATTACTTTGCTTGGCGATACAACCGGAGTATCATTTTGTTGTTGTTTTCTAACTAATGCCTCGGTATCTCTTACGGAAAGCGAATTTTCTATAATTTTTTCATAAATAGTTAATTGCGTGGCCACATCGTCCACACTTATTAAAGCTCTACCGTGACCCATACTGATAAAGCCATCGCGCATTCCGGTTTGAATGATTGGATCTAATTTTAACAAGCGCAAATAATTGGCAATGGTAGAACGATTTTTACCCACACGATTGCTTAATTCTTCTTGTGTTAAATTAATTTCCTCTAGTAATCGTTGGTAGGAAATAGCAATTTCAACGGGGTCTAAATCTTGGCGTTGGATGTTTTCTACCAATGCCATTTCTAAAGACTCTTGGTCATTGGCAATGCGAATATATGCAGGAATGGTTTTTAAACCGATTAATTTGGAAGCCCGATAGCGACGTTCACCAGAAACCAATTGGTAGGAATTAAACCCTGATTTTCTGACTGTTATGGGTTGGATAACCCCTAATTCTTTAATTGAGGAAGCAAGTTCTTTTAGAGTATCTTCATTAAAACTTGTTCTAGGCTGAAATGGATTTACTTCTATGGCATCCATTTCTAATTCAACAATATTGCCCACTACTTTGTCTGCATTTTTGTCGTTTGCCGATTGTATATCATTTTCAGGATCTTTCAAAAGTGCTGAAAGTCCCCTGCCCATTGCTTGTCTTTTTATTGCTTTGGCCATTCCTTATTTATTTTTTGAAATTATTTCTTCAGCCAAACTCAAATAATTATTGGCTCCTTTGCTATCGGCATCATAGGTAATGATGCTTTCGCCATAGCTAGGTGCTTCACTTAAACGAACATTACGCTGAATAATAGTTTTAAATACCATACCGGAAAAGTGTTTTTTAACTTCATCAACCACTTGGTTTGAAAGGCGTAAACGTGAATCGTACATAGTGAGTAAAAGTCCTTCAATATCTAATTCTTTGTTGTGAATTTTTTGAACACTTTTTATGGTGTTTAAAAGTTTTCCCAAACCTTCTAAAGCAAAATATTCACATTGAATAGGAATAAGTACCGAATTGGCAGCTGTTAAAGCATTTAATGTAAGTAAACCTAAGGAGGGCGCACAATCAATGAGAATATAATCATACTTGTCTTTTAGTGTAACTAAAGCTTGTTTTAACATATACTCACGATTTTCCTTATCGACGAGCTCAATTTCAATAGCAACAAGGTCTATATGTGAAGGTATGATGTCTAAATTAGGGGAGTCTGTTTTTACAATAGCCTGTAATGCAGAAACACTATGTTCTAAAAGTTGGTAGGTACCCACTTCTACAGTTTTTACATCAATCCCTAAACCGGAGGTTGCATTGGCTTGTGGGTCAGCATCTATCAACAATACTTTTTTCTCTAAAACACCTAAAGATGCCGCAAGATTTATAGAAGTTGTGGTTTTTCCAACACCGCCTTTTTGATTTGCAATTGCAATTATTTTTCCCATGAAAAGCATAAAATATTAAGCCATAAAAATACAATTATTTAAATGGATAAAAAATGAAAATTGTTAACAGTTGTGAATTCAGTGTTCAGTGCCTGCCTGCCGAAGGTAGGTTCGGTGTTCAGTGCCTGCCTGCCGAAGGTAGGTTCAGTGTTCAGTGCCTGCCTGCCGAAGGTAGGTTCAGTGTTAGGTATTCACTTCATTATTCATTATTCATTATTCCTTTATTTTTTGTTTCCTTTCACCATGATTTCCAGCATATCCCACATTTCGGGGGTTACTTGTTCTAGTAAGTTGAATTGTCCGGCGCCTTTTAACCATTCACCACCGTCAATAGTAACCACTTCACCATTTAAGTAGTGCGCAAAATCAGAAACCAAATAAGCTGCTAGATTTGCTAATTCCTGATGGTCGCCCACGCGGTTTAGGGGTACTTTTTTAGCCAAATCAAATTTTTCTTTTAAATCGCCGGGAAGAAGTCTGTCCCAAGCTCCTTTAGTTGGAAACGGTCCGGGGGCAATGGCATTAAACCGAATGCCATATTTTGCCCATTCCACAGCTAAGGAGCGTGTCATTGCCAAAACCCCTGCTTTTGCTGTGGCACTGGGAACCACATAAGCAGAACCTGTCCAAGCATACGTAGTTACAATGCTTAAAACGGTTTTGTTGGTTTCTTTTTTATCTATCCAATATTTTCCGAAAGCTAGGGTGCAATTTTTGCTTCCTTTTAGTACGATGTCAATGATGGTGTCAAAAGCGTTAGCGGAAAGACGTTCTGTAGGGGAAATGAAATTTCCTGCGGCATTGTTTAGCAATACATCTACTTGACCAAAAGCAGCTACCGATGCTTGTACCATTGCTTCTACTTCGTCATAATTGCGCACATCACATTGCACCGAAAGTACTTTTCCTCCAGTTTTTTCTTCCATTTCTTTGGCGGTAGCTTGTAATTTTTCGAGATTTCTGGAAGTGATTACCACATTAGCTCCTAATTCTAAAAAATAGGTGCTCATGGATTTGCCAAGACCACTTCCGCCACCTGTTACTACTATGGTTTTTCCTTTTAGTGCGTCATCGCGCAGCATTTTTTGCTTGTAATTCATTTATTTTTATTTAATAGTTTTTATAAAACTCTTGAGATTTATTCTCTCACCGAATCCATCAAAATCTGCAACATCTCTATAGCAGCATCGCTTATTTTTGTTCCGGGACCGTAAACGGCAACTGCACCTGCATCAAAAAGATATTGGTAATCTTGTGGGGGTATCACCCCACCTACAACAACCATGATATCTTCTCTACCATATTTTTTTAATTCTTCAATTACTTGAGGTACTAGGGTTTTGTGTCCTGCAGCTAGGGAAGATACGCCTAAAATATGTACATCATTTTCCACGGCTTGTTTGGCGGCTTCTTTTGGGGTTTGAAAGAGCGGGCCAATATCTACATCAAAACCCACATCGGCATAACCGGTGGCTACAACTTTAGCGCCTCGATCGTGGCCGTCTTGTCCCATTTTTGCAATCATAATACGTGGACGGCGTCCTTCTAGTTCCGCAAACTGATCTGCCATTTCTTTGGCTTTGGCAAAGGAACTATCGTTTTTTATTTCTTTACTATACACACCGCTAAAAGATTTAATTTGTGCTTTATACCTTCCGAAGACAATCTCTAACGCATCGCTAATTTCACCTAGAGTAGCTCTCTCTCGTGCTGCTTCAACTGCTAAAGCTAGTAAATTTCCTTCACCTGAACGGGCAGAAGCGGTTAATTTTTCTAGAGTTGCTTTTACTTTTTGGCTGTTTCTTTCCTTTTTTATCTTGTTAAGACGTTCTATTTGAGAGAGTCGCACCTTTTGATTGTCCACATCCAGTATTTGTAATGGATCTTCTTGTTCGAGTCTGTATTTGTTAACTCCTACAATACTATCTTGTCCGCTGTCAATTCGAGCCTGTTTTTTTGCGGCGGCTTCTTCAATGCGCATTTTTGGAATACCGGCTTCTATGGCTTTCGTCATGCCACCGAGTTCTTCTACTTCTTTAATTAATTCCCAGGCTTTGTTTGCGATATCATTCGTGAGGTTTTCTACATAATAACTTCCGCCCCAAGGATCAACGGTTTTAGTAATATCGGTTTCTGCTTGTAGATATAATTGTGTGTTTCTGGCAATTCGCGCCGAAAAGTCTGTGGGAAGCGCAATGGCTTCGTCTAATGCATTGGTATGTAACGATTGTGTGCCACCAAAAGCTGCTGCTGCTGCTTCAATGCATGTTCTGGCTACATTATTAAAAGGATCTTGCGCTGTTAAACTCCATCCACTGGTTTGGCAATGGGTGCGTAAAGCAAGCGATTTTTCATTTTTTGGATTAAATTGTTTTACGATTTTTGCCCATAACATACGCGCTGCTCGCATCTTTGCAATTTCCATAAAGTGGTTCATCCCAATCGCCCAAAAAAAGGATAGGCGAGGGGCGAATGCGTCAATGTCCATACCAGCCGCAATTCCGGTGCGAAGGTATTCTAATCCATCTGCTAGGGTGTAAGCCAACTCTAAATCGCAGGTAGCCCCGGCTTCTTGCATATGGTAGCCAGAAATAGAAATGGAATTAAATTTAGGCATTTTTTTAGAGGTAAACTCAAAAATGTCAGAAACGATACGCATGGAAGGAGTTGGCGGATAGATGTACGTGTTTCTTACCATAAACTCTTTGAGAATATCGTTTTGGATGGTTCCCATTAATGCTTCTAGTGAAAAACCTTGTTCTTCTGCGGCAACGATGTAAAATGCCATAATGGGTAATACGGCACCATTCATGGTCATTGATACGCTCATTTTGTCTAACGGAATTTGATCAAACAAAATTTTCATGTCTTCCACCGAATCGATAGCAACTCCAGCTTTTCCAACATCGCCTTGCACGCGCTCGTGGTCGCTGTCATATCCTCGATGTGTAGCTAAATCAAATGCTACAGAAAGTCCTTTTTGACCTGCTGCAAGATTTCTTCGGTAAAAAGCATTACTGTCTTCAGCGGTTGAAAATCCGGCATATTGACGGATGGTCCACGGTTTTTGAACATACATGGTACTATAAGGACCGCGAAGATGTGGCGCAATTCCTGCAACAAAATTGAGGTGTTTTAAAGTATCGATGTCTTCTTTGGAATAGGTTTTTTTTACCTCGATACCTTCCGCAGTTTCCAAGGTTAAATTTGAATGCCTAGATAAGTTATCAGAACTTTGAATTTTAATATGTTGTATGTTTTTTCTACTCATTTACTTTATCTTAACTTTTTTGGATAATTAGTGGGGTTTTTACTTGAATGAAAACATGATATAATTTTTACTATTTGTTGTGTTTCATTTAAATCGAAAAACAATATAAATGGAAATCGTTTCAACGGTAATCCTCTAAAATTTAAGTAACGTTTTTGATAATATGGGTTTTTGGAAAGGGTATGGTATGTTGATGACAATTCTTCTATGAATTTTTTAGGAATTGATGGGCTTATTTCTTCGTAGTAAGCAATAGCTTCATCAATCTCTCTTTGCGCTTGTAAAAGTACTTGGACTTTAAAGACCATATTTCTTTTTTAAATAATCTATGGATTGTTCTGCAGAAATGTAATGATCATCGGGTTCTGCTAAACGTTTGTTGAGAATTTCTTTTTGATTCTCGGTCAAAGCAAAAATAGAATCGTTTTTTAATACAATAACTTCCACTTCTCCGTCTGAAAAATTATCAGGGAGCGTTATTGTAATTGTATTGTCAATTACTTTGACAATTTTTCTTATGGCTTCCATAGTATTTTAGTTTATTCAAATATAAGCATTTGGGTTGAAAACTACTCCTTTTCAAGTCGTTCTTGTTCCACTTTTTCTGCTAAGCGTCTTTCTATAATGGGCTCGAGAAGGGTTTTTCTTGGTTTTATTTTTACGAAAGGGTAGAGTTCCAAATCGTTTTTCATGCTATCTTTTTTGTTGGGGTGTTTGTTTGTGCCAAGTAGTATTTTTTCCCCTTCATTAAATAATTCTTGTTCTTTTGCGGCACTTTCTTTTATTTTTTTCTGAATGACCCCTTCTTTTAGTAGTTTTAAAAATCCGCCGGCTTTTTCTATTTCTTTAAAAAGAGCGAGTGCTTTTTCAGCTAATTGATTGGTAATCGATTCTATATAATACGAGCCATCGGCAGGATTACTAACCATATCCAGATAACTTTCTTTTTTTAGAATTAGCAATTGATTGCGAGATATGCGTTCGCCAAATTCGTTGCTTTTGTGGTATAAAGCATCGTAAGGTACGTTGCAAATGGTGTCTGCACCTCCAAAAATGGCACTCATACATTCGGTTGTAGTGCGTAACATATTTACATTATAGTCGTAAATGGTTTTGTTTCTTATGGAAGGTGTTACAAAAAGATGGCAATTTTCGGAATAACCATATTCTTTTGCTAAAGCGGCATAAAGTTTTCTAAGCGCTCTGAGTTTTGCGATTTCAAAGAAATAATTAGACCCTACAGCAACTTGAAATGTTAGGAAAATATCTTTGCTAATCGTTATATTGTTGAGGTGATTTAGGTATTCATTGGCGTGAGCAAGTGCATACGCTAGTTGTTGCACCATGGTTGCTCCGGCATTTTGATAGATGGAAGTATTTACACTTAAAATAGTATTGGTAGAAGTAGTGTTTTTAATAATTTCTTCCAGAATTTGGTGGTCTTGTTTTAAATTATAAAACCAATTGCCGTCTTTTGTTAGGTTTCCAATGATATCCACATTGAGAAAAAATGTAGTGTTTTTGTTTTTGAAAAATTCGTTTAGTGTTTCAATAAAATCTTTAGAAAGAAACTGAAAATGGAAATAGAGTTTTGTTTTTGAAAAATCTATTTCCTTAAAAAGGGCTTGAGGTAAAAATTCTTTTACTGCTAAAAACTGTATAGCCTCTGCACCACGTTTTATGGCGTCTAAGGCGAGATGATTGGCAATAGTTACATCATCAACAAAAATAGACTGGCATACGGACCAATTTTTCGGCTGTCCGGGAATAGGGGTGAAGGGATCTTTAATTTCGTCTTGATGGTAAAAGGGGGTAACATCAATTCCTTCGGTATTTTTCCAAACTAACGATTTAGTATAGTCGGCACCATTTAGTTCTGCTTGTATTTTTTGTTTCCAGGCTTTAGCAGATACCTCCTTAAATTCTTGGAATAAAAATTCGCTCATCTTTATTATTTCTTTTGGATACTATCTTCGTGCTCGATAATAAATATTTCTTCGTTATCTTTTTTTAGAAAGTAGGTTTCTCTTGCAAATTTTTCTAATTCACTGCTGTCTTTTAGTTTTTTTAAAAATATTTTATCTTTTGAAATTTCTTGTTGAAAATATTCTTTGTTGTTTTCTAGTTCCATTATTTCGTCATTCAATTCTTTATGAACCAATAAAGAGTTACTATCAAAAAATACCATCCAAATAGCAAATACTAGAAGAATGAGGATATATTTGTTTCCTACATACTTCCACCATTTTTTCTTTTTAGTACCGGATGTTTCCATTTTAGGCTCTTAATTTTTGATGGATAATGGTTTGTACCATTTCTACAGCCACCGTGTTATAGCGATTTGTAGGGATTATTATATCTGCAAATTCCTTTGTTGGCTCTATAAATTGCTGGTGCATAGGTTTTAGTGTTGTTTGGTAACGGTTTAGCACTTCCTCAAGATTTCGTCCTCGTTCTGTAATGTCTCTTTTCAGTCTTCTTATAAGTCTTTCATCAGAGTCAGCGTGTACAAATATTTTCATATCAAACATTTCTCGGATATCCGGGTGCGCAAAAATCAAAATACCTTCTACAATCATCACTCTTTTTGGTACTGTGGGAATGGTTTTTTTTGTTCTATTATGATCCATAAAGGAGTACACGGGTTGTTGTATAGTTTTCCCGCTTTTTAATTCTTTAAGATGAGTAACAAGTAAATCAAAATCAATAGCTTGAGGGTGGTCAAAATTTATTTTTACACGATCTTCATAACTAAGATGGGTAGTGTCTTTATAATAGGAATCTTGCGAAATTACACCAACATCTGCTTTTGGAAGTTCATTTAATATCTGGTTTACCACCGTGGTTTTACCACTACCTGTACCGCCGGCTATTCCTATTATTAGCATCTGATTAAGTTTTAACAAAGGTAATAATTAAATAGTATTAAGTAGGAAGTACAAAGGATTAAGATGTCGATTTTTAGAATGCTAATTGGTTCATAATAAGTAATAGCAAAAAATGGATTTGCATTTCATTTACTTTTTTACATCTTTTACTTCGTCAACAGTTACCATTTGGTCTTGTGTATTTCCCCATGAGTTCATTATATAGTTCATCACGTCAGCAACTTCTTCATCGTTAAGACCCATTGGTGCCATCACGTTGTTGTATTTTACTCCGTTTACGATAATTTCACCAGTTTGTCCAAATTTTACAGCGTAAATACTTTCAGAACGCTTGTCAGTAAGCCAGTCTGAGCCTGCCAATGGAGGAAAGTTTCCGGGAACGCCTTTACCGTCAGGCAAATGGCACTGCATGCAAAAACCGGAATACACATTTTTACCGCGCATTATGCTTTTTTGCAATTCTGTTTTTTCTTTCGAATGATTATCCGAAATTACTATGCTATTTTTAGTAGAATTTTCTGCAACTTTTTTCTTTTCAAGAGAAGTACAACTTACAAAAAAGAATAAAGTAAAGGATAATAAATGTATGTGATTTTTCATATTAATTAGGAGTAATTCTTTCAATTCCTTTTCCTTCCACGGCAATATAAATATAACCATCAGGACCTATTTTTACATTTCGTACTCTTCCGATGTCTGTTGCTATTTTTTGTCTTGCAATGACTTTATTCCCATCTAATTTCACTAATTCTAGATATTGAAATTTAAGCGAACCTACTAATAAATCGCCTTTCCAATCCGGAAATTTATCGCCGGTTACAAAAGCCATTCCGCTTGGCGCGATAGATGGAAGCCAATAATAAATGGGGTTTTCCATCCCTTTACGTTCTGTTTCTTCTGTAATTACAGTGCCGTCATAATTTAACCCATACGTAATTTCAGGCCATCCATAATTAGCTCCTTTTTTAAGGATATTTATTTCATCACCTCCTTTAGGTCCATGTTCATGAGTCCATATTTTTCCTGTTGAAGGATGTATTGTCATGCCTTGCAAATTGCGATGTCCATAGGAAAACAGAGCAGTTTTAGCCCCTGCTACAGAAATGAAAGGATTGTCTTTAGGAATGCTACCATCCTCGTGTAAACGATACACTTTTCCGCCATCTCTATGGATGTCTTGAGGATTTTCCTCATTGTTTCCTCGATCACCAATGGTTAAATAGACATACCCATCCTTGTCAAAAACAATTCTGGAGCCAAAATGTATCCCACTAGTTGTGTTTGGGGTTGCTTTGTATAAAGTTTCCACTTGTGTCAACGTATTCCCCTCAAGTTTTGCTCTTATTAACTTTGTATTTCCACCATCGCCTTCTCCTTCATTGGATGCGTAGGAAATATAAATCCAGCCATTTTCAAGGTAGTTGGGGTGTACTTCAATATCTAAAAGCCCGCCTTGACCTCTTATATATAAATCATGGAATGTTGTTGTAATATTTAATTTCTCACCATTAATAAAATGAATAAGATCGCTGCTTT
Source organism: Flavobacteriaceae bacterium CG2_30_34_30 (assembly GCA_001873105.1). Taxonomy (GTDB): domain Bacteria; phylum Bacteroidota; class Bacteroidia; order Flavobacteriales; family Flavobacteriaceae; genus Planktosalinus. The sequence continues at coordinate 3,159 of MNYN01000025.1, read as the reverse complement.
TTTCGGTAATAAGCATACTGCCATCCGGCAACCAAGCCATACCCCAAGGAATAGAAATGCCAGAAACAAAAGTTTTAATACTGTAATTTCGCACCTCTTCTTGTATAGGAATATCATCCAGTTTTACTTGTTGCGCACAAGAGGTAAAAAAGGTTAAAAGGACTAGATAAGATAGAAAATACCGCATAAAATTAATTTTCGGAAAAGTTACTAAAAACAGAATAATGTGGGGAATGATTTTTACAAAAAATATGTTAATTATTAGTAAATCAATACCTTATTATTTTTTACATAAAAAAAATTAAAAATTAATGATAAATTCCTATAGAAAAGGATATATTTGCACTCCGATAAAAAACATGTTTTTATTCGGGGTGTAGCGTAGCCCGGTTATCGCGCCTGCTTTGGGAGCAGGAGGCCGCAGGTTCGAATCCTGCCACCCCGACAAAACCTTTCCAGAAATGGGAAGGTTTTATTGTATTAAGGAAAGTAGGATTTTTATAGCGTCCCGAACTTGCTTCGGGAAGGCCGCAGGTTCGAATCCTGCCACCCCGACAAAACCTTTCCAGAAATGGGAAGGTTTTATTGTATTAAGGAATTAAATGTATTTACTTATTTGGAAAACTTTTTTAATTAGTTACTTTTGCAAACTGATTTTAGGATGTAGCCCTTCGACAAGCTAAGGACCTGCTGCTCCACTTTAAAGTTTGGAATAATTTATTCTAAATTTTTATAAAATTAAATTGGATTATTTAAGTATAAACGGGATGTAGCGCAGCCTGGTAGCGTACTCGTCTGGGGGGCGAGGGGTCGCAAGTTCAAATCTTGTCATCCCGACAAAGAGTTTACCAAAACTCACCAATAAAAACCTAATTATATGAAAATCATATAATTAGGTTTTTTTCATCTTCCAAATTTTAACAAAATTTACCCAATCTTATGTGAGATATGTGTGAGTTCTGTGAGATACTTGTGAGACATTTGTGAGTCGAAAATTCATCATTAAATCCAATATTGATAGGGTTTTACAAGTTTTTTTAAGCTCAAATTTTAACAAAATTCACACTATTTTTTGTGAGACATTTTAATCATAAAAAAAGAGTTTTATATTTACATTTCACATCCAAGTGACATTTTTTGAACGGTTTGGCTTTCGTGCATTATTAACCAAACCCTTTAAATATGCACAATTTGAACGCCTTTCACGTTTCTTTCATTATCAGAAAGAAAAAATTAAATCCTGAAACAGGACAGATCTATGCTAGGCTAACGGTAAACGGAAAATACACCGAGTTCAGCATAAAGCACGAAACCCCTCTAAAACAGTGGTGTCAGACATCAAGTGTCGTAAAAGGTTCATCGTCCATGGCACAAATCGTCAACAACTCCATTGAACAAATAAAAACCAATATCTATAAAGCCCATAAAGAACTGGTAGAGGAGGGGAAACATATTTCAGCAGGTCTTGTAAAAGCGCGTTACTTTGGTGAGGACAGTAAGAATAAAACACTATCCGAACTATTAACTTATCACAACTGCAGGAAGAACAGTAACCTCAGGGAAGGAACCCTAAAAAACTATGATACCACAGAGAAGTACCTCCTCGAATTTGTTTCTGAGAAACACAAGTCAGCAGACATCTACCTCAAACAAATCAATTATGAGTTCATCATTGACTTTGACAATTTCCTGCGAAAAAAAGTGGACCTAAATAACAATGGTAGGATGAAACATATGGAGCGCTTTAAAAAGCTGCTCAAGTTGGCTGAATACCTGGAATGGATTGAAAAGAACCCCGGTCACAAATTCAGGCTTAAATTTGAAAAGTCAGAACGCGAGCACCTCAATGAAGAAGAGCTGCAGCTGCTTTATGAAAGTACCTTTGAGAAACCACAACATCAGATCAATAAAGACCTCTTTGTTTTTGCTTGCTATACCGGACTGGCTCACATTGATGTGTACAATCTTACCCCCGATAATATTTGTATCGGTATCGATGGCCAGGAATGGATTTACACAAAAAGGGAAAAATCAAGTGTGCCGGTAAAGGTCCCACTACTGCCCGAAGCAGCAAAGATTCTCGCGAAGTATAAAGACCATCCAAAAGTTCAGATTACAGGAAAGCTTCTGCCGGTTTATTCCAACCAAAAATCCAATTTCTATTTAAAGGAAATAGCAACAAAGTTGGAGATTAATAAGCACCTTACCTTCCACATTGCCCGCCATACCTTCGCCACTACAGTAACTTTGAGCAACGGTGTCCCCATTGAAACCGTTTCAAAGCTCCTCGGCCACACCAAAATCGCAACCACTCAAATCTATGCCAACATATATCTAGGAAGACCTCTTGGGTGAAGAACTATTATATGCCAAGATCAAAAACTTTAAATTCTATAGAAATAATCGAAATCGGGGTATAACATATAAACTCTCACACCTCAAAAGCTATTTAGAGATGATTAATCAGAATTAAATTAAGATAAGGAAGACTAAAACCGTTTAGAGGGAAAATTATTGATATCATAGTATTTTAATTTTTAATGAAAAAAGAAATAAATAATTTCATCAATCATTTTAAAGAGCCAACTTTTCTTTTTAGTAGAATGATTTTTTTTGGTAGAGCTATTAGGATTTTCATTATAATTTTTTCTGGTATTATTCATTTTAAATTGATAATTTTTTTTAAAGAAAATATTATCAAAATTAAAGAAACTATAATAAACAACAAAATAACTGGATATTTAAATGAATTTATAAATTCTACTTTTATTAAAGGCAAAATAATTATGACTAATAAATTATGTAACGAATGCATAATGAAACAAATCCATATGTTTCTATATTTTAAATAAAGATAACCAAAAAAAAGACTGCCCAAAAAAGTGTAAAATAATGCTGTATTTGAAAAATAATGACATAGTGCAAACCCAAATGAAGAGAGGATTATAGCTTTTTTGGCGGAATAGTTCACTAACAATAATCGAAGTAAACTTCTTCTGAATATTAATTCTTCTAAAAAAGGAAATATAAGAAGGGCTTTAATGTAATATATAAAGGGTTGTTGCAAGTAGTAGGGAAAAACCTCTTCTTCACCAAAAATCATTAATGATATAATATTATAAAATAAAAAATAAATAATTATAAAAATAAATGAATAAA